>DASUGQ010000218.1:0-3703 GCA_036273935.1 Cyclobacteriaceae bacterium | reverse complement strand
GTTGTTTTTAATGAACCGGTCCAGGGCGGTACCGATGGGTTGTGCGATGCGTGATTCTTCCATATTTGTCAGTTTGCCCCCAAGAGATGATCTTTGATTACAATATTGTTAAATTAATTGATCTTCGTGCTTCTTTGTGTCGTAATGCCTTAATGGCAAGATTGTTTAGGCCTCGAAGGCACTAAGACACAAAGGGGCACAAATAAATATTCTTCAATCAGGAAATGAAAGTTTTCAAATTCGGCGGGGCTTCTGTTAAAGACCCGAAAGGCATACGGAATACGCTTAAAATCATTCAGCAATATCCCGGTGAGCCGCTCCTCGTGGTGGTGTCAGCGATCGGTAAAACTACTAATGCCCTGGAGAAAATCCATGAACTTTCGCATGCAAAAAAAGATTTTTCGAAGGAACTGGCGGACATAAAAAATTTTCATACCCGAATCACTTACGAACTCTTTCCCACCGATCATCTCGTTCACGGAGTACTGGATAAGATTTTTGAGGAACTTGAAGAATCGCTGAAACTTCCATATCCGTTCGACCAGGTTTATGACCAGGTGATCTCAAAAGGTGAATTGATCTCTTCTTACATTCTTCATCACTTTCTCCTGAAGCACAACATCTCGTCCGTCTGGGTCGATGCCCGGCAATATATTGTTACTGATGAAACATACCGTGAGGGGAAAGTCAACTGGGAGCTTACAGAAGAGAAAATTGAAACCCTCGAGCGCAGGCTTGACGATAACATCATCATAACACAGGGATTTATCGGAAGCACCTTAAGAGGTTTTACGACAACCCTGGGACGCGAGGGTTCAGATTTCACTGCCGCAATCTTTGCTTATTGCTTAAATGCAGAATCAGTTACGATCTGGAAAGACGTGCCCGGCGTGATGAGTTCAGATCCCAAACGGCTGCCTGACTCGATTGTTTTCACTGAGCTCCCTTATAAAGAGGCTGCCGAGATGACTTACTATGGAGCATCAGTAATCCATCCTAAAACCATCAAGCCACTCGCCAACAAAAACATTCCGCTGCTGGTGAAAAACTTTGATGATCCCTCATTGCCAGGCACCATTATTCACGACTGCCAGGTTCCTGATCTTCCTCCCCTGATTGTATTCAAGGACAACCAATGTCTCATCTCCTGCAAAGTGACCGATTACAGCTTCATTAACGAGCAGCAAATGGGTCTGATCTTTAACGTCTTGTCTGAACTGGATGTGAAGATCAACATGATGCAAAACTCCGCCATCAGTTTTTCGTTCTGCATTGACTTTCGTGAAAGCAAAGTATCCGCCCTCATTAAAAAACTCCACGAACAGTTTGAAGTATATTACAACGTGGGACTTACCCTGATAACGGTGAAGAATTATGATACAAAAACATTCGAAACCTATCGCAAACACAAAGGACTTTTAATGGAACAGGTGTCGAGATCCACGCTGCAAGTGTTGGTTAAGAGCTGATGCTGGCTGCCGCCTGGCAATTTGAAAATCCGGTCTTTCTATTTTTAATATTAATTTCGTAAATAGGCATTTCGCATGAGACGATTAGCAGGCATATGCTTTCTGTTACTGTTCCTGGCCAATATCATTGGTTACTACGGTCTGCTCATGATCACAAAAAGCCGGATTGAGAGCAGAATTACCGAACGTGTTGAAAGCCGCACGCATGAGCTTAGCGGAAGTCTTATTATTAAGATGCCACTTAATCTCCCCTATCCGATCACCGACTCAGATGATTTTGTTGCGACTTCGGGCAAGATCAAATATGGAAACAATAACTATCAGATTATAAAGCAGCGTGTTTATCAGGACACGCTGCAAATTGTGTGTATCCCTGTGCAAGGCATGGAAAAAATCAATGCGGCCATTTCCGATTACGTGAAAACATTCAGCGATACTCCTTCGCAGCAAAAGACAATGGCCAAGATTAATTTTCTGAAAGACTACATACCCAGTAAGACCGAAATAGTGGCGGACGTTGCCGCGTGGCATCGCGATCTGGCAGGCCAGATTTATTTCAATTATTATTCTTTCGTTTATACTCCCCAAACCCTCAGGCCACCTGATTTTCACGCCTGACGTGTTACCCATGTAAATCTGCCAGTTCATGCTGGCTCAATCAAAAAAGTAATGCTCGTAGCTCAAGTCCATGCGCTACGATGAATCAGTCTATACCCTAGCCTATGAATAATAAATACACATTAATATTTGTACTGCTTACGTGCTTCATAACTTCCCGGGTATTCGCCCAGGAAGGAAGTGAAAGCGACACCTTGGAATCAAAGATGCTTGAGTCGGTGACGATAAAAGGATATCGCGACGCGCAATCATTCCTGCCGAAAGTGAGTGGTATGGCCATTTACTCTGGTAAGAAAACCAATGTAGTCAGTATGCGGTCAGGTGAAGCCAACCTGGCACAAAATGTAAGTCGCATGATTTTCGCCAGGATCCCTGGTGTCAACCTGTGGGACATGGATGGAGCCGGCACACAAATGAATATCGGCACACGGGGGGTTGATGCGCACCGCGCTATTGAAATGAACATGCGGCAGAATGGTTACAACACCAACTCAGACATTGTTGGTTATCCTGAAAATCACTATACCGTTCCGATGCAGGCTGTGCGCCAGGTGCAACTGGTGAGGGGTTCATCGTCCCTTCAGTTTGGAAGTCAGTTTGGCGGTATGATGAACTACGTCTTGAAAGAGCCAGACACCACCAAAGTAATCTCTGTCGAAAGTGAGCAAACCACAGGATCATATGGATTTTTCAATTCGTTCAACTCCATCGGGGGAGCAAAGGGAAAAGTAAGTTACTACGCCTATTACGACAATCGTCACGGCGACGGGTGGCGACCGAACTCAGATTATGATTACCAGGCGATGCATGCCAATGTAACTTATCACTTCAACGCGAAAGGAAGTCTCGCGTTCCAGTTTTCCCGAATGGACTATGTGCAACAAATTGCCGGCGGGTTGACAGACGAGCAGTTCGAAGAAGATCCGCGGCAATCCAACCGCACGCGTAATTATTTCAGTCCGAAGATCAACATTCCCGCGTTGCTGTTCTCCTATAATCTTTCTTCACGAACAAAGCTTACCGTCACAACGCACGGACTGTGGGGCGAGCGAAGCAGCGTGCAGTTTATTAACACACCCGATGTTGAAGATACCCTGAACACCGACATTGGAAGTTACAACCCCCGACAGGTTGACCGCGACTTTTACAGCAGCTTCACCCTGGAAGCGCGTGTACTCCACCAATACGACATTGGAAAAATAAAAAGTACGCTCGCAGGTGGTGTGCGTTATTTTAACGGGATTACCAGGCGGAAACAAAAGGGAGTCGGAACAACCGGCAGTGATTTCGACTTAAGCCTGATTGATCCTTATGGAATTGACCTTCGCTTTCATACTGTCAACTACGCCTTCTTCGCCGAGAACATGTTTCAACTCAACGAGAAACTCAGTGTAACGCCGGGCTTCCGCTACGAAGTGATTGACAGTGAAGAAACCGGGGTGATCGATCATGCCTCGGTTCCCGTAGCCTACACGGGGTCAAGAAATTTTCCCCTGTTCGGTGTGGGATTGCAATTTCAGTTGAATGCTTCGAGCCAGTTGTATGCTAATGTGACCCAGGCGTACCGTCCTTTTCTCTACGCCTACATCACACCGGCGGATCAAATCGGGCAAATC
>DASUGQ010000217.1:0-11843 GCA_036273935.1 Cyclobacteriaceae bacterium | reverse complement strand
ATTGTTCGTGAGAGCCTCAACATTGCTGCCGACATTTGCATTTATACGAATCACAATCTTGTGATTGAAAAGCTATAATGTATTCGTTCGCTGACGTTAAAAGCCAGGGACAATTTCAATTGCAATAAGTTCAACCAGGGTTGCCAGTCTGCTATGGCAAATGGGACCAAAACGGCAATTATGTTGTGTCGCTTCTTTATCCTGACGCCATACACAAATATTGATTCAATTTTTTTGCTTCAACGGTGGTTGCGCGTAAGTCCCATCTAATACTCGCTTATAGGGGCCATCAAAATGTACGACTTGCGGAGCCTCCGCCAAATGCTTCGCTGCGGCTCTTAGATGAGAAATAATTTTTTCGTGATTTTGAATAGAAGATTCGATGCTCTTCCCTTCAATGCCAGAAGATTGTGAGCGTGTCATGTTGCTTGATTTAATTGATTAATAAGAAAATAATGACTGTCGAACGCATTGAAATGTGTCGGTACAAAGTGATTTCAGGCTGCTCAAATAAATAACATTTATTTAGGTTATTGCATATCCATTATGATAACTCTTCATATCCGCTTTTGATGATAGTTGAAATCATTTTAAACCTGACATTCGCCTTTATTGTATTACGGGTGTGGGCCGGGATGATAATCGATTGGCCGGTTTCCAGTATGGCGGAATGGCCATCGATTACAATTTCAGCTTTTCCGTCAATGACCTGGATGAAGGTGTCGAATGGCGAAATTTTTTCCATTAGTGCCTCACCGGAGTCAAACGAAACGGCACTTACATTTCCTGTTGTTTTCTTTATGATAGTTTTGATGACCACGGAGTTTGAAACGTATTCTAAGATCTCAACAATGATAAAGACTTTCGATTTTTCTATCTCTATAGTTTCCATGCTAGACATGTTAAAGCCGAATAACTTCTAATAAAAAAAGACAGGTTTTTAAGCCCCGTCTTTTTTATTAAGCCAACTTCGCACAATCAGAATTCGGTCGGATACTCAGGTCTTCGCGGGTTGACCTTTTCTAATAATGTTAACGACCTCGTCCCTTTTTTTATTCAATCGGGTTTCCACTCGCTTGAGAAGATCGTCTTCCTTACCCGGTTCGAACTTCAAGTCCGCATCGGTGAGTTGAGAAAACTTTTGTTTGAGGATTTTTGACTGAACATTCCAATCCCCTGTTATCTTAAACGGTTCAGTGACGCTCTTTTGTGTTGCATCCATTTTGTGGTGGTTAATTGTGAAGAATTACTTAAACAAAGTTGAGACAATCCCAGTTGCTACGTATTACAAAAATCCAAATAGAAGTTACACGATTCACATATCTTCTCTTATAGCTGACTTTACGTTTTCAAATACTTTTTCGACGGTACTGCTCATCATGTGGGTCATTGGATTTTGGCAGAATGATTTTAGGCCAAGTTCAATTTGACGAAAGATCGTTCAAGGCATGGTGTTTTATGTCTTCCTGTTGCGTTTCGATAGCCAGGCTCAAATATCCTTGTGCCGTAATCGTGCTTTGTGCAGCCTTGTCATGATTACCTTCACTATGATGTCTTGCTGCTTCCCGGTGGTGCTTCGCAGCCGCTTCCAAAAGAGTTGCCGTCTTTTTGTGATTTTCAATCCCTTTTTGATTTTCAGCAGCCACTTCTTCGTAAAGTTGTGTTGTTGTTGGTTTCATTTTATTAATGATTTAAAAATTTAATCGCGAACAAAGGTGATGACATTCTCCTTCCAAAGTGTTACAGGCAGCTCAATGAACCTTACAGATATCACAGTTTTTTCATGACAATCCTTCAACCTGTAAAAGACTAAATTTTAAAATCGCGGATTTGTTTTGAAAGATTACAACCCTTCCAGATTTTCCTTTCGTTTCAGCTTGAGTTTCTTAAAAAAAGAAGGAGACAGACCCGTAACCTTTTTGAACTGGTTGGATAAGTGGGCCACACTGCTGTAATGGAGTTTGTAAGAGATTTCTGTTAAGTTGAGTTCATCATACAAAAGCAATTCCTTCACACGCTCAATCTTATTGTTAATGATATACTGTTGAATTGTAATGCCCTTTACTTCTGAAAAAATGTTGGACAGGTAGGTGTAATCATAATTTAATTTCTCGCTGATATAATCCGAGTAATTTTGCAGGGGTAATTCATCGGAATAATGGATCATTTCCGTGATTACATTTTTAATTCTTTCGATCAGAATACTCCTTTGATCATCCAGCAGTTCCAACCCTGATTTCAGCAGGTTTGCTTTCAATTTCTCCCGTTGTTCATCAGTAATGTCTTCGGCGATTTCTACCAATCCAAGATCGAGTGCAGTGGTGTGAAGCCCCAGTTTCTTAAGTTCTTCGTTTACCATCAACTTGCACCGGAGACTCACCATGAATTTTATGTAAAGTTTCATTTTCTTTTCCTGCCTCAGGGCTCAAGCATGGGCAAGGTAGGCGTTTTTGATGGGAATTTCGGCGCGACACAGAAATAATTACATGGAGGTTTCCTCATTCTCTGGGATGGAAAGTAAATGCGGAAGATGGTCAATCTGAAAACTTTGACCTACTAGCATCGAACGTAACCATTTGTTGCAGCTGCAAAACGTTAGTCTGATGAAACTCCTGTTGTATTGGTCAATGGTGTGAATTTACGGGGTGATGACTCTTCCATGCTTATTTGTTTGCTTATCTGTGAAGAGTGTAACTTTTATTTTTGATGTGTAATGCATCCACCTATAAAGACAGTCATCTTTGCAGGCTTCATTAATGAAGCATTTATCTCAACAAAGATGTACGCACATTCAGATATTATCGATATCAGAGGAAGAGTTGGCTCTAAAGGGGTGCGCCTGGCAGACCCATCTTCATTGCGCAATTTCAAAACAGTCGTTGGAATTGATATAATCTACAAATACAGGGTTCGATTCGTAATAAACCTGGGAGAGCGCATTCATCGCGCTAAGACCCACAGCCACACGGCGATGATATCTCATGAGGCAGAAGTGAATCGTGAGATCGCAATTTGGGATAAGGACCGGCAGCAGGTGCAACGAATGCACTAGCGAAGTCACTATATTCAAAAATCTAAACAAAATAGTCATGATGTTTCCACGCAGCGAATACACGGTTAGTCAATTGGAACTTTTCGATGCAAAGAACTATCCGAAAGTAACAAATGAACTAAATGTGCTTAAACAAGCGATTTGGTCGTTGCCTGATGTTCACAAAGCAGACATTGTTATTTCTTTCCTGAAGGATCATAAAGTAAAAATGCATTGGGTTCACTCTAATCCACTACTTGTTGAATTAATAACGTCAGATTACCAGCCTGTTTCTCATACCGAAGGCCTGTTTAAGTCCAGCCATGATAATATTACATTTTTGGCTGACTTCGAAAGGTACGTTGGCGATCAACTTGAGTAAAATATAATCATCTGGGAATAGTTCTGACTTAGCTTAACTCGGGTCACCCCATAATACATTAATTGAGGCATCAAGGGCACCGTTGGCATGAGTCAGCTTTTTGTTTGACTGAATAGCCTCAGATCAGGCCACATTGGTTATTGAACGTTGGATCAGATAAAATTCGCCCAGGCAGTCAGTGAATGATGCAAGATGTTTGCAGTTCCGTATAATACTTCCAGAATTGAATATCAGCACTTTTGCGTATTAGTATAAAAAAGGTATTAAACAAAAAAAAATGAAGAAAACAATTTTAACGTATGCTATGACTGGAGTTATAGCAATGACAGCCTTTTCCGTGGTTGGACAAGAAAATAAAAAAGCCGGCGAAGCGAGAGAAGATCTATTGGAAGCTCAGAATGATTTGAGAGAGGCAAAAGTGGATTCTGCTGCCGACTTTCAAAAGTTTAAGGCGGAAGCCGAGCTTAAAATCAGTGAAAATGATGCGACGATTGCAACGCTGAAAGAAAAAAGCTGGAATGAAAACAAGGACACTGAACAAAAGTACGAGGAGAAAGTCGTTGTCTTGCAGCAAAAGAATGATCTCTTGAAAAAGAAAATCAAGGAATCCGATGGAACGAAAACGAGCAAATGGTCATCCTTCAAACGCGAGTTTAATCATGACATGGACGATTTGGGGCGTGCTATCAAGGACGTGGGCGTTGATAATACAAAATAGTATAGTTCGCTTTTAGAAGGTCTGAGAGAAATCTCCGACCTTCTTTTATTTTGGAACCTGTATCCACTTCACAATAGTCAGAGACATGAACATATCCTTATTTTTTGGGGTGAATAAAATTTCATGGGAGCAAGTAGAATACATTAAGAACAGTGCTCCTGAAATAATTATCTGGGCTATTCCAGCTATGTTCATTTTTGTTTTGGTTGAGGCATTCGTTTCGTACAAACAGGACAAAAAATATTATAATAAGAAGGAAACTATAGGTTCTCTGGGCCTGGGCATTGGAAATATTCTGATAAGCACCTGGATCAAGGTCGTATTATTTTATCTGATGATATGGATTTATAATCTTGTTCCATGGAGAATGGAATTGAATTGGTGGACCCTGATTCCGTGTTATATTATTTTCGATTTCTGCAGTTATTGGGCCCACCGTATTTCGCACCATCAACGACTCTGGTGGGCAACCCATATTGCACATCACTCAGGTGAACATTATAATCTTTCCGTTTCTTTCCGGTTAAGTTGGGTTCAATATGTTAAAACTATTTTCTTTTTGCCGGTTGGCATGTTGGGGTTTCACCCCATAATTTTTTTTGTTTCGAATCAGGTGGCTATTCTTTTCCAATTCTGGGTTCATACGGAGTATATACGGAGGCTCCCGTGGTTTATTGAATATATTTTTGCAACACCTTCAAATCACCGTGTTCATCACGGATCGCAGGAAAGATATATTGACAAGAACTTTGGCGCTACGCTTATCTTGTGGGACCGCATATTCAATACATACCAAAAAGAGGACGAACAGGCTATCTATGGTCTCACCACTAATATTCAACATAAGGCTAACCCGCTGCACATCAATTTTCACGAATTCGCAGATATGATAAAAGATGTGAAGTGCGCAAAGGGGGTGAGAACGAAACTTTTTTTTGTTTTTGGAAGTCCATCCAAAATTGCCCTGTATAAGAAGCAACATTAAAGCTTATTATCGGAATAACAGACTACGTTAGTGAACTGTCCGGCCATTAGTGAAATGGAGTTCATAGTAACAAGAGTCCTGGTTCAGGAACGTGCACCCACTCATTGATCTATCTGAATCAGTAAAAGATGCAATGTATTTTCAGGGTTGTGTAAGGCGTCCGGGCTGGGAAAAAGGCAATTTTGTTTTGTAAAAAAAGTCTTGGCTTGCGAACGTGTAAAGAGAAATTAGTTTAAAGAATAACCATAAAACCAATAATATGAAATTAACATTATTAGCCATTACGGTATTCAGTTTTGTAGTTGGTGCAGCAAACAGCGCGACTATTAATCTGGAACCTACTTTGAGTGTTACACGCAGGGATTCGTCCAGTGTTTATCTTATTAACTACCTTGGCGCAAAAACAGGAACAGTGACGCTTACAATTAAAGATGAAAGAAGTAACCTCATCGTTAAAAAATCGATTCAAAACCAGAGAGATTTTGTGCTGCCCATCAATTTCTCTTCTGTGTCAGAAGGAATATACGTCATTCAAATTGACAACGGAGATGAAAAGCGTATTGTTATCGTGAATTACAATAACGATACCGCACCTACTTATTCACATGTATCAAGCCTGGGCGATGGCCGTTACCTGTTTTCATCTTCGCATTCAGGCTCTGAGAAGATTTCCATAAAGATCTACGACGGAAATGATAATTTGGTATTTAATGAACATAGACTTATCAATGGAAATTTTGCGACGATATACAACTTGACGAACGTTCCTGGCCAACCTTACTTTGAAGTATCTGGAACCTCCGGTAATTCCCTCATGGTACCAGGAAATCTGACTGTAACAGAGGTTAATGATATCAAAAATGATTTGCGCTAAATTTATTAACAAAGGTCAGCCTACTCCAGGCTGACCTTTTTGCTTTGCCGGGCGCCTGAATTAAAAGACAGCCACGATCTCTATTTCAATAAACTTCTCCGGATTTACCAGTTGGGCTATGCCTAAGTTGATCGTGTTGGCTTTGCAGGATTTTCCTTCGTTCCGAAATAGTTGGCATACGCATCAAGCCGTCCCTGAAAATCGATTTTACCGGTTTTCGTGTCGGGTGCAATGTACACCCGCATCAAGACAACGTTGCTTAGTGAGAGTCCCTCCTCGGCGAGGGTGGATTTGAATTTTCCGAGGATTCCTAATGCTTGCGTCTTTGTATCCCCGTACCGTTCTCTCGAACCTTCTGCGGCGGTGGAATCAACTATGGGTCGTGTTGTGCCTGAAGAGGAATAATACTTCTTTCCAGCGGACACAATCGCTGCCGTTGAAATTGATGACTTCAGATTTCCTTTGAAGATCACGCCATCACTTTGAGCGCTGACTACACCCTCCAGACTGAGAATGCCCATCACAATCAATAACAGTTCTTTCATTGGCTTAAATGATTAGGTGTTTGAGGACTACTTACAAAATGCAATTGGTTGAAAAATCAAATTTTAACCGCTTATAAATTTTAGCCTTTAAACTTCAATAGAAAATTTGAAATTTTTTAAAAAATAGATGCATTCAGGTCGAATAAATTAGGATTTAATCAATCGTTTGCGCTGATTATTAAAATTATTTCAAAAACATGAACAACACAGATCGGCGTAAATTCTTGAAGATATCGGGTGTTTTAGGCGCCGGCCTAATTACGGGATTGGCCACCTCGTGCACGTCGCCGAAGGTTTCACAAAAATTTTTTGATCGGAACTTCATCGCCTCTAATAAGATCAGGAAGTTTCCCAGGCTTGAGGTTTCACTCGATCGGATTATCAAGGAAACCGTTGGCCTCAGGCCGTTTCGAAAAAATGGGTTCAGGCTTGAACAAGAATCCCTTGGAAACAAAACCGTTGTTCATAATTACGGTCATGGGGGAAGCGGTTGGTCGTTATCGTGGGGCACAGGAAATCTTGCGGCCGAACTTGCGGAATCAACACTCGAAAGAAAATTTGCAGTTCTTGGTTCTGGCGTTGTTGGATTAACGACGGCGAGATTGCTCCAGCTACGAGGCCATGAAGTGACTATTTACACCAAGGCATTGCCGCCCCTTGTCACCTCGAGTAAGGCAACGGGGACTTGGTCGCCGGGATCACGACTATTAGAGACGAGCTACTTAACTCCCGAGTTTGAAGCGACCTGGCGAAAAGCGGCTCACTATTCTTTCAGGACCTATCAAAATCTCCTTGGCCTTGGTGATGTTGTCAACTGGATTGACGGATATGTTGTCCGTGATAACTTAAATACAAGTATTGACCAGGAAGGAGGTACGGACACTCAATTCGCCCCATTGAGAATCGATGGGTTATTGCCGGATCGGAAAATTCTTAATCAAAAAGAACACCCGTTTCATGTTGATAAGGTCAGCATGCAAACGACCATGGTTTTCAATATACCTTCTTATCTGAACAGACTTATCAGTGACTTTCACGCCTTTGGCGGACACATACTAATAAAAGAATTTAAATCGTTGGAGGAGATCGACGCATTACCAGAGAAATGCGTTCTAAACTGCACAGGCCTTGGATCCATGCAATTATTCAACGATGTAAACATGACACCGATTGCAGGACAACTTTCATTTTTAATTCCGCAACCGGATTTTAACTACCGGATAGCAACGGAAGGCGCTTCGGCAATTCCTCGTAAAGACGGAATTGTTCTTGGAGGAAATGGCCTCATTGGAAGTTGGGATGAAAACCCCAGTAAAGAGCAAACTGAAAAAGTAGTCTATGCGCTGCAAACGGTGATGAATAGAATGAGAATTTAACGATGCATTATGAATTGCACGGGTTTGGGAACTATGTGGGTTTTTAATGATTCGAATATGATGCCTGTCGCGGGGCGGCTTTTATTTCTTATTCCTCAGCCTGACTTCAACTATAGCATTACGACCGAAAACGGTTACGCTATCCCAAGGAAAGACGGGATTGTATTGGGCGGAAATGCCTTGGCAGGAAGCTGGGATGAAAATCCGAGCAGAGAGCATGGACGTGATGAACAAGATGAGGGATTAAAATTGAACAAAGAACTGAACGTATAATTTATCTAAGAGTGACAATGCGAAATAGTTAACACGCCAGAACTTCATTGGTCGCTTACGGCGATATTTTTTTGTTTTTTATGCGATGTAAAATCGCAGGAGATTTTTGCATGCTTTATTAAACCAGTCATCAAAATATTTACTACGTTTGTAGAGTCATGTCCAATAGCCTCACATTTGGACGAGGCTCTTCATACACAAGTACAATCCGACAATCAGATTATTCTTGCAACGTTTTCTGAAATGCTTTTTCGAAAACGATGTATTTATTAGACTTGTCTATTTCATTACACCTACTCGCGATTAGATAATTTTCTGACATAGATTTAATCGACGGAACAACACAGGGCCGAATAAAATTTCGGGTAGGGGAAGGGTAATATTGGTGTATGTACCGCGACAAGATTGGCCTTTTTCTAAACCTAAACTATATATCTATGATGAGATGTTCTACTCGATCTTTCCCCAGAAGTTCTATTCATGTAGCGATCTTCTGTTGTTTGTGTTTCACCGTTGCTCACGCCCAGGAACGAGTTGTTTCTGGTGTGGTAAAAAGTAATGAAGGTTCCGAAGGCCTCGCGGGAGTGAATGTTGTTGTTAAAGGCACGTCGATCGGGACGATCACTAATGTCGAAGGGAAATACTCACTGCAGGTTCCCACTGATGCAGAAACATTAGTCTTTTCCTTTATTGGTCTCGTAACGACGGAAGTCACTATCGGCACTCAGTCTGTCATCGACATCGCGATGGAGTGGGATTCGAAGCAACTTGCAGAAGTGGTTGTAACCGCGTTAGGTATTGAACGCGACAAAAAATCTTTGGGGTACGCGGTGCAAGGGGTCGGGGGCGACTTGATTACAAAGGTGCCCACGCAGAGTGTTGTGAACAATTTGTCCGGACGAATTGCCGGCTTGCAGGTAATGGGTAATGCCACACCCGGCGGAAGTCCTGAATTTGTTATTCGGGGATTTTCTTCAGTAGGTGGAAACAATCAGCCGCTCGTCGTCGTGGACGGGGTTCCGATTCAGCAAACCGTCAACACAACAAAAGATGATCGGGATAACAACCAGCGCTATGGTGGTGGATTATCAGAAATTGATCCCAATAGCATTGCTGAAATAAGTGTTTTGAAGGGACCAAACGCCGCTGCCCTTTATGGCTCGCGTGCGGCAAATGGTGTCATTCTTATCAAGACCAAATCAGGCATGAAGGGTCAGGGGATCGGTGTTGATGTTAACTTTTCAACTACGTTCGAAGACCCTCTCGTAAAACCGAAATTTCAAAACACATATGGAGGCGGCTCTGGCTACACCTGGTATGCAGATGGTTGGAGCGGAACGGTTGATGGGTTCAAAGGTACAGCAGGAACGGACGAAAGCTGGGGATCGCCGATGGACGGGAGATTGGTTCGGCAGTGGTGGACGGGAACTGAAACGGCGCCTCTCGTGCCTCAGCCTGACAACTGGGAGCAATGGTGGGAAACAGGCAAAACGATTTCCTCCAACGTAGCAATTACCGGAGGAACGGAGAAGAGTGCGTTCCGTCTTTCAATCGGGAGAATGGATCAGGATGGTATCGTGTACAACAATAATTTCTGGAGAAATAATTTCCGACTAAATGCTTCCCACCATTTTACGGATAAACTTTCCCTCACGGCAATGGGAGAATATATCAAATCCGGATCGGACAATCGGAGTTTCCAAAGCAGTTCTACTTTTATCTGGCATCATCGGCACGTCAACTTCAACCAGTTAAAAAACTATAAGGACTACGAGGATGTTCATATTCAAAAAGCTGGCGACACCGAACCCCCCAATTGGCAGCATACTTATTTCACGAATCCTTATTACCAGGAAGAGGTTTTAGTGCGGCCCAATGAAAAAGACCGGTTTTTGGGAAATGTTTGCATTACTTATGATATCACCCCATGGCTAAATGTCATGGCGAGAACAGGGACGGATTTTTGGACAGATACCCGTATCGTTGTTTCCAAATTTGAAAGGACCCGCAACGGCGCGTTTGCACGAGGTGCCTATAGCGAAGAAGTGTTGAGGCGCCAGGAAACGAATTCCGATTTTATTTTATCGTTCAATAAGACTGTCGCTTCAAAACTCTCCGTGGTTGCGCAGGTTGGGGGAGTTCATCGGACAAATTACTACAAACGCAATTATACCCTTGTCGAGCAACTCACCATTGACCGCGTTTACAATACCGGCAACAATGCAAGCCCTAATAAAGACGAGAGTTCAATTGAAGAAACCGAAGTGAATAGTTTGTTTGGCTCTGTTCAACTGGGATTGAACGACTTCCTTTTTCTTGACGTAACGGGTAGAAATGATTGGTCCAGCACGCTACCGCCGGCCAACAATTCTTTCTTTTACCCATCCGTATCATTGAGCGCAGTGCTTTCGGATATGTTTGATCTGAATGATAATATTTTATCCTACGCCAAGCTGAGGGCCAGTTGGGCCGAGGTTGGCAATGATGCGCCACCGTATTCCTTGCAGCAGGTTTTCGACCCGAAAGGACTTTATAACGGAAGTGTTCCAAAATTTGCTGAGAGCAAGAGCATTGCCAATTCAGAATTGAAGCCAGAAAGTACGACAGGAATTGAGTTGGGAGGTGAGTTCAAGTTTCTTAGAGGCAGAGTCGGCTTGGATGTAACGTACTATGATCAATCAACGAAGAACCAAATTCTTGCGGTCGATATTTCCCGTTCATCCGGCTATACCAGCCTGACCCTGAATGCGGGGGAGATTACTAACAAAGGAATTGAGATAACCCTGAATGGCACAATCCTTAAACTTCCCATGGGCCTTACCTGGGATGTTGGCGTGAATTTCTCCAGGAACCGAAACAAGGTCGTTGAACTAGCTGAAGGCCTATCCTCTTTAACGCTTTGGACCGATCGCGGTGCTTCTCTCGAGGCGCGAGTGGGTGAACCTTACGGTAATTTGTATGGGAATAAATTCAATCGCACAGAAAACGGCGAATTGATCTTTACCAACGGGTTCCCAACCAACATACCAGGACAGCATGTTATTGGAAACATTACTCCTGACTGGCTTGGAGGAGTTTTCAGTACGGTGAAATACAAGGGTGTTGCTCTAAATGTTCTGGTTGATGTCAAAATGGGCGGTGATATTTATGACATGGGTACAAGCTTGGCGAGAATTACCGGGCAGCTAGAGGAGAGTGAAGCAGGGCGTGAGGAAGGTACCATCGGCGTTGGCGTGAAAAACGTTGGTACTTCAGACGTTCCACTCTACGTCCCTAATGATGTGGTCGTACCTACCCGCCAATTCATGGGTTACTACAGTGGAAGGCAATACCACGAAGCAGCCGTGTTCGACGCCAGTTATGTAAAACTGCGTGAGGTGTCATTAAGCTACTCGTTGCCCTCGAAGTGGTTCGAGAAAAATTTCCTGCAGAGTGTATCACTTTCGCTCATTGGCAGAAACCTGGCCATCCTCTTTAAGAATACAACGCATATCGATCCGGAAATAAGCAGCGGAAGTTTGGGTTACAACTATGGTCAGCTGCCCAGTACCAGAAGTTTAGGTTTCAATGTTAACGTTAAATTCTGACCTATGAAGATCAATAAAAAATATTCAAATGAATGGAGGATAGTGGTGCTTGTAAGTCTACTGAGTGTTGCT
>DASUGQ010000216.1:0-3209 GCA_036273935.1 Cyclobacteriaceae bacterium | reverse complement strand
CCCACCTTGATTTATACAATCGTGAATCTTAACAAAAGCTACCAACGCAGGAAAAGGCTTTTTATGCTACTCGACGAGCAAAACCGAAAACTCATCTTCGATTCAAGTATTGAAGCGGATATCGAAAACGAAGACCAGGTCATCAATAACATGATTGAAAACCTGAATAAAGCAGCCGGATTCATAAAAGGGATTTCGCAAGGTAACTATGATGTGAAGTGGGAAGGGTTCAGCATGTCCAATGCAGAGGCCAACAAGCACAATATTTCCGGCGAGTTGCTCGCAATGCGTGAAGGAATGAAAAAAAGACAACAGGAAGCTTTGCGACAGCAATGGGCCAGTGAGGGACTCAATCAAATCTCTGCCATTATCCGTGACCATCAGACAAATTTTGAGTTGCTCTGTCAGCACACTTTGGCGTTCATTGTCAAATATCTTGAAGCGCAGCAGGGTGGGATTTTTGTTGTGAATGAAGATGATGAGAATGATCGCTATATCGAACTGACGAGTTGCTACGCATTCAATAAAAAGAAATTTGTTACCAAGAGAATCGAAATCGGCGAGGGAATTATTGGTCAGGCCTTCCTGGAAGGCGAGCCGGTTTATCTCAAGCAAGTCCCCAATGAGTACGTGAAGATCACGAGCGGGCTTGGTGAAGCTAATCCGACCATGCTTACCGTCTATCCTATGAAACAGAATGAGACCGTTGTGGCATTGATAGAGATCGCTTCATTTAATTCTTTTGATCAATACGCGCTTGATTTTCTGGAGAATGTTTGCAAGTCTATCGGCGCTTCAATTGTGGCCCTGCAAAGTAGTGTAAAGACAAAAGTGCTTTTGGAGAAAGCGCAACAACAAGCGGAGGAACTCCGCTCGCAGGAAGAGGAAATGCGGCAGAATATGGAAGAACTGGAAGCAACGCAGGAGGAGATGCGTCGAAGAGAACTTGGCTTGAAAAGCGGTGTAGAACAGGAATAGACTTTTCACTGCTTCGGTTGGTCAGCGACGAACCAGCTCCATTTTTTTCATCCGTTAATGAATCGCCTTACAAGCCCTATCTGTCCAAGATGGTATACGTCGTGATCAATAATTCCCTGTATCACATATTCAAAGGTGCTTCCCGGCGAATATTCTTCTTCAAGAAACTTGTCGTTCTTTTTTGGAAGAAGTTGAGTGATCTTCTGTTGGGAATGATTGAAGTCATCCAGGATTTTATTCCAGCCCCTGGCTTTCAACGTGCTGATGTCAGTCCAGTTATCCATGCTTTCCACCGAAGGGGAAAAACCATAATCACCTTCCAAACGAGCGATGAGACCCTTTCGCCAGTAGGTCATGTGCGCAACAAGTTCTGCTACTGAATGAGCACCCTGAGGTTTCACGAAAGCTTTTTCCTCAGCTAGACCTTTCAATTTTACTTCTACCGTTTCGCCGTACCAGGGTGAGCCATTATAGATTTCGTTAAAGCGATTAGCGTAGTAAAGAATTTTTGAATTAGTCATAAGAAAATTGATTTGTTTTCGTAGCCAAAGTTTCAAGTAATGATCATGTCTTATTTGCAGATTCTTGCTTTCTGTGGTTAAAGATTCGCGAGAATATTTTTTCTGTAATGCACGGGACTCGAATTGAAGAACTGACGATAAACATTGGAGAATTGTTCGAGGCTATTGTACCCGCATTCAAAGGCCACTTGTGTTACTGGAAGCTGCGTAGTTTCTAATAGCGTTCTTGCATGAGCAAGACGAACCGATGAGAGATATTTGTAAGGTGACTGTTGCATAATATTTTTAAAGATCCTGCTGAAATGAAAAAGGCTGACACAACAGTGATCTGCAAGTTCCTGTAAGCTGATGTTTTTATCGAAGCGTTCCAACAAATAATTTGTCGCTTTTTCTATTGTTGAAAGGTGATATTTTCTCAGGTTGTCGGAAAGCGGGAGTGGCGCCGTGCCATTTCCCAATAATCGCATAATACGGTCTACGAGTTGAACAACCATTTCATCTATCAATAAATTATCCTGTTGAAGGTGCAGCAATTTGTTCATGATGCATCGATGAAGATATTCAATCTCAGGAGAAGTATGCAACAGAATTGAATGGATATCCTTATTTCCAAAAAACCAGGATGCCTCCTTGCCATACCAATCCTTTATTTTCTCGTAAAAAGTCTTAGTAAAATCGAAGACGGAGCATATGTCAGGTTGTTCATCAATATGCTTTGTAGTATAACTGTAGTCTGGTTTGGAGATCAACACTCTGCCAATGTGAACATCATAATCTCGTTTATATATTCTGTATTCGAAAAAACCTGAGCGAACAAAACAGAAATAAAACGAATCATTATACTCAGGTGAGGACACGGAACAACGGGTACAATTGCATTTGAAATTCCGAATTTCATAAAAGTCGGAATGATGGAGCACTTCAATGACGACTTTCATATAGTAAATTACGCTATTGGTCTCCGGAAGTTCCAGTCAGCGATGCAAAAAGCAAGAAAGCTTAAACTATTTTTTCGGCTGAAAATTAGGTGCATGCGCTCAAGGTAATGGAGAGTCACGACGCTCGCTTTAAAGGAAGAATTGGAACTTTGCCTGTACCCACACATTGAGCCTCGGCTGACCGGCGATAAACTTGGAGATGCTCAGCGCTGCAGAAGTTTTATTTCCAATCATCTTTCCAAAGTCCGTTCGGAGAAAAATAAAATATTCATCTTCTGTCAGCGATTGCATGTATTGAGCATTAAGAGAAAACCAGGCTTGCGCGGATTCTAACTGAATAACGACAGGAATCTGAAAAGAAAGGTTCTGTAGTTTTCCGTCCTTCTCCGGATCTTCCGGATCGGGCATTCCATCCGATCCACCCTGGCTGTTGGCATCGTTGCCTGAAAATTGAAAGCGAACTTCCGGATAAAAGTTAATTTCGGGGGTTGCCTGAAATTTAAAGAGTAGTCCGGGCTTATAGAGCCAGGTACCGGCGCCACGACCTAATTGGGAATTTCCGGTCGGCGCTGTTATTTCCATATAGGGGGATATACGGGATAGTCCAATCGACTTGCCTGTTGTAAACGCTGCCATGTAGAGCATCCGAATGTCCCCTATTCCTGTTGTATTCTCGTAACCCTGGTAATCTGCTTCAAAAATGTTGTGAACGAATGGAATGGATAGCCCGACCAGATGTTTTTCATTCTTCAGTCCATAAAGAAAGCCGGGT
>DASUGQ010000215.1:0-7852 GCA_036273935.1 Cyclobacteriaceae bacterium | reverse complement strand
TCGCCATCTGCCACTACTACATCGCCTGGTCTTACCAACACACCTCCTACCGTTATCGGCTTGTTCACCGATTCGATTTCATTTCTCCCAGGCCGTATCCCTCGTCCGCGATTCATGTGGTCGAGGTAAACGGGAATCTTTTCCTTGATGAGCTCGTCGGTATCCCGAATGCCGCCGTTCGAAATTATTCCCCGCGCTCCTTTGCTGTACCACGACAGCCCGTTATTTGATCCAACGGACCCGGTATCACCATCGCCCTGAACATCGAGAACAACAACAGATCCGGGTTTCAGAAATTCAACAAAGGGTTCTGAGGAGATTTTCCCATACCAGTCGCCCTCCCACTTCTGAAACTCTTCTTTCGGCATTGGATTTTTCATCACACGATTCGTCGGGACGTACCTTGCAGTAACAGCAATGCCGCAAAAGAAATGTTTCATGCTGTCAATATCTTTCCACAGGGCTTCAATGTTGGTATCCATTAATCCGGCATCACGAAGTCCTACCATATCCAGGCCATCGGAAACATCGGCCACGCGAAGGCCATCGAAAAGCTTAAGGATTTGCTCATCAGTGAGTTTCTCCTGCGAAAAGGATGGATGCCAGATGACCAAAATCACGACCAGTACTTTTATTAATTTTTTCATAAACGTATATAAATGATAAGATTGGTTAGCACTAATAATTTAGGAAGGTTAGAAGAGATCGCAAAGAAGTTTTATACCGGATGATCCAAAACAGGAACTAAAGTTTCGTTCCATCATAAATATCAGAAAGTGGCAATGTCACATCTAAAGTGGGAATTGGTAAGGTATCGGTTAGCGATTTATATTCTTCCAGCACCCAATGCCCCCGGTTATTCAAACGGAACACTTCAACGCCAATCGCTTCTGAGTCAACGAGTATGTATTCCATGAGCGTAGGAATATCCCTGTACAACTTGAATTTTCCACCCCGGTCGTAGTTACGTGTTGAGGGCGACAATATTTCAATCAGTACCGTTGGTTGGGCAGCGGTGCCTTCATCCATGGGAGCCGATACGATGTCACCGCAGATAATGGAAATGTCAGGGTATGTGAACAGGGTATTTTCCGCCACGTAAATGCGCATGTCGCTGCCAAAAGGCTTGCACGATTTGCCTTTCAACTGTATCCCAATACCAGTAAAGAGATTAGAAAAAATCAGGTTGTGCCTGTTGCTTGCACGCGACATGGCAAAAATTTCGCCTTGAAAGAATTCATGCTTCTCCTGCGATTCCTTTTCAAACCGAAGGTACTCTTCAATGGAGAACCTGGTTTTGCCATACAATGCTATCGGATCACCAACTTCTATCATAAAATAAAAATAATGAAAAATTGATTGACGCAGTTCATCTGGATGAACCCCATTTGCCCGTCTTTCATCACCGGCCTTCGAAGAAAGGAAGCCACAATCAAGGATTTGATGTCCTGAAGATTTTATAAATAATCTTCTTCCATTTGACTTGCCAGTGGCGTAGCGTGCATTCGTTGACTGTCGGATAGAAAACCTCTCACCTTTTCATACGCTCCCATATGTTCCGCCAAAACAGCAAGATTATAATAAGCCATCGCTGCAATTTTCCGATCGGCGTTGGTGGTCTGTGACTCACAATCCTTCACTGCGGCCGAAAGGTCCCCTGATTTTAAATGAGCAGAAAGGTTAGCAAAGTCTTTAGAAGTGTAAACTGGTCTGACACGTTCATCTTTTCCCGGGAAAAAATTCCGAAGAAATTCTTTCACATTCAATTCGACTATTTCAACAGCATCGCTGTGATTAGCGACGATGTCAGGTCCGGCGGCCAGTAAACCGCTGACTACATTTCGTGACGAATGAAATTTTCTAACGCTCGTTGGAAACGATTCGGAGGAACCTGATTTTCCAACCAACCTATAATTGACAAAGGAAACTATATCATAAAAGGCTTCGCGGCTTTTGCCGTCATCCGTCTTGGTCACCACCACCTCAGTCTGATCAAAAAAGACTTTAAAAGAATCCAGCAGCACCAGGTAGTCAGCTTCATTCATCGCGATGATGGCGCTGAAACAACTATCTTCCTTCGAGGGAACGACAGCGCGCCCCCGTTGTATCTTCACCTCCACGTCTGAATTTCGTTCCACCTGCGTTTTCATTGACTGAAGGGCTCCATCAATAAGCAGGAGGAACTGATTTTCTTTTTTGTCCCGATAAGATTCCTTGAGTACATCATAACTACTGGCCACTGCTACACGATGTGCCGGTGGATCCAATGTTCGACGCGGTGAATATGGCACACTATTCTGCAGGTTATACATGGACGAACAGGCGGAGACAAGCGGGAGAATGAGGAGAAAAGAGATGGGTTGCTTCATTAGATTGGTGATGGATCGTTACAAATCAAATATTTCATTCCTAAGCTGATCGTCACAAAACTTGTAATTAAAACCGACGATTAACTGTTTTTTAATCTTTAAGCTTTCTGGCATTCGACTCATAGATCTGCGCGGGTGAGTCATTGACACCAAATATTACTTTGCCATTGTCAATAACTATCCGTCTCACATCCCCGACGCATCGAATGCCGGCCTCTCGTGGAGAAACAAAACGAAATCCTCCCTTTCCATCGCCTAAAAAGACAAATCCTGTATTACCTGTCATCTTTCCTGTTCTCGACCGGGTACCTGAAAGATTCCCGCCCGCTATGAAATCGGGGTTCTTGTCACCATTAATATCAATAACCGTTAATGCAAACACAGGTGCAATTTGAATCTCCACCGGTAAGGGAACAAGGACGAGCCTGTCGCCGTCGTTTCTCAAAAAGCAACTCTGCATCTGTTCAAGACTTAACATTTCAGCATGCTTTCGCTCATCTTCATTTAACAGTATACCCAGGTCGGCATTCGCATATGACGCATAATCCTTAAAGCGGCGTCTGAATGAAGGTAGCTGATCTACCAATTCATCACGAGTCGGGTAGGGATAATTTTTATCCATAATATAGTAGGTCAATATCGGGTCAACGGATCCATTATGATCGAAATCGCTTACCCATAAAGATGCCGGTCTTGTTTCTGATGCTTTTATCTGATTATTCAATCCGAAATTCCCGACAATAAAATCCTTGTCACCATCTCCGTCGAAGTCCGCTGTTGCGATGCAATTCCACCACCCTTCCGTTCTCTCCTTTATAAATCGTGATGTAGCCTTTCGCAGTAAACCCTTTTCATTTAGAAAAACTTCAATACCCATCCATTCACCGACAACGATCAGGTCTTCACGTTGATCATTGTTGAGATCAACCCACAAAGCGTCGGTCACCATGCCAGCCTTGCTGAGCTCCGGTGAAATATCTGATATCGAAAAGCCACCCTTGCCATCATTGATCAGGACGTAACTTTGAGGAGTTTCAGGATAACGTCCCGGAATCAATCGTCCGCCGACAAAAAGGTCAATATCACCGTCGCCATCGACATCCGACGGACGTACACAAGAACCGCTTGAAACCAGGGAGGGTAGTGCAGCTTTCGCAAATTCACCGCTACCATTATTTTTATATAACCGGTCCTGCAACAGGACATCGTTGTTGTCAAACTCATATCCACCACTCACCACATACAGGTCCGGATCACCGTCCTGATCTGCATCAAAAAAAATGGCATCAACATCTTCACTGGTTCTGTCGATGTCAAATACTGATTGATCTTTCCTTATATATTTTCCGCCACGACTCTGAAGAAAGAGTACCGCAGACTGTCCCTTCGCTCCCCCCACAAACAAGTCCGCCAGCCCGTCGCGATTAACATCTGCCGACGCAAGAGCCGGACCCATCGTAGAGTATTTTCTCGGAAGCAAGGATTGAATATTAAAGTCAACAAATTCATTTTCCTGGTGAGAGAAGTCTCCTAAACCATCAAGTTGAACGAAATATGCATCCGTTGAGTCATTGCCTGCATCATCATCATTTTTCTCCTCCACAATTTCAATACGCTGGTTAACGGGGATATTTTTCACCGTCTGATGATTACCATTCGGCCACCGGACACACAACGAGTCGATATGCGTAATGGAACCCAAACCAAAATGAAGGGTCGGATCCACCGATGATTGAAATCCCCTTACAGGCAAAAGTTCCTGAGCGAATTTCTTATCATCTGCAAAAACAGTTACCCGCGCTCCAATGCCGAATTTATTTTCCTTCCCAACAAGTTCTAGGGTAAGAAAACTGTTTTTAACCTTTTCAGAATTATTTCTGTAAATGCCCGCCCGCTCATTCATGTTGTTCGTGACAAGATCAAGGTCGCCATCATTATCAAGATCCGCGTAAGCAGCACCATTCGAAATGGACGGTTCATTAAAACCCCAGGCACTTGTTACATTCGAAAACGTCAAATCACCATTGCCTCTGAAAAAATAGTTGGGGATCTTATTCTCATTAAACTTTCCTATGACATCCAGTGAACTGATCTGTTTTCCTTTTTTCCGGGCAGCCTCAATTGTCTTTTCGGCCTCAAACTTGGCGAAGTCGTTATTTGTAAGGTCGCGCTTGAAACCATTGGTAATAAAAATATCCTGGACCCCATCGTTATCAAAATCCTGTACTAACACACTCCAACTCCAATCGGTATTGGATATTCCTGCCAGCTGACCTATCTCGCTGAATGTTCCGTTACCGTTATTCAGGTGTAGCATATTGCGCATGTACTGTGCGTGCAGTCCACTCTTCACCATGGTGTTGAAAACATCATAACGGTCAGAACCCATGAGTTGCTTCTGTCTGAAATTATCTTCCGGGAGCATATCCAGCGTGACGATATCCATGGTCTGATCGCCATTGATATCAGCGATATCGGTACCCATCGTAAATTTGGAAATATAGCTTAGCTCCTCTGCGGTTACATCGTTGAAAAATTTCCCATGGTCATTGATCAATAATTTATCTCTGGCAGTATAATCGCAGCCGGTGTACATGTCGATCCACCCATCGTTATTGACATCCGACAAACTTATCCCCAAACCATAGTTGAACGCTGAACCGTATACGCCCGCGGAGTCGCTGATATCTGTGAAATGTCCTCCATCATTTCGATATAACTTATTGCCCACATCAGGGAAACGAACATTTGAATTCTTGACTGAGAGATTGAATACATTGGAAATTTCGAGAAGAGAGTGATTAAGGAGTACAACGTCCAGATCGCTGTCTCTATCAAAGTCAAAAAAAGCTGCCTGCGTGGAGTATGAAGGATCATCAAGGTTGTACTCTTTTCCTTTATCTGTAAAGGTGAGATTTCCATTATTGATCAGCAGAATATTTCTACGTCTTTCCTTATCAGGGCTGGCAGATCTGCAAACGTAAATATCCAGAAGTCCGTCACCGTTCACATCTGCCATGGTCACTCCAGTCTTCCACCCTGTTTCGCATGCAGTGCCTGATTGCGCCGTGATATCCCTGAACCTGAAGTTACCTTCGTTCAGGTATAATTTATTACTAAATAAATTGGACGTGAAATAGATATCCGTAAGACCATCGTTATTTATATCTCCCAATGCAACGCCACCTCCATTGTAGAAATATTCGTAGGTAAGGATGTTACTCCTTTCAGTTTCATGATTTTCGTTGATGAAGTTGACACCGGTTTCATCTTCGTCAAGCTTTGAAAACAACGTATCACTTTTCTCGGTACAGGATGTTAACAGGCAAAAAAATAAAATCGCTTTCGTCAACGCACGCATACTTCAAGGTAATATCAATCTATTAAAAAAGGAAAGCCGCCTCCAGGATGGGGCGGCCTTCATATTTATTACAGGTGTTGCACAAAATTACTTGAGGCCAATTTGATCAATGTACACCGTTCCTGACCAACCCATATCCTGGAACCAGATTTCACTTATTCCTGCAGGACTATTGAAATCGGCCAACGGAATTTTTACGTCCTTCCAGGCGCCTTCCTCGATGGCAACGCCCACCTGCTTACCGGCAACATTCACGTTGATCGATTTTCCAGCTGTACCCGGGCCGCCAAAAATGGAGAATGCATAAAAGCTGGCCCCAGCTGTGGAAACAGACTGGCCGCTCCAATTTCCGAATTGGCAACCACCGCCCCAGCCACCCGGGTATGTAACTTTTACGGACTTTGTTCCAATCCTGGGATTTTCCGTGTTCGCGGCATCGGTTGTTACGCCGCCCCAGCCACCACCAGCGCCGAGCGGAGCATGCACAGCGTCATCGTAAATGACTGTCGCTAACGTCAACTGATCTCCGAACGAAACATCAATGGGAACTACATAATCATGAATGGTTGTAATCACCACGGTACCTCCCTGCGCACCTGCGGGTATCACTACATCAATTTGCGTTGGAGATTGACTCACAAATGAAGTGACAGGAGTTGCCACGTTAGGGAAGGTAAGTTTCGCTACAAGGTCAAGATCAGTTCCTGTCATTGTAAGCGTTACCCCTGGGTCATGGTCGTCTGTGTTTGAGGGAGAAAAAGCAGTGACATTGGGTAAGATAATTGTAAGTTCGTCTTCAGTCTCAACTTCCAGCCCGGAAGGCGCTGTCAGAATCAATTTTCCATCCGTAGTAGTTGCGGGCACTGCTACAACAATCTCCGTCTCCGATTGGCTACCAAAGTCTTCTTTCAAAACAGAAGCACCTCCACCAAATTCTATCTTAGTCACCAAATCTAAATCTGTACCGATTATGGTAAGATTGTCAGTATGCCGGATAGATGTCGGGTTCAAAGCCGTTGCGTTTGGCAAGGTCACAGTCAAGGGATCGTGGGAGGTAATTTCCAGTGGTTCCGTTCCTCCTGTGGCAAAAACCAAAAAACCTGTTCTGGCCTCCATAGGCACCGTTACTACCATTTCTGTTTGCGACTGACTGACAAAATTTGCTTTTTCTACAGTCAGGTTACTGGCGAATGTTACGCTTTCAATCCAGTTGATATAATCTCCCGTGATGGTAATATTTGTACCTGGCTTTGCTTCGGGGGTGACGTCAGAAATTACAACAGGAACCTCCAGGCTAAAGACCGTCTTTGATTCGATATCACCATCGGGAGTTTTTAAAACCACCTTGCCAGTCTCAACCGCCTCTGGAACATTGAACTTAATCTGTTCCCTGGTAACCGAAGTGAAGGAGCTCTTTGGCACCTCCACAGAAGGTTGAAAAACAATGGACGTAACCTTATCAAGATTTTTACCAATAAAAACTATTTCATCACCATGGTGTATACCTGACGGGCCGAAACTTAGCAATTCAATCTGGCCGCTGCTTTTGTCTCCATCATCGTCGCAGGATGTCAAAAATACAAATGACAATGCCAGACACATGAGGGTGAGTATTTTCATTATATGATCCTTTTTCATAATTGTATTCAAATAATAGTTAATCATTTGTGTTTGGCACTACGCGAAAGTTGTCCATTGCGAAGTTGTAGATAGCCGCATTGGGTCCATGAAAGTAGATATACATGCCATACCCTGACGGATTGTAAGGGAATTGTTGATTAGCGGTGTAAACATCAGCCCACGGAATAGTCACGGTCTCCCACGTTCCCTGGGTGTCAAGGTTAGCCTGCCACGAGTAATAAATGTTATTTCGGGCGTCACCAAAAGTGGCACCATCGGCAGAGCCAAGGTACAGGCGCATAATTGCTCCACTTATTGACTCCTGTGTGTTGACCTCGAACTTCAGGCTAAAGCTACCGGGATCGATAAATGCTTCTTCAGGGATTACCTTCGTCAAGAGCGCTACATCACCATCTGCTGGTCCCCCATACAACTCAAGGTATGGCCATGCTCCCAGCTGGCCCTTGTTCACGCGCATAAATTTCTCATTGACATTCGGAAC
>DASUGQ010000214.1:0-3198 GCA_036273935.1 Cyclobacteriaceae bacterium | reverse complement strand
GAAATAAATTTTCAAAGAAAGTTCCATCGTCACGCCTCAGGAGATCATTCGGATGGTTTACATTAGTAACCGGAACGTGGATCTTGCTGAAAGAAATTTTTCTTTCCTGACTCGTGTTACTGGTGACATATGTCACGGTTTTGATTCGTCAGTAAGCGCTAACTTTGCATAGAGAATATTTAGCCTATGAAGATTGAACAAATTTATACTGGATGTCTCGCTCAAGGAGCTTATTTTGTTTCGTCCGAAAATGAGGCCGTGATAATTGACCCGTTACGCGAAATTGAACCCTACCTGGAAAAAGCAGAAAAAAATAACACAAGAATCAAATATGTTCTCGAGACCCATTTCCACGCCGACTTTGTTTCAGGCCACGTGGATCTTGCCAAAGCAACAGGTGCCACGATTGTCTACGGGCCGAATGCCCAGCCATCTTTTGACGCTTATATTGCCGAAGATGATGATGAAATAAAAGTAGGCAAGGCAATCTTTAAAGTATTGCACACGCCAGGACATACCATGGAATCGGTGTGTTATTTACTTCGCGATGAAACGGGAAAGGATGTTGCCATCTTTACTGGCGATACATTATTCATAGGCGACGTTGGCCGCCCTGATTTAGCTCAGAAATCAGACCTCACAGTTAACGATCTTGCGGGGCACCTTTACGATTCTCTTCACAAAAAGATTATTCCGCTGGCCAATGATATTGTTGTTTATCCTGCTCACGGGGCTGGCTCAGCTTGTGGAAAGAATATGTCACGCGAAACGACAGATACCCTTGGCCATCAGAAGAACACGAATTATGCTTTGCGCGATATCAGCAAGGAACAATTCATTAAGGAAGTCACGGAAGGGTTACTTCCTCCGCCAAAATACTTTCCCCAAAACGTGCGAATGAACAAAGAGGGGTATGACAACATTGATGAAGTTTTGCAGCGTGGTTGCCAGCCGTTAAGTCCGGACGCATTTGAGGCCGCTGCCAACGAGACCGGTGCGCTTATATTGGATACCCGCGACGCGCAGACATTTGCCAGGGCATTCATCCCGAATTCGATCAACATTGGTATCGATGGCACTTTTGCACCCTGGGTCGGCGCATTGATTCCGGATGTAAAGCAGCAAATTCTTATCGTTGCCGATGAGGGACGGGAAAAAGAAGTTGTCACCCGATTAGCACGGGTGGGCTATGACTATTCAATTGGCTATTTAAATGGTGGCGTATCAGCATGGCTAAATGCGGGAAAGGAAGTTGACTCTATTGACTCCTTGTCATTAGACCAGGCCGCCCAACGAGTTGACGATAAAGAATCGGTGCTGCTCGATGTGAGAAAGCCAACCGAGTATAGAATTGAACACATCGAAGGGGCAGAGAATATTCCGCTTGACTACGTGAATGAGAATATGGCGTCGATCGATAAGAACAAGACTTATATAGTGCATTGCGCAAGCGGGTATCGATCCATGATTTTCATTTCAATCCTAAAAGCACGGGGCTTTGATAATCTTTTTGATGTCAAGGGTGGATTTAAGGACATAAAAAATTCCGGCAAATTCAGAATAAGGGACTTTTCAATTTCCTCATCAGAGATCACATAAGTGTCTATTGCAACATCATGAGTAAGAACCAGAGTTTTAGCGAAATAATAAAAGGTGACACACCCGTTTTGGTGGATTTCCACGCCGACTGGTGCGGTCCTTGCAAAATGATGGCTCCGGTTATCGAACAGTTCTCACAGGAAATGGGCGAGAAAATCCGGATTTTGAAAGTCGATGTTGACAGGAACCCGAAGGCAGCTGCGACTTATCAAATCCAAGGCGTTCCTACCTTCATCCTTTTTAAGAAAGGTAATATCGTTTGGAAACAAGCAGGGGCGGTTCCCTTGCATATCCTTCGACAAACGATTAGCTCACATTTATGAGCATGTTCATGTTGCTCTCAGAACTTTCAATTCTCCTTCGGCGACCCCATCGTGAACGCGGCATATAAACTCCGCGATCTGTCCTTTGTATTTTTTTCCATTTGAAAGAATGATTACAAGGAGTGTGCCTTCTTCCAGTTTACCTGTTATATAATCTTTTTCCGGCACAACAGCTTTGCATGAAACCGGAGATCCCTCAAGAAACATTCTGTCAATTTCCTTATTTTCCAGCTTGTAGAAATGCATGGGTATTCAGCTGCGAATCAAAATATCAATTTAAATTTGACTTTTAAACTACCCGATTGAAATTAGCCCGTTTCACATTAGCAGACGTGCCATACATAACTCACCTGCAACCTGAGGGGTGGCTACCCATTTCTCCCTATTATCAATTTTACTCCACTACTGATTTTTGTTATCCCATAAAATGTCTCGATGAAAACAAGATTGTCGGTTTGGGTACAGCAATCTTGCATGAGGACACAGGTTGGCTGGCACATATTATTGTCGACAGCGCGTTGCGAAATCGGGGTATCGGCACATTGATCACGCGGTCCCTTATGGATCGGCTTAGCCCTTTCGTAAATACAATGTCATTACTGGCCACTCCGCTTGGCGAGCCTGTCTATCATAAACTCGGATTTGAAAAGGAGACCGTTTATTCTTTTTTCCGCGATGGAAAGACCAATGGAACCGATAACAAAATCATCCAATCCTTTCATCCAAAATACAAGGATGACCTTCTTAGACTCGATAAAATGGTCTCGGGAGAAAACCGAACTAAGCTCCTGGAACTTCACCTTATCAACGCTTCAATTGCGCTTGAGGGAAACGACCTGACGGGTTTTTTTATGCCAACATTAGGCGAAGGTCTGGTAGTGGCTACTACAAAAATCGCTGGCGAGCTGCTCCTCAATTTGAAACACATCTCTTCCAACATCGCTACAGTGCCGATAGAAAACAAAGCGGCAGTTGAATTTCTAGTAGCAAACGGGTTTGTGGAATTCAGGAAAGCAATCCGCATGTGGTACGGAAAAAAACTAACCTGGCATGCTGACAAACTGTATGGAAGAATCGGTGGTAATCTCGGTTGAGGCGGTTCTCGATATGACGACATCATTCGGTTAACAATAATTTGTTACACAGTCATAATATATTTCCCCATAATTCGAACATAAGAAAATTGAAGATTCAACCAGTAATTAAAACTTTGTTCATGTCCTTATATTTTTTCAATTTCAGCCCTTACCTCTATTAACCTCCGAAAGTGAACAAC
>DASUGQ010000213.1:0-3652 GCA_036273935.1 Cyclobacteriaceae bacterium | reverse complement strand
AGATCATACTCCGTGAATTCAATTTTTCTTGCCTGCCCGTTACTGGCTGCGGCAACAAAAAATATCAATAGTGCTGTTAACAATATTTTTTGCATAATGGGTTTTTGAGAATGTAAAATACAATTTTGAAATGTTAGTCGCATGCCTGTTCGGGGAATTACTGTTGAATACGCTTTCAATTTTGGATATACTTCTGCCGAAATACCGCAATCTACGCGATCAGGTCTTCCAAAACCTTTGCTGCCTGCCTCGGTTCCAGTCTTGGGCCTGATTGCGCGACTATCCTTGAAGACGCCAAAGATGCAAGTTTGCCTGCTTCAGCATAACTGTGATGGTGTGTTATACCGTAAAGAAAAGATCCCGCAAACATGTCACCAGCACCATTTGAATCAACCGCGCGCACTTTATAAGGTTCAATCTGAACAAAAGTATCGCCATCATATATCAGGGCACCATTGGCGCCCAATGTAATGGCAAAACGCCTGGCAACCTGTTTAAGTTTTTCGCGCGCGACGTTTAAATCGTCTGTTCCGCACAGCGTCATTGCCTCCTCCTCATTACAAAAAAGCAAGTCTACGCTGGCTCCGATCACTTCCTCAAATTGCTTTGAAAAGTATCGAACCATATTTGGATCGGACAATGTCAGTGAAGTTGAAACCTTATGCCGCTCTGCAATCCTTTTCGCCTCCTTCATGGCCTCCAGGCCTTTAGGGCTGGCAACCAAATAGCCTTCAAGATAAATAAAGGTTGATTCCTTTATCGCCTCTTCATCAATATGCTCAGGGGCCAGAAATGAACTAACACCAAGAAATGTATTCATGGTGCGGTCAGCATCGGGTGATGTCATTACCAGGCATTTTCCGGTGATCCCTTCCGGGAGTTGTTCATACCTAAGATTTGTTTCAACACCATTTCTCTTCAGATCTTCAAGAAAAAATTTTCCGAGTTCATCCTTTGCTACGAGGCACGAATAAAAGCCCTTGCCTCCAAACTGGTTCACAGCGATAATGGTGTTACCAGCAGACCCCCCGCAAGCCATTTTACTTTTCTTCATGTCAATGACTTTCATAAGATGATGTTGTCGTTTTTCATCTACAAGCGTCATGACACCTTTTTCTATTTCATTTAACTCAAAAAAATTATCGTCTACTTCCGTGACAATATCGACCAGGGCATTACCAATGCCATATACATCAAATTTTTTAGTCATTGAATCGATTTTTACCGTGAGTGATAAGAGCTGAAAATATCCTGCAAGGATACTGAAAGAATAAAACTTAAATCTATGGACGTCTAAAATTTTTTCCTCATCGCATTATTTTGATCCCAGCCCCAGCGTCATTTTGTACTTGGCAGGACGATCGGGATAGTCGGTAATAAATCCATCAACCCCCATTGCCTTTACCGATAGCATGTCAGAGTCTTCGTTGACCGTCCACGGGATGACTCGTATCTTCTTTTTATGAAGGGCTAATACCTTTTGTTTGTTCAGCAATTTATAGTTAGGGCTGTATATAGACGGATTGAAGCCAAGAGCGCGCAGGTTGGAATCAATGGATCGTGTATTTTCCACTAATGCTGCCAGCCTTACCGCTGGATATTTCTTATGCCAATATTTTAAAACACGAAAATCAAAGGATTGGATAACCACTCTCTCCATAGGGAGATACTCGTCAAGGAGGTTATAAACCAAATCCGAAAATTCCTCGGGCCCAGGGTGAAATTCATTATCTCCCTCCGGTGAACTCTTGATCTCTATACTATAGTCGACCTCGTATCGGGTGATGCTCTTAATATGATCCTCAATGGCTACGATAACATCTTGGAGCAACGGTTTACTCAATGCCAATTTCTCTTGCTCAGGAAATTTTGGATTACCTTTTGACCCGCAGTCAAACTGCATCACTTCGGAGAAAGTCATTTGGTAAATGTTATATTTCTTCTCGTCCTTTTCCTCAACCGGTTTTCCGTCTCTGTCAAGGCAGATGTCGGATGACATCCAGGGCTCATGTGAAAGAACAAGTTGATGATCTTTTGTTACGGCTAAGTCCATTTCAACCGTGGTGACACCCATGTCCAGCGCTGTGATGAATGCCGGAATTGTATTCTCAGGTTTCAAACCCCTTGCACCGCGATGACCCTGCACGTCAAACCTTGGAATGTATTGTCCGGCGACCATATATGTTACAGAAACTAAGAGAGAAGTGAACGCACATAATTTCATATCCGCGAATATAAACTGGACTCATTTGGAAACGAAAACTTATGTACAAATCTTGCAGCACGGAATTGATAATTCGATATTTAAGTAAATGTTCAGCAACCGGAAAATTATTCTCATTATTCTATTACTGATTACGGCAAGCCTTGCGGCGTACGTTTTGCTTATTTATATCCCCGCTCGTTTCGCAGCCCAGAGTTATGAAGGGGCCAAACAGATCGGCAAAGACATACGAGAGGCCTTTCAATTTACGCCGCAAATTTCGGTGAATAACACCATCGTTATCCAACAGCAGGCAGATATTCTTGAACTGGCAACTTTATCTCAAAAATTTCATCACACCTGCACCTGGAAAAATACCTGGATGGGTAGTACAAAAGAAATTGAAGTATCCGGCACGTTTGATGCGAAGGCAGGATTTGACCTCCGGGAAAAATTCAATATTGTAATTGAAAAACAAAAGGCGGTTGTGACATTTCCCACGCCAAAAATCCTATCGGTAGAGTCGATGGGTGATATTCAATTCAGGGACGAACATGGCATTTGGAATTGGGTTCATGAAGAAGATCGCGCCCGAGCAGTCAATGCATTCACCAAGGATGCCCGGCGCTTTGCCAGCCAGGCACAGTTTGTTAATGACGCCTCAAAAAATATGCAGGAGAAACTCATTGGCATTTTGAAACCTCACGTTAAAGAAGTCGAACTCAGGATTGGTAAACAACGCATCGACATCGAGTTAAAGGAATGAATCATGCTATGAAAAAACTGAAGCTGCAGGAGCTTGGTCGCATCTCGGTTGAAGCATTTAAAGAGACGAAAAAAATACCGGTCGTCATCCTTCTGGATAACGTGAGAAGTCTTCATAATGTTGGTTCGGCTTTTCGCACCGCAGATGCGTTCAGGATGGAAAAAATAATCCTCACGGGTATCACTGGTACTCCGCCCCATCGTGAGATTAACAAAACCGCACTGGGGGCTACTGAATCTGTGACCTGGGAATATATCGAAAAGGTAGAGGAAGCAATATTAAACTTAAAAGCAGACGGCTATATCATTGTCATCGTTGAACAAACTACATCCAGTATACCCCTTGATGATTTTAGCCCGGCTGGCCATAAAAAGTATGGTCTCGTTTTTGGGAATGAAGTGAACGGAGTGAGCGAAGCGATATTGCCTCATGCTCAATTTGCGCTGGAGGTCCCTCAAGCCGGGACAAAACATTCTCTCAACATTTCAGTATGCCTTGGAATTGTGATGTGGGAATTTTTTAAAAAGTTAACATTAAAATCATAGGTCTGACGTTCCCGTTCATCATTTCATTCCTATCGGAAACCAATGTTTGAGAAATGCCTCCTGATTTCTTCACACAACCATGATTAATTTGCACATTTGCACTCCGTAAAAGGCGAGAAACAAAATGTCAGAACGCTA
>DASUGQ010000212.1:0-3338 GCA_036273935.1 Cyclobacteriaceae bacterium | reverse complement strand
AGATGACTTGTCGACATTGCCCGACCACCGCAAGAAAGGTTATGGTAAGATGTTATTGGAATACATAATCCAGCTCGCCCGCGCCGAGAACTTGGATGCTATTCATCTCGACTCCGGCCACACCCGGTTCGATGCTCACCGACTTTACCTGAACCTTGGATTTAAAATTGTCGCTCACCACTTTGCGCTCGTGTTATAACATAGTATTCGGGAGTTGTTATTCTATCTATAACCCACTATTCCAGGCATGGAATACTTCACGTTGGCATTACGACGGCGGTTTCTCCCGCCAATGACATTCAAAAAGTCAAAAGTGGTAGAGGTCGAGATGTTGAATCATCTTAAGATTTTGAAAGATCCCAAACCAGCGGTGAATGTACAGCGGATCGGTGACGGTATGATTACCCTGGCTATAAGGCCTTATGCAAATGCGACGGATTACCGGGACGTTTACTTCGATCTTCAGGAAAAGCTAGAGGACACATTCGATGAGAATAGCATTGCTGCGCCGATACAACATGGGTAATTCTATGCAAGTAACATCTTTAATGAACTTCGATACAGGATCGATCTGATTGTAATATTCTTTTGCCTGGCGATTCGAAAAAAAAAGAATTTATTACTGAGGTCAACACATTGCTTAGTTTTGTTTTGCAATACATGAAAATACATACTTCGTTACGCTTGCGTAATCGTATACAATCAACCAAACACTTGTAAGTAGCAGTAAATTTTTTCTTGCAATTCATTTGATGCAAGGATGAAGTTTTCTCATCTTCGTACGTTAAGAAGCGAACGAAGTTTGGAAGCTTTAGTGTTCTTCTTAATTATGAAAAGACGTTAGGATCACCATTCAAAATATGAACGCCGCCCCGAGGATTTATCCCGGGGCGGTTTCGTTTTTTACAGTGCAGGGCAAACTAACACTTGTTATATAAATAACTGAGACACAGAAGAAAACAAAAAAAGAAATGAGCCGAGAAGCTAAAACACTGTTTGACAAGATCTGGGACGCCCACGTGGTGAATCGCAGTGAAGGGTATCCCGACGTTGTATATATCGATCGCCACTTTATTCATGAAGTGACCAGTCCACAGGCCTTTGATGGCTTGCGAAAAAGAGGTGTCAAGGTATTCAACGCCTTGAGAACCACTGCAACAGCGGACCATAATGTGCCTACGATTGATCAACATCTACCGATCAAGGAGGCACTCTCGCGTCACCAGGTTGAAACGCTCAAAACGAACTGCGATGAATTTGGTATAACTCTGTATGGTCTGGGGCATCCCTATCAAGGTATTGTACATATTATTGGGCCTGAGCTTGGCCTGACATTACCCGGCATGACCATCGTTTGTGGCGACAGTCACACTTCCACACACGGCGCCTTCGGAAGCATTGCTTTCGGTATCGGCACCAGCGAAGTAGAGCAAGTATTAGCCACGCAATGTATTTTGCAATATCGACCCAGGACGATGAAGATCGAGATCAACGGCAAGCTGGGGAAAGGCGTTGTCTCGAAAGACATTATACTGTACATCATCTCAAAGATTTCCGCCGGTGGTGCTACAGGCTATTTTGTTGAGTATGCTGGCGAAGCCATTCGCAGTCTCTCCATGGAGGCCAGAATGACGATATGTAACATGAGCATCGAAATGGGTGCCCGTGGTGGATTGATTGCGCCTGATGAAACAACATTCAATTATATCAAAGGAAGAAAATATGCTCCGCAGGGCGAGGAATACGATCGGCTCCTTGCGGGATGGAGAGAGTTAAAAACAGATGACGGAGCTAAGTATGACAAAGTGCTAACGTATGATGCAGCTGACATCGCGCCGATGATTACCTATGGCACAAACCCCGGTATGGGCATTAAGGTAACAGACCGGATTCCAACGCTTGACGAACTGAAGGACATTAGCGAACAGACATCATTTAAGAAATCTATGGAGTATATGGGGCTTGAGCCCGGTGCGGCCATGCTGGGAAGACCTGTTGACTATGTTTTCATTGGCAGTTGCACCAACGCCCGCATTGAAGACTTACGCATGGTAGCGTCTATCGTCAAAGGAAAAAAGAAAGCAGACAACGTTGAAGTGTGGATCGTACCTGGTTCAAAGCAGGTTGAAGAGCAAGCGATCAGGGAAGGTCTGAATACGATTTTTGAAGAGGCCGGTTTTCAGTTAAGACAACCGGGCTGTTCTGCATGCCTGGCCATGAACGAAGATAAAATTCCGGCGGGTAAATATTGCATCAGTACTTCAAACAGAAATTTTGAAGGAAGGCAAGGTCCCAAATCCAGAACATTTCTTGCCAGTCCCTTAATGGCTGCGGCGGCCGCAATTACAGGAAGAGTGACGGATGTGAGAGAACTGGTTTAGTCAAAGCGAATAAGAACAAAATTATGAGCAAAGAAAAGTTTATAACATTAAAAAGCACAGCGGTTCCGCTTTCAATTGAAAATATTGACACCGACCAAATTATCCCTGCGCGCTTTCTGAAGGCCACCACACGGGATGGATTCGGAGAAAACCTGTTCCGCGACTGGCGTTACAACAACGACAATACGCCCAAAGATTTTATATTGAATAACCCCGTCTATTCAGGAAAGATTCTTGTGGCAGGAAAGAACTTTGGTTGCGGCAGCAGTCGCGAACATGCAGCGTGGGCAATTGCCGATTATGGTTTTCGGGTTGTCATTTCCAGTTTCTTCGCAGACATCTTTAAAAATAACGCGCTGAACAATGCAGTGCTTCCCGTAACCGTATCTGATGCCTTCTTAAAGAAGACCCTGGATGCGGTTGAAAAAAATCCCAAGATGCTCATCACAGTCGATTTAGAAAATCAGAAAGTGACCCTGGAAGATGGATCTTCCGAGTCATTTGAAATCAATCAATACAAAAAGACCTGCATGATGAACGGGTATGACGATATCGATTACCTGTTAAGCTTGCGCGATGAGATCAGAAAGTTTGAAGTGGCGCACTGATTCGATACACCATTGACTGAACGATATTAAATAATTATTGATGAAGAAGAAGATTACGATACTGCCCGGTGACGGAATTGGCAAGGAAGTTACAAGCTGTGGAAAAAAAGTTCTGGATCAGATCGCCGAATCATTCGGACATGAGTTTCTGTATGATTATGCAACCATTGGCCATGAAGCCATCGAGGCGACTGGCGAAGCATTACCAGAAGAGAGCCTGACCAAGATGAAGAACTCGGATGCTGTTCTTTTCGGCGCCGTGGGTCACCCAAAATATGATAATGATCCAACCGCGAAAGTCCGTCCTGAACAGGGACTGTTAAAGATGCGCAAGGAGCTTGGCTTATAC
>DASUGQ010000211.1:0-2776 GCA_036273935.1 Cyclobacteriaceae bacterium | reverse complement strand
TCATGAAAGCTGGCGGCGATACCTTGAATTGCTACTCTTGTTTTCTTTTTCTTTGCCATTTCAAATGTCCACTAAAAAGAAAAGTCCCGCTTTTCGCGGGACTTTCCTTGAGTTCTTGTTATCGTTCATCAACAACATATTCCTCTCTGAAGTCCCGCCCGGAACCTAAAGTAGAAGTAGTAAAAATAAAAGAATGCGTTGCCGACCATTGTGTTCTGATTCAAATGCGCATAAAGATAAGCCGATTTCATTCTCTCTTCCAAGTGCCGGTTACAGGTTTCATTAAAATATTTTTAAAACTAATGATTGTTAGGCGGTTGATCACTGTCTCCACAGATCAGTTCGACAAACAAAATTGGATACTTTCAGAATCTCCTGGAGGTCTTGACCTTGGCAATAAAGCCCATTACCTTTAGTGCTCAATTTTCAATCATCCAAATGAAAAAAGTCTTCATGCCCTTAATTTTCTTGGGTCTTTCACTTGCCCTGATCAGCTGTGGTAAATCGGGTAAAGATGAGCATCATGACCACGCCACCAGTGATCAGGAGGACGACAGCAATGGGGCCCTGTATGATGAAGTGATGAAACTTCATGATGAAGCCATGATGAAGATGGATGAGATTTATAAGCTGCAAAAGGAGTTAAAGGATCAAATTGCCGCCACGCCGGAGCTTATCGAAGAAAAAAGAAAAGAGATCGAAGGTAAAATTTCCAAACTCGATTCTGCCCGAAGAGGTATGATGGACTGGATGCACGAGTTTCATCCTGAAACGGACAGCCTCAGTGAGCAGGAGTATCGTGAATACCTCGAGTCCGAAATGGAGAAAGTGAAAAAAATAAAGGATGATATTTTCGATGCCATCGCGCGAGCGAAGGAGGAGTGATTCTTCTGGTTGAAGCATTGTATTAAGATAGAATATTACAGTTGCTTAAGGCTCACTCCGAAATCTGTCCATCTATTCTACTATTCAATAATCAAAAAATTTAATAACCTTGCCCGTGTTTTCGTTAAGAAAACGCCGAGATAAAATACATTCACATGCGTCAACTATTATTAAGCGAAGGTGCCAAAGAACTTAGCTATGAGATTCGCGAAATTGTAAAGAAGGCTGAACAGCTCAAAAAGCTTGGACTGAACATTAGCTGGGAAAACATTGGTGACCCCATCCAGAAGAATCATATCCTGCCCGAATGGATCAAGAACATTGTTTCAGACCTTGTAAAGCAAAATGATGTGTATAGCTACTGCCCCTCTAAAGGGATGCTGGCCACACGCGAATTTCTTGCTGCACAAACCAATTCGTTGGGAGGGGTTCAAATTACTCCGGAAGATATTTGCTTCTTTAATGGATTGGGCGATGCCATTTCCAAAGTATATCAATACATCACACCTACATCGCGCGTCATCGGCCCATCACCCGCCTACTCCACACATTCGAGCGCCGAGGCAGCTCATGCCGGTCATGAGCCGTTGACTTATAAGCTGGATCCCAATAACCACTGGTACCCTGACCTCGATGATCTGTATCTGAAAATTAAATACAATCCGAACATCGTTGGTATTCTTATCATCAACCCTGACAACCCCACGGGTATGGTGTATCCGTTAGAAACATTGAAACGCATTGTTGCGATAGCTAAAGAGTTTAATCTTTTTCTCGTTGCAGACGAGATATATATCAACATCACCTACAACGGAAGTCGTGCTTATTCCCTTGCCGAGATCATTGAGGATGTGCCGGGCATTTCGATGCAGGGAATTTCAAAAGAACTTCCCTGGCCTGGAGCGCGATGCGGCTGGATGGAATATTACAACCGCGACAAGGACGAAGACTTCAACCGCTTCTGTGCTGCACTCGACAACGCCAAGATGATTGAAGTATGTTCAACAAAGCTCCCCCAGATGGCCATTCCAAAAATATTTGGCGATCCCCGTTTCAGAAAGTATCGCGATGAAACCAACGAAAACATTGGGAGAAGAAGCAAGATCATTGCGGATATCCTTGGAACGGTCCCTGAGTTGACCTTTAATGAAACGTATGGAGCTTTTTATAACACCATAATCTTTCGTGACGGAACATTGAAGCCCCATCAGAATATAAAGGTCGGCAACCCTCAAATACAGTCTCTGGTTGAACAATGGGTAAGCCAGCCCATTGAGTTGGATAAACGTTTCGTTTACTATTTGTTAGGAGCAAAAGGTGTTTGCGTCGTGCCGATTTCGTCTTTTTGTTCAGAGCTGCAGGGTTTTCGCGTTACGCTACTGGAGGAGAACGAAGATGTTCTTGTTAAAACATTTACAGCGATAAGGGATGGGATCGTGGAATATTTAGCGACGTAGCGGTTTTACTCAGCTCAACGGGATAAAATTCACAGGCCATGATAAAATTAACGATCGGACAACGAGCAACAAGAACACTCACCCTCACAAATGATCATGTAAGAACCTTCGCCAGTCTAAGTGGGGATTATAATCCTTTGCATTTTGATGAATCATTTGTGGCAAAAACAAAATGCACACGACTGGTTGTTCAGGGAGGGCTGACTACTGGATTGCTCCATGCACTCGTTGCTATGGATATACCGGGACCAGGAACTGTATTCTTAAGTCAAAATTGGAAATTCACGGCTCCGGTATTTATTGGAGATACCATTACAGCAGAGGCTATAGTGTTAAGTGTCCACGAATCAAAACCGGTTACACAACTAAAAATAAAAATTACACGACAGACGGGAGAAACTGTTTTAGAGGGAGAAGCGTGGTGTTATACTTTC
>DASUGQ010000210.1:0-23488 GCA_036273935.1 Cyclobacteriaceae bacterium | reverse complement strand
TTAACAAGTATATCATATGCCCGCCTGCAAATCGCAATTCTTCTCTCATAACTATCAGCCTGACCTTGCTCGTCAAATGCCATCACCACCACCGCTGCGCCGTATCGTTTTACCAGCTTCGCCTGGTGCACGAACTCATCCTTGCCATTCTTCAAGCTGATTGAATTGACAATGCCCTTTCCCTGGATACACTTGAGGCCCGCTTCAATGACATGCCACTTGGAAGAATCTATCATAACGGGCACGACGGCAATCTCAGGTTCCGACGCCATCAGGTTCAGGAACTTCACCATTGCGGCCTGCGAGTCGATCATCCCCTCGTCCATGTTAACATCGATGATCTGGGCTCCACCACGAACCTGGTCTAGCGCGACATCAAGCGCTTCATCGAACTTGTCTTCTTTGATCAGCTTGAGAAACCTGGCGGATCCGGTGACATTCGTGCGCTCGCCAATGTTTATGAAATTTGAATTTGGTGTGATCGTTACCGCTTCAAGACCACTTAACTGCAAATATTTAGGCATATTCTGTTACAACCGTTCGGGGTTTATATTTTTTTGCGAGGTCAGCCAGGACTTTGATGTGCTGTGGTGTTGTACCACAACATCCACCCAATATATTGATCAGGCCTTCTTTAAGAAATTCTTCTACCTGGGCTCCCATTTGTTCTGCCGTCTGATCGTACTGACCAAATTCGTTGGGCAGCCCTGCATTCGGATAGGCGCTGATAAAAAACGGGGCCTGATCGCTCAACACCTGGAGATAAGGTCTCAACTGCGCGGCACCCAACGCGCAGTTCAGGCCTATGCTTAGTAATGGAACATGTGAGACTGAAACAAGAAAAGCTTCTGTGGTCTGGCCGGAAAGGGTTCTGCCACTGGCATCGGTGATGGTGCCAGATACCATGATCGGCAATTCTTTTCCAGTTTCTTCAAACAATTCCTGAATAGCAAACAAGGCAGCCTTAACATTTAATGTATCAATGATCGTCTCGAGCAGAAGCAGATCTACACCGCCCTCAATCAATGCTTTCGCCTGCTCCTTAAAAGCCTTCGCCAATTCATCAAATGATGTAGCTCTGAACCCCGGGTTATTTACATCGGGCGAAAGTGATGCAGTTTTGTTTGTTGGCCCCATAGCCCCGGCAACGAATCGAGGCTTGTTCGGTTCCTTTCGTGTAAACCCATCGGCCACTTCCCTTGCAATCTTTGCTGAATAGAAATTGATATCATAAACAGCATCTTCAAGATGATAATCTGCCTGGGCTATGGTGGTGCCACTGAACGTATTGGTTTCAACGATATCCGCCCCGGCTTCAAAGTATTGCCTATGAATATCCCTGATAATTTCGGGCCGAGTGAGTGAGAGAAGATCATTATTTCCCTTTAAAGGATACGGGTGATTCTTAAAACGTTCCCCCCTGAAATCTTCCTCGCCCAGTTTGTGCCTTTGAATCATTGTCCCCATGGCACCGTCCAGTACCATGATGCGTTCTTTTAATATATCCTGTATTTTCATAAGCCCTCCTTAATTCCAAGATTATCCAGAAGAGCCCGTTGAGGTGGGTTGCTTATCTTTTCCGCCACCTGGCAGATGGGATTTAGCACAACATTCTCCCCGAAACGATCAGGAAGACAGGATGCTAAGACGTCAAAGGGCCCAATCCCTCAGTCTTTCTGGATAAGCTGGTGCAAAGAAAAACAATTCACCGGTAAAAGAAAAATCCATACGCTTTAGTTCCTTGATCAATACAAATAAATACGCAGGTCTCCGGTTCAGGGTAGATAAAGGGGAACAACTGTGGACGATGAGCGGCGTATTCCCTTTGTGAGATCTTCACAAAAAGAGCATTCAGAAAATCGTTCGTCCCTAGTGGATCAATATTCATCCTTGTCTGCCCAACACCATCAAAAAAACTTCGTAACTGCAAGGGCCAGCGTTATGTTCGCTCATGGCGATTGGCAATGACAATATCAACACTAAGGGGCTAGTGCAACGGCGGGGGACAATTTTAATGACACTGCGAAATGAAAGTCCGTTACAATGGCAAAACGCTTAGGGGCGACTATTTCGCCAGGCACGACCGGGCCCAACCGAAATCGCAAAGCGCGTTATGGAATCAGGCGCAAACTTAAGCCGCCATTACAAACTTGCTGCGCAGTATTTCACGTACTGATGTAATGGCAGATAGGACGTCGCAACCAAGAACGAACTCGAAATTGCTACCCGATATCAATTTTAAAATGTTTAGTGCATTTCTTATCGTTTATGTTTTTAAGTTTGAAGGCACATAATCAGTAATCGTTGAAGCTTGCCGCAATCGATATAGGATCAAACGCCATACGCTTCCAGGTATCCACAGTTCTTGACAAGCAAAGAGTCCTGTTTAAGAAACTCGAGTACATACGATTTCCCTTGCGTCTGGGGCATGACGTATTCAGCACAGGTCGTATCAGCGGCAAGAGCATGGAGAAATTCATCAAACTGATGCGAGCGTACAAACTGCTGATTGAATTGTATGAAGTAGATGATTACATGTTCTGTGCAACGTCGGCCATGAGGGAATCGGAAAACGGGCAGGACCTTGCCGAACGGGTATTTGACGAACTGGGCATAACGATAAACATCATCGATGGAAATCTTGAAGCCGAATTGATCAACCGGGCTATTGGTTCATTCCTTGGCAACGGTACCTATCTGCACATTGATGTTGGTGGTGGGAGTACAGAATTGAACCTTTACGTTCATGGAAAAAAAATAAAAACCAGGTCCTTCAAAGTAGGCTCTGTTCGGGTCCTGGAGCACCATGACAAGCCCATTATGTGGGAAGACATGGAGCATTGGGTGAAAGAAAAAGTAAAAAAAGACTATGGTCAAGTGACAGCAGTCGGTACGGGTGGTAACATCAGTAAGATTTTTGAGCTCGCCGGTCTCGGGCCGGGGCAACTGCTGGAGGTCAATCGAATTTATGAGATCCGAAAGATGATCGAGAGCCATTCCATTGAAGACCGCATTTACACATTACAGATGAATCCCGATCGCGCTGACGTAATTATTCCCGCCACAAATATCTACACGAAGGTGATGGAATGGGCGCATGCCGATCATATATTAGTCCCCGAGGTGGGCCTGAAAGACGGGATCATGATGCACCTCTATGAGCGAAACACCAGGCAACAAAAGATTGAATTCCTGAAATAACTGTCAACACCCATAGTCGACCATTACCGGTACTGTTATCTCCGTCTTCTCTTCTTGTTACTTTCTTTAATAGTACTTTTTCCCTTTTTTCGTTGCTCTGTTTTTAAATCTACCAGGTAAGACAGGGAAATTCTAAATCCCTGGTTTCTGATGCGCATTTCGTCGGTGTACAGCGTAGGTTGAAACACACCGTCGGATGTGCGGCTCAGGAAACTGTGACCTAACTCATATCGAAACATCACCATAAACTTCTGCGCCCCCATCGGTTCAAATACGAAACCTGTCCCGATCGTCAGGCCGAGTTGAACCCGATTAGGGTGCTCGACGCTCATCTCTCCTTCACCAACTTCGTATTGATCTTTCCAATACACGACCCGGTAATTGAGCTCCCCGATGCCCACCTCAGTCAGATCACTGGAAGAGATTTTTCCTCGCCCCCCAATCCAATAGCTTACGTTCGGACCCGCGCCAAAATACCATTTGTATTGCTTGTTCCCGCCAAGACTACCTTTGAACTCAATCGTATAGAGAATGGGAAGTTCGATGTATTTGTACCTAACCTCATTCCGAAACAGAGGATCCTTATCTGCCTTTAAAATCTTTCCCTTGGTTGAATAAATTAATGAGCTATGTAAGAAGAACCTCTTTTGAACTCTGAAGGACAGGGCCACACCGGCATGGAATCCGGTAATCGGACTAACATCGTAAACGTCCTTGAGGTCTTTATCATCGAATGTTATCCACGAAAAATTTGGTCCCGCCGTTGGCCCAATAAGAATTTGCGCGGATACTGTTGATGAAAGAGCAACCGCCAGGATAAAAAATAAGGCTTTAGTAAACACGCTAAGCTTAAAAAATGTCTTAATCAACCGTGTAAAGTTACAAAATAAACGAGAATATATGTTTGCCGGTCAAGTTACGGGGAACCCATTGTAATGGAAATGAAAAAACGACGTATATTGGAAGGTTTTCTGCAAGTTGATTATTGGTGAATTAAACGCTTGCTTAGGACGTCCAGATCGCATTTTTTAAGGTTTTTTAGGATGGCCCGGATAGGGTCGAGAGACTTTACTTTTTGAGTGACCTTTGCGCTTTTGCCCATATTAATGGAAGCTGATGCACAAGCTTTTTACAGTATTTTTTGGTACTCTGATCCTCTTTTTGAATTCACGGATATATGCTCAAAACTATCCTGTCTACAACAGCTATGTCATCAATCCTTATCTCTATAACCCTGCAGAAGCGGCCAGTGAGTATGCCTATTTATTTTTCTCTCATCGTCAACAATGGATGGGCATAGAGGGTGCGCCGGTACTTTCAACCGTCACGTTCAACACGTTGATTGATGAGTCCTACACGGGCATCGGCGCAAAAATTTCCAATTACTCGCGAGGTATTCTGAAGACCACAGATATCGGTTTCACCTATGCGCATGGCGTCCCTTTTAACGAAAAGAATGTTCTCTTCTTTGGGCTGACGGGCGGCGCGATTTCTAACACTATTGACTTGAATAAAGTGAGTCCCGATGATCTCGACGATCCGGCTTTGTCGGGGTACCTCGCCAATAATTTCCAGCCGTCGGCAAGTTTTGGAATGGTCTTTAAATCCAATTCCGGTCTCAACTTTGGCATCACCCTACCGCAACTCTTCGCGCCGAAATTCAACTCAGCCAGTCAATTCTCGGCAACGCAGTTCACTCCTGTCGATAACGTTTACGCTACGCTCTACTACAAAAGAAAAGTTGAAGGCAAAATAGTGAACAAAAGAAAAAGAGGTGTCAGGACAAGGCAACGCACCTCCGGGGGATATGCACCCCTTGAATTCTACGCTGTTTATAAATATTCTGCATTCGATAACAGCCAGTTTGAAGTCACAGGAAAACTAAACTTCTCGGAGAATTTCTGGCTGGGGGCCGGCTATCGGCAGGCATACGGATTTATCGGGCACGTGGGTTTTTCATTCGGGAAATTTCTGATGAATTACTCCTATGAACCTGGCAATCAGCCTGAGACGGGCTTTTCAAACGGATCACACGAAGTTCAGATAGGACTCCGACTGGGGGATCTCAAAAAATATCGAAAAGCAGCGCCTGTGTTTCGCTCCACGTTACAGAGAGCACCTGACGAGCAACACCAGGCGAGATTTCAGCAGGCAGAAGGAACTCCAGGCAACATTGCCGGCGAAAAAGAGGGCAACAAGAAAACCTACTATGTTGTCCTTAGAGCGTTTAGTGATTTCACCGCAGCGGATGCCTACAAAAAGAAAATCGTTGAGCAAAAATTTAATGCAGACATTTTCTATTATGAAAAGGAAAAGAAGTTTTATGTCTATGTGCTGAATACTTTGAAAGCAAGTGAAGCATATGAAGAGGCCAGGAATCTGAAGGCATATACGAAACTTAAGGAGGCCAATGTGCTAATTGTACAAGGTTCCAAGTAAATAACTTAAACAACATTAGGTTGCAGGGTTACATTAAAAGGGGTAAGAACGATCTATAAACCAAAAAACTAAACCTATGAAAACCAGATTCTTGAAATTATACCTGGTTTTTTGTTTGATTTTGACGATCTGCATCAATTCTGTCTACGGGCAAAAACCCGATATCAAGTCCATTGATAAAGCAAAGGCAGAAGTTGGCGAACTGGTCACCATAAAGGGAGACAACTTTGGTGGCGATGCTTCCCGGCTCGTTGTTTTCTTTGGCGGTGTCAAAGGATCAATCCTATCTGCGTCCAATCAGGTCATTGAGGTTACCGTTCCGCCGGGGACAACTTATAATAGTATTTCAGTTACAAACCTGTTAAGCGGACTAACCGGCTATACCTCTGAGCAGTTTCTGCTGTCATACGGTGGCCTTCATCCTTTTCAGACGACGAACCTTGGCCCCCAACTCGACTTCGCTGCAGAAAAGGGACTGTATGATCTCTGCCTGTGTGACTTCGACGGAGACAACCGGGATGATGTGGCAACGGCAAGCGACAATGCAACGGCTATTAAAATTCTTCCAAATACCAGCTCCGGTCCTGGTAATATCAATTTTAACGTCGCCGCCGCATCACTCCCACTGGGTACGCGCTCGCTTCATTCGAAGTGTGGTGATTTGAACGGAGATGGAAAACCCGACCTGGTCGTGTCTGAAAGTGGAGGAGACAGGCTATTTATATTCATGAATACAAGCACGGGCACGGGGAACTTTAATTTTACGCCGCAAAGTTTCAAACTTACAAGTCGGAAAACGAAGCGAATAGAAATCGCTGATCTTGACCGCGATGGCAAGCCTGAATTAATTGTCTCAGACCAGGGAAGTAACATCATTTCTGTTTTGATAAACCAGAGCACAACAGCAAGCGTCATATTCTCCGCCTCCCCACTCAATTTTACGCTTACCGGAGCAACGAGCACAGATGGTCTGGCCGTTGAAGATATTAATGGTGACTTTCTCCCTGAAATTGTCGCCAGCCAGTTTCTAACGGCCACAAGTAATCTGTTCATCGTCCAGAACAAGAGCATTCCCGGTACGATCACGCTGGGGCCTGTGATCACCCAGCCCCTTCCGACGACAGTTGTCAATGTAAGAATCGGCGATCTTGATGGTGATGGGAAGGCTGATATTGCCGCTACCCAGCTGCTGTCATCAAGTGTTGCAATCCTCTTAAACACCAGTACGACAACCGGCATCAGTTTCGCCTCATCAAAAAGTTTCGTCACTGACGAACGCCCCTGGGGTATCGACATCGGCGACCTCGATGGTGATGCAAAAGCTGACATTGTGGTTGCGTCCATAACAAAAAAGACGCTGACCGTACTGAACAATGAAAGCACGGTTGGTAATCTATCCTTTCAATCGTCGCCTATTACCACAACGTATATCAACCGGCACGTGAACATCGGCGATCTTGATTCAGACGGTAAACCGGAAATAGTCTTCACCAGCATCGATGATAATAACACAGGCATTCTTGCATCGAAAGTGTCGGTATTTCGAAATCAAAGCTGCATGGTACCCGTTATCAATCCGGCAGGACCTGTTTCGGTGTGTAGCGGAACGCCACTCAGGCTTAATGCCACCGTTAGCCGGGGAACAACATATCAATGGAAGAATGAGTCAACGAATACGGTAGTGGCCAGTGGAACGAATCCTTTTTTTGACGTAACGACATCAGGGAAATATTCGGTGACTGCAATTGCCGAAGGCGGCACGTGTTCAAAGGTTTCCAACATTGTCGATGTAACAGTGAGTGCAGGATCTGTTACCGGAACGCTTGCAGCAATTAACAACGGACCACTTTGCGTTGGAAATACGCTTGAGCTGTCGGTAACAGGAGTTGTATCCGGTGCCACGGATTATAAGTGGACAGGGCCGAATGGTTTTACAGCCTCTGGCAATCCGGTTTCAATTAACAGCTTCGGGCTGACCAACGTGGGACGTTACTATGTTGATGTTATGGCCGGGGGATGTGTTGCACAGCAGTTATCTACTATTGTGGAAGCGATTGACATTGGCAGTTTCACCGTGACGTACCCGGGATCCCGCTTTATGTGCCAGGGGGATTCAAAAACCCTGACAGTTTCGCCGAACCTGTCGGGAGCAAGTTATCAATGGTATGAATCCACATCGGGTTTGTTGTCGGGACAAACATCTACCACTTTAACGGTTACGGCTACAGGAAATTATTATGTACAAGTGACCTACCCCGGTTGCTCCACCAGCCAAACAGAACCAGTAAACATCGTCGTGGCGACCCTCCCTGTTGCCGACTTTGATATGCCTGCACAGGCTTGTACCGGGCAGTTGGTAAAATTTATTAACCAATCCGCAAGTGACCCAAGCGCAACCGCGGAATATCTCTGGACCTTCGGTGATGGAAATACTTCAACGCTGGAGAGCCCCGAACACTCCTATGTTTCTGCAAACACTTTCAACGTAAAACTTAGAGTGAGTTATACCGGCGGGGTTTGTCCCAATGAAACACCCACGAAGCCTATTTCTGTTCAGGCTGCTCCCATACCTGTTATTACCAACCCGGACGGGAAATATGAATTTTGCCCTGGTGAAAGCCTTAAACTTGAAGTACTTGGAAGTTATACATCATATAAGTGGAGCACAGATGAAACTACATCCTCTATTAATGTAACAGAAGCGGGAACCTATACCGTTGAAGTGACGACGGCGGCCTGTACACTGAATGCAAGCAGAAGTGTCACCACGCTCCCGGCACCTACCCTATTAGTGAGTGCTGATCCTGCAAATATTTCGGAAGGACAATCATCACAGCTTAATGTAGAAGGGATTATCACCTACTTATGGTCACCTGATGAATCCTTATCCAATTCAACAATACGGGATCCTGTAGCAAACCCGACCGTAACAACGACATACACCGTAACCGGCGAAGACGTCAACGGCTGTATGGGTGAAGGCAGTGTCGAGGTGACCGTTAAAGGTGATGTTATCGTAAACAAACTTAAACCCGAACCTTTCTTTTCGCCCAATAACGATAACCGCAGTGAGAATTGGGAGATAGAAAACATAATTGAATACCCGCAGTGCGAGGTTGTTATTTACGACGACAAGGGCGCCCGTGTCTATGAATCAAAGCCTTACCTCAACAACTGGAATGGCAGTACGACTAAAGGTAAGCAATTGCCCGACGGAGTCTACTACTATATCATAAGATGCGACGGCGAGGAGAACACCCCGAAGACCGGAAGCATAACTATTCTTCGATAGTTTTGAAAAACCCTTATTTATGATGAAATTAGTCGAAATTTTTTGAGAAATCTTACAAACGCCGGTTACACTCATACTTGTCCGGATGATTAAGATTTAATCTGTTGGCGCACATTTTTGGATTTTTTAGGCAGTTGAATTTTGATGAGTATGAAAAAGTTAATCCTGTTTTGGACCACCGTTATTGTAACCGCCTTATCCGCCCCGGCGATTGCCCAGGAAATCTGTGATAATGGTATTGATGATGATTTTGATGGCTTCATAGACTGTTACGACCCGGATTGTTCCAACCACTCCTGGTGCGATGGCTTTTATATTGGTAATGACGTTCTCTGTGAAGCAGTTCCCTCTCAGTTTCCGGAGTTTAGAATGACTCTTGACTTTGCCTCCCGCAACGAAACGACCAACCACATCGGCCGCATGGTAATTGGTGACCTTGACCGGGACGGACTGCCCGAAATTATTACGCTGAACAAATACACGAAGGAGCTCATCATACTTGAAGGCAATGACCCCAATGGCGATAAGATCAATGAAGTAAAAATAAAAAAGACGGTTTCCTTCACACCTAACTGGGAGGTGGCCATTGGTAATATCGATAATGACAATTGCGCGGAAATCTTCTTCCAAGGCACTGAAGGCAACTTTCTGTATATGTATGCCTATGACTGTAATCTCAATCAAATCTGGAGGACGCAAATAAGGGAGGGAAACTATGACAACAGGGGGAGACCCCGGCCACTGGGAGAAGCACTCGACGCTATCATGTACGGACTAGCCGATTTCGACGGAGACGGTAAAGTTGAACTTTACCTTAAGGATATGATCCTTGACGCGCATACCGGGACGATAATCGTAAACACCTCATCAACTGATGACGCAAGCTGGAATAGGCTAAACGGGGGACCAACGGCAGTTGATATTTTAGGGAACACAAATCTTGAATTGATCCTCGGGTGCAAAATTTACGACGTCAACCTGGGAGCGAGAACGGCAAACTCAGGTACAATTACGTTATTGCAGAGCCTGCCTGAATACGAAATAAAACATCCTTATAACGCAACAAGTATCGCCGACTATAACCTGGATGGCGATGTTGACATTATTGCCTCGGGGGGTGAAGATGATGGCAGTGGCAACCTGGTGACGACAATTTTCATGTGGGACGTAACGCATAACATTGTCAAGAAATATTCTGAAAAGATTGCCGGTTCATTTACCATCCTTGGCTGCCCAAATCCTTACACAGCCCAGGCATACCAGTATGGTTGGGTCAATGGAACGGGCCGTATCAATATCGGTGACCTCGATGGCGATGGAAAGATGAATGCGTCATATGTTTCCGGAAAATACCTTTATGCCCTCGATGAAAATCTTAATCTCAAGTGGAGAAAAGATGTGAAAGAAGAAACTTCAGGGTTTACAGGCTGTACGTTGTTTGACTTCAATGGTGACGGAAAATCGGAAATTGTCTATCGCGATGAGCAATATATTTACATCATCAACGGTACTGATGGCACCGAGTATCCAAGGCAACCTTGTATTTCCCGAACACAAAGAGAATATCCCATCGTTGCCGACGTCGATGCCGACGGATACACCGAACTTTGCGTAACATGTGGTTTTGATGACGTGGCGGCCGTTAACAATTTCTGCAATCTTAATTACTCGCAATACTCACATGTCAGGGTTTATAAGTCGGCTGCTGAGCCCTGGGTACCAGCGCGCAGGCTCTGGAACCAACATGGTTATTTCAATGTAAACGTAAACGATGATCTGACCATTCCAAGGAGACAACAGCAACATCACCTGGTGTGGTCAGTGGGAAACTGCACCCAGGGGCCAAACCGTCCGCTAAACAACTTTTTGAATCAATCTCCTTTCCTGAATTCGCAAGGTTGCCCTACATACGCCGCTCCGAACCTGGCCTACGTGGATAATTCGCTTTCCGTCAATCCACCAACATGTCCAGATGGAAATTTTACCGTCTCCTTTCAGATCCAAAATCTTGGTGACATAGATTTAAGCGGAGACGTTCCGATCACCTTCTACAACGGTGACCCTACACTTGTTGGAGCTACCAAGCTAAACACGATTTCTGTTACGGTGAACAGCTTTGGACCGGGGGACGTGTTTTCGGTGACGAATGCCACCGTGAACGGTCCTGGATCAAATTTCACATTATACATTGTCTTAAATGACGGCGGTACAACAGTGCCTACCCCGATCTCGCTGCCGAATACCAATTTTATTGAATGTGATTATTCGGACAACATCATTTCTGCGCCAGTCAATCCTTTGCCGGTAACCATCACGGCGCTAAAAGTCAAAGACAATGTGAAATGTCTTGGAAGCACATCACCGGATAACGGAGCTGTCAGAGCCTTTATCCCGGTTGGCGCCACTGAAAACATAACCGATTATAATTTCTATTGGTCCATCGGGCCGACTGCCAAACCCGTTGCCTCGGCAGACCATGTAGGAGCGACCTACAATAATATTGCGGATGGCACCTATACGGTATATGCCATACACAAGACAGCAAATTGCAGTTCTGATACAGCGACCGTTCTGGTGGATAGGATTGACGGCATGGTATCCGTGCAAATTGTCCTCGACAATCCCTATGATAACTGTAAGAATCCGAATGCGAAACTCCGGGCTGTTGTCAATGGTGGAGATCCGGTGGGAAAATTTACCTATGCATGGTATGAAGGAAATGACATCTTCACTGACCCACAAATTGGAGTGAGCCATATTGCCGCAGATCTGAAACCTGTAACGTATACCGTACTGGTGACGGAAAAAGCTACGGGGTGCCAAAGCATCGAATCCTATGACATTCCTGATCAGTCCGTCGCGCCGGTTGTAGACGTGGTAAAAACGGACCTGTTATGCACAAATTCAACCTCGGGAAGCATTTCTGTTACAGTAGGCGGAAACGTGGCCATGTTTACATTCGAATGGTACAACGGAAACACCGTTAAGCCAAGTCCGGATTTTACAGGTGACACGTATAGCAACCGCCCCGCCGGCAACTATACCGTCGTAGCAACGAACAATTCCACAAAATGTAGCTCCGCTCCTGTGACGGTTACGCTCATTCAAACCATCCCGCCGGTTGTCACCGCGACGACCACCGCCAATCAGACTTCGTGTGATATGTCCTTGCCAAACGGTGCGGCCGATTCCAATGTAGGTGGCCTTACGACCGGGTATGCTTTTGAATGGTTTAAAGGACAAAACACGCTTGCAGCAAATCGATTTGCCACCACCAGTTCCGTTGCAGGCCTTGCCGCCGGAATTTACACCGTTAAGGCAACTGACAATGTAACGGGATGCTCTGATACAGAAGAAATCACGGTCATCAGTAACGTAGTAACGCCTACGCTAATTGTGGGAGCAATTACCACAGCAACTAACTGTAATAATCCGAATGGTTCCATCACGGTGAATGTATCGCTGGATGCTCCCTCTGACTACACCTTTTCGTGGTATATTGGCAACGCCGTCAAGGCTTCTCCTGATTTTACAACCACTACAAATATTTTAAGTGGCCTGGTCCCGGGTGACTACACGGTTCAGGCAGTTCACAACACCAAGCACTGCCTGGCTGCACCCATTACGGTCACCGTTATTGATGGTGCTCCCCCTATCAGTATTATCCTGGATAATCTTGTTACGCAGCTACCCAGTGATTGTAACGCCAACGACGGAACAATGAGGGTCGATTTGTCTGCACCGGGTAACTCCGGTGGATTTGACGTATCCTGGTACGTAGGACACGAACCATTTTCCAATCCTCCATTCTTCCAGCAATCAGGCGTTACCAGTTCAACGGCATCCAATCTGAATGCAGGAATGTATTCAGTCGTTGCCATCAACCGCGACAACGGATGCCAAAATGTAGCATCATTTGATCTGCCCTTCGCGAACGCGCACAGACTGGTATTCAGAAGCAAGGTCGACGTTGACAAGTGTGCCCCTACTGACATTGGCCAGATCACATTTGATCTCATCAAAACACCGCTAGCCGGCTTTGACGAATCAGACTACGACATACATGTTTACAAAGGCTCAGCCGACCTTGGACTTCCCGTGGGGGCACCGGTGTCCGGTAACCTGATCCAGGTAATTTCCGGAGTGAGTGGCTTGGTAATGGGTTACAATACGAACAGTAATCTCGCGCCGGGCTATTACGCTTTAGTCGCCATTTCCAAGAATCCATTGACACCGGACTGCCGATCGGTTCCCCTCGTGAAGGAAATCAAGCAGATCATTGACTATCCCGTTATCGTTGCAACGCAAATCGACGCCAATACAAATTGCGCGGGCATAATGGCAAATGGGCAGATAGAAATTACGATCGATGGGGTAAGTCCCCCTCCCGGAGACTACAGCATACAATGGTTTGCCGGACCAGATACCTCGTCACCAACAATTCCAGGTGGATTGATTCTATCAAATCTAAGTCCGGGGATGTATACCGTTGAGGTCACCAACACCAAAATCATTAACACCCAATGTACGTCAACGGCAACCTTCCAGGTACTTGATACGCCGCCTGTTATCGGAATTGCCAGCAGCGACATCACGATTATGAATTTAACGCGATGTGATTTCAGCGACGCATCGGCGGCCATTACGGGAATCCAGGAAAATGGAATGCCTGGCAACCTTGGAGATTATTCGTTCGAATGGTTTTTTGACAACATGGCGCCTATGCTCCCCAATGGTACCACAAAGAACGGCCTCGCTCCAGGAACTTACTTTGTAAAGGGAACAAATATCGTCAACAACTGCGCCTCTACCCTGCTTGAGTTTGAAATTGAAGACATGACAATGGGTACAGTTGGCGTCGACCTCTTAAGTTATATTGAACCCACGCAATGTTTAAAGCCAGCCAACATAACCGGGGAATTTCATATTCAGGGAACGGGAAACAGTGGAACGGGATATACATACAATTGGTATTCAGGAGCCACGGCAAGTGGACCCATCGTTAACAACGCTGCTGATTTTACCGGCCTGACCGTCCCTGGCGGACAAACCGATATTACCTACACCGTAGAAGTGATCAACAATGACAACCAATGTAAGATCACAGACACCTATACGCTTTCGCTGATCTATGGCCCAATAAATATTACCGCCTCAACAAGTCCGCTGACGTCATGTGCCATGGATGACGGAACCGCCTTTGCAACAGTGACAACTGCTAATCCAAATAGCTATGACTACTATTGGTACATTGGCAACACCACAAAACCGGTGACCGACTTTCCGGCTGTTCCACAACCCGCAAAACAAATCAGCGGCTTGGCGGCGGGCGAATACACAGTGGTGGCTGTTGATCCGCTGGATGCGGCATGTCTAACGCCTCCGTTAACTGTTATGGTTGACAACATGCAGGAGTTCCCGGTTGTCGTGGCAACTGCGCTGGCGCCGGTAACGAACTGTGATCCCGCGCGTCCAAATGGTGTGGCAGCAGCGCTGGTTGACGGAAATTTCACGGACTACATCTTTGAGTGGTTTGTTGGTCCGACCGATACAGGTGTGCCAATCTTTACCGGATCAGACATAGGGAACCTGAGTGCCGGCGAATATACCGTGCGGGCTACTGACCTGGTATCGGGCTGCGCGAATTCGACCTCAACAACCATTGAATATAGTCCGCTGGCAGTCCCTTCGGTAGAAGTAGAAGTACTCTCAAACGTTACCAGTTGTGTGGCACCAAACGGAGCTTTATCGGCGTCTGTTGGTGGTAATACGGCCGACTATACCTTCGATTGGTTTATTGGATCTGTCGTTAAGCCCGTCGCCGATTACACGGGCGAAATAATCATGGACTTACCATTAGGCACCTATACCGTTACCGCCACCAGTAAAATCACCGGCTGCGTCTCTGCACCGGTGTCAAAAGATATTATTGAGGAATTGGCTTATCCTGATTTCGATTTTGATGTTCAAAATTCAGCTTGTATTCAGGATGGAAATGGAGATGGGTTGCCTGACGACAGGCCTAGTGGATTGATCAACCTTATTCCAAAAAACGGCGTTGACATGGTATCCATCGAGTGGGTCGACCAGCAGGGCAACACTTACTACGGCGCTATCCTTGCAGAGGTGGAGGCCGGGATATATACTGTTACCGCCACATCTTCACTGGGTTGCAGCACGACAAAAGAAGTCATGATAAAAACGGACATTCGCCCCTATAACGGCATATCCAGAAACGGTGACGACAAGAACTACCTTTTCCACATCAATTGTATAGGTGATTTTCCGGATAACATCGTAAAGATCTTCAACCGCGCGGGTACGCTGGTATATCAGGCTCAAGGGTATGACAACATCGATATTTATTTTGACGGACGTGCGAACAAGGGAATCACTCCTATGGGAAATAACCTTCCTGATGGAACATACTTCTACGTCATAGACAAGCGCGATGGTTCGAAACCACTTGCAGGATATCTGGAAATTGTTAACTAACCTCTCATGAATAGACTTTTAAGAAACATTTTTTTGACTTTTGCGCTGCTCTATTCCTGTGTTGCTGTTTCTTATAGTCAACAATACCCGGTTTTTACCCAATATTATTTTAATGAAATGGTGATCAATCCCGCGTACGTGGGTAGCCACGTTCAGCTTAGCGCGACCGCGATGTACCGGAATCAGTGGGTAAATTTTCCGGGCGCGCCGAAAACCGTCTCGTTCAGCGCTCATACTTCTCTAATCAAGGGCAAAGTTGGCGTGGGCGTACTGTTCAACCGTGACGAAATTGGCAGTTACAAAAACAATAATGTATACGGGTATTACTCCTACATGCTGCATTTTCCAAAATCGACATTGTCTATGGGCCTGTCGGCCGGGTTTAATTTACTGGGCGCCAATTACAACCTCGATTTACAACACATCGATGATGCCGCCTTCTCATCCTTCATCAATACCCTCAAACCAAATTTTGGTGCAGGAATTTATTACACGAAGAAAAATTTCTTTGCCGGCTTCTCTGTGCCGTTCATTCTCAACAATAAAGTAGCCAACATCTCGGAAGCGCTGGCGACAATAACTGAGGCGCGTTATTATTTTATCAGGGCAGGATTCATTCACCCGCTCGACAAAATGGAGAAAGTGAAAATCAATCCCTCCTTCCTCGTGCGAACACAGGAAAATCAACCCATAAGCTTTGATTTTAATCTCGCCTTCATTTTACATGATGTGCTCAGTGTTGGCGCATCGTATCGAAACGTTGATGCGATCATGACTTTTATCGATTTGAAGTTGAGTGAACACCTGCACTTTGGTTACTCCTACGATTGGACAAGATCTGAAATAAACCAGTTTTCCAATGGCTCGCATGAATTCATGTTAAACTACCGGGTACCGATCAGGAAGCTACATGGAAATATTGAGTGTCCCTCCTACTATCAATACCGCAAATAATCGCTAAAAAAGCGTTGCATTCATCACGATGTCACGTGTGATGTGATAGAATTCCTTATGAATGTTGAAAGGTGGCTCGCCGTTCAGTTCTTTGATTGTATAAGAGCCATCCTCGCGCATTACATATGCGTTAACATTATCCTTTAAGTTGTACCGGAGATTATTCACAGCTTGTTTTTTAAGGATGTCTTCATCGAGTCTGAAGAGGGATTCAATTCGCCGGTCAAAGCTTCGCACCATGGCGTCCGCGCTGCCGATATATACCTTCGGGTCATTCGCATTATGAAAATAGTAGATTCGGGAATGCTCCAGGTATTCTCCAACAACAGAGATTACCTCGATGTTCTCGCTAAGTCCTGCTCTTCCCGGGCGCAGGCAACAGATACCCCTGACAATAAGTTTTATGGGCACACCAGCTTGCGACGCTGCATACAGTTCATCGATAAATTCTTTATCCTGGATGGAATTAAGTTTGATGACGATGCCTGCTGGCAATCCGAGTCTCTTGTTCTCAGCCTCCCGCTGTACCATGTTGCACAACTGAATGCGCATATCGCGAGGGGATGTAATCAGGTTGCGGTAGGTTGAAGGTTGAGAATGTCCGGTTATAACGTTAAAGAACTCTGACACATCGTGTGCATAAACATCTTTCGTTGTGAGCAGACCAATATCGACATACAGACGCGAAGTTACTTCATTGTAATTTCCACTGGAAAGGTGGACATATCTAATGACTTTGTCCTCTTCTTCTTTCCTCACGATTAACAGAAGTTTTGTGTGGGTTTTCAAACTACTGACTCCATAAATCACAAAACAGCCCGCCTTTTGCAAACGCTGTGCTTCGCGCAGATTGTTCTCCTCATCAAAACGAGCCTTCACTTCAAAGAGAACGGAGACGTGTTTGCCATTCTCAGCGGCCTTCAACAATGCGGCAGTAACCCTCGACTCCTTCGCGAGCCGGTAAATGGTGATCTTGATCGAAAGTACATATGGATCATCAGCTGCCTTCTCCAGGAGTTCAAGTACAGGTTCCATCGAGTTATACGGATGGTGAAGCAGAATGTCCCGTTCTTTAAGCACTTCAAACAGATCACGCGTTCCATGCTCAGGAAAATTAAGTGGCTTAATGGGATCAGCTAACGGAGCTCGTTTGCTTTTGAATTCCTTGTGACCGATAATCTGCTGAAGGCCCGTAAAGTCAACCATGCTTCCACCGGGAACATGGAAAATATTGAAGTCGTCCAGGTCCCATTGGATCTTCAGAAGTCTCATCATCCACGGATCCGGGTTCTCTTCTACGTCCATTCTTACGACACGCCCTGTACGCCTCGTCTTCAGTTTTCGTTTCAGTTCTTCCAGAAAATTAGACTCGATGTCCTCACTTTCTTCCAGCGTAAAATCACCATTCCTGTTGATCCGAAAAAGATTGGCACTGACAATTTCAACATTCCGAAAAAGATGTCCGATGTTGTTCCGGATGATCTCCTCGATAGGAATGAATTGAACCAACTCATCCGACGCGATCTCGTAAAACCGCGGCAAATTATTCGGAACCTGAATAAAGGAGACTTTTAGCAGATTTTGATTGTCCAAAGGATTTTTTGTGACCACGCCAAACAACAACCGGTTATTCATCAGCGTAGGAAAGGTGTGATAGCTGTCAAATACCATTGGAGTCAGCATGGGAAAAATCGTACGCAGGAAATACTGGTTAACCCTTTCAACATGATCCTGGGAAAGGTGCTCATAAGGGCTGATGATAAATCCGTTTTCCTCGAATAGCGGCTTTAGCTTATTGACGTAGTATTCGTTCTGATCGTTAAGAAAATTTTGTGTAGTCGCCAGTACAAGTTTCCGGAATGGCTCCTCGCGGAGACCGTTGTAGTCGAAGCGTTCTTTTCCATAGTCAAGGTAATTGTACAAACTACCAAGACGAATTGTACAGAACTCATCCAGGTTGGACGCCGTTATGGAAAGGAATTTCAGCCGGTCAAAAATGCTGCGATCGATGTGTTTTGCCTGGTCAAGCACCCGATAGTTAAACTGCATCCAGCTTAAGTCACGGCTGACGTAATTACTCTCCTCAATCTGCTGGGAAATCTTATCTATCGAAACACCGGTTTCGCTCATACTGAAATAAACTTAAATTGACCGAAAGGTAAGTTTGAAGATCTTTAACAAATTGTTAAACATCAACGCGGGCATACTTGGCATTCTTTTCAATAAACTCACGACGGGGAGCAACCTCATCGCCCATGAGCATGGAAAACAAATGATCTGCCTCAGCCGCTGACTCTATACTCACCTGCTTTAACGTTCTTCGGGCGGGGTCCATGGTCGTCATCCATAATTGCTCCGGATTCATTTCTCCCAACCCTTTATACCGCTGTACGTTGACAGAATCATCCTTTCCTCCTCCCAACTCTTTTACATTGAGTTCTCTTTCTTCCTCAGTCCAGCAATAACGCTCTTCCTTCCCCTTCTTTACCTGGTAAAGCGGAGGTAAAGCAATGTAAACATACCCCTGTTCAATGAGGTCACGCATGTACCTGAAGAAGAATGTAAGAATGAGGGTTCGGATGTGACTGCCGTCAACATCTGCATCAGTCATGATAATGACCTTGTGATAACGAAGCTTGTCCAGGTTGAGTGCCTTCTCGTCTTCAGAAGTACCAAATGAAACGCCGAGAGCTGTGATAATGTTTTTGATTTCCTCATTGTCATATATCTTGTGCTCCTGCGCCTTCTCAACGTTGAGGATTTTTCCCCGCAAGGGAAGTATTGCCTGAAAGGTGCGGTCTCTTCCTTGTTTTGCAGAACCTCCTGCAGAGTCGCCTTCAACAAGATAGATCTCTGATATTCCGGGATCCGTGCTTGAACAATCCGCGAGCTTTCCAGGGAGACCGGTACCTGTGAGGACATTTTTCCGTTGTACCATCTCACGCGCCTTTCGCGCAGCGTAGCGTGCTTGTGCTGCCAGAATGACTTTGCTGACGATGAGTTTTGCCTCCTTTGGATGCTCTTCAAGATAATACTGGAGGATCTCTCCCACTGCCTGATCAACGGCACCCATTACCTCTGAATTGCCAAGCTTGGTCTTTGTCTGACCTTCAAACTGGGGCTCTGCTACTTTTACAGATATCACCGCCGTTAAACCTTCCCTAAAATCATCGCCGCTGATTTCTATCTTCACTTTCTCGAGTAGACCCGATTTATCAGCATAAGTCTTAAGCGTTCTCGTCAGTGCCCTCCGAAAGCCTGCCACATGCGTACCGCCTTCATGGGTATTGATATTGTTAACGTACGAAACTAGATTTTCAGTAAACGAGGTATTATAACTAAGGGCCACCTGTACCGGGGTCTCACTTTTATCGTTCTCAATAAAAATGGGTTGCGAAATCAGTTTTTCCCTTGTTGCATCGATGTAATCGACAAATTCGCGCAGGCCACCTTCTGAAAAAAAGACATCGCCTCGGGGATCTCCTTTTTCATCAATTTCTCTGAAATCTTTCAGAAAGACTTTTATTCCGGGATTAAGAAAGGAAAGCTCGCGTAAGCGCGAGGCAATGGTCTCATAGTTGTACTCATAGACGGAAAATATTTCACTATCCGGCTTGAACCTGACAGTCGTACCCGTATTGTCAGACTCGCCGATTACCCGCACTGGGTACATCGGATGACCTCTTTCATATTCCTGCTCAAAAATCTGGCCTTCGCGATAAACAGTGGCTTTGAGTTTTTCGGACAGCGCGTTCACGCATGACACGCCAACGCCGTGCAGGCCCCCGGAAACCTTATATGTATTTTTATCAAACTTACCTCCAGCATGAAGGACGGTCATAACCACCTCAAGCGCTGAGCGCTTTTCCTTCTCGTGGATATCCGTAGGAATACCACGGCCGTTATCCTGAACGCTTACGGAATTATCTTCATGAATGTTGACAAGGATTTCATCACAATACCCGGCAAGTGCCTCATCAATTGAGTTGTCGACAACCTCCCAAACCAGGTGGTGAAGACCCTTTACACCGACATCTCCAATGTACATAGCGGGCCTTTTTCTTACCGCCTCCAAACCTTCCAGAACCTGTATATTACTTGCTGAATAATCAGCGGGGACTTTACTTTTAACTTCGCTCATGTTATATCGTTACAAACCGACAAAAATAGGTTTTTTGCCCTTAAAAGAAGAAGGTTTCGGAGACTATTATTAGAGTTTAGGTGGAATTTATTCACGTAAAAATTGCCTCTCAAATTCACCTGATTTTATAGTAAAACCGACTCATTTTTTAGCAGTATTTCCCCTTCGATCCTGACCAGGACACTGGCGCTATCGAGCAGGGAAAAGTGATCACTTGACTTCCTTTGGCTGAACCTTTTTTTTCTTCACTTTCTCAGCCGAATTATTGCCCTCTTTTTCACTCATCAGCTGTAATCTCGCCTTCTTCAATTCGGCCTTTTGTGATTCGTTCAGGGTTGGGTAATGCAGGCTAAGTTTCTGAAATTGTTTGGAAATAATTCCGGCAATGATCAATCGGGTGCACCACTTGTCGTCAGCGGGCACGATGAACCATGGGGCATAATCTTTTGAAGTCTCCTCGATGGCTTCCTCATAAGCCCGCTGGTATTCATTCCAGTAAGTCCTTTCTTTCAGATCGCCGAGGGAAAACTTCCAGTTTTTTGTTGCATCGTCTATCCGCTCAAGGAACCGCTTCTTCTGCTCCTTCTTTGAAATGTGAAGAAAGAATTTCAAGATAATGGTGCCGTTCTCTGCGATATTCCTTTCAAAGCGACTGATCTGCTTGTAGCGCTCCTTCCAGAATGAGTCCGTAATTTTTGAGACGGAGTCAATACCAGGCAAATGTTCATTGAGGATATACTCCGGATGGACGCGGGTAACGAGAACATTTTCATAATGCGACCGATTAAAAATACAAATCTCTCCTCTGGATGGCAGGGCTTTGTAATGACGCCATAGATAGTCATGATCCAGCTCTTGTTCGCTGGGGCTTTTAAAACTGTAAACCCTGACACCCTGTGGATTGAAACCGGTCATCACATGCTTGACTGCGCTGTCCTTTCCTGCTGCATCCATCGCCTGAAAGATGATGAGCACGCTGTAGCGATTGTGAGCATAGAGCATATCCTGCGTTTCACTCAGCTTTTGGAGTCCCAATGACAGGAGGGCTTCGGCGTCGCGCTTACTCAATGTTTTGCCATCGTAGTCGGTATCAAAGTCCTTAAGCTTTATTTTCTTTCCTGGTTTCGCTAAATATTTTTTGAAATTGATGAGGTGGTCAAGGTTCAGCATTGGAGTTCAGGATTTATTTTCTCATAAGGTAAGCATTTCATGCAGATTGATGGATGGAAAGGCTAAAAACAGACCGTTCGTTTGGGATGATTAACTATTTTTTTGGTTAACTTCAGTTACGAAAAATAAACCTGCGTTATGAAAAAATCATTCCGATTTCCGCAACTGATCGGCACGGTGTTATTGATTCTCAGTGCCATCACGATTTACGCACAAAAGGGTGATGCTATGGCTAAAGATATTCGCAGCATCAAAGCTTTGATTGAGAAAGAGACAAAGGCATTCTTCGAGATCGATCGTGAAACATGGAGCGATTGCTGGGCGCATGTTCCTTACGCATTCTGGTCCTTTGCTGACACAACGGATGTAAATTCATTTTCTGGTTGGGAAGCGATCAATATGGGCTTTGCCGACTACTTTACTTCCTCCAAACCATCAACTGCAGAAATTGAAAGAGAATGGCTAGATGTTAAAGTCTTCGGCAACGGAGCCTATGCACGGTTCAATCAAAAAGTAAATGATCAGGATATCTCAAGAGACAAACAAGCTGAAGTTCGCGTACTTGAAAAGGTGGACGGGAAGTGGAAGATCATTCTTGTTGGCGTGATTGCTTCGAAGAATCCGGTAATTGTAAATTGATTTGAAGCTAGAACTGGCGGGATCTCAACAACACCAGCGTGCAGGCCTCGGTGCCTTCAATACCTTTGCCTTCTACCAGGCGTTCAAATTCATCATTCTCGGTCCCAGGGTTGAAGATAATACGCTTTGGTTTTAAGCCCAGTAAATATTCGTACCACTCCGGTTGATGGACAGGCGAGAGATAGATCGTAATTGTGTCCACGTCCTTAATGACTGGTTTCGTTCTGATGTCAAGGATTTCTTTTCCAAACACTTCTCCTTTCCGTATTCCCAGCGGCACAATCTCATGCCCATATTCCGTCAACATTCCCGCGGCGAGGTACGCATAGCGCGACTGGTTTGGTGTGGCTCCAACGATCACCGTTTTCTTTCCCATGATTCCTTTATAGCTAGGATTGCAAATTGGATATTCCCTTTCATGAACCTGTTTTTCTGCAAACTGGTTCAGGGTACGTAATATGAAAATACCGGTTGAAAAATGAAAGGGCTACCTTGCATATTGATTATTATCGCATCAATTTTTTCCAATATAGAAGTCTCCGATGAGCGAAGTAGATTCCCATGGTATTTGTTTTTTTGCGGAGAGGTCTGCTACACGCGCCCGTACGCGTTGGAAGACCTGAAGTATGGTGAGGTCGGGATTATTAATTTCACCAAGAAGGGACTCGGTGTACAAGCCGTTGTTCCCTGAACCGTCGGCTGCTGTCATCCCCGGCGCAGTTGCATAGGCGATCAATGTCCCGGTCGGCGCGTTCATGAACACTAATCCATCGGAGGTGGTTGACCTGCTCCATGAACTCTTAAAGGGATTGTTTCTGCACGCATCGAGAATGATTATGTTGACATCAGTTCCCGCGACTTCCATAAAACTCACAATACGATTGGCCTGGACACAATCATAATCGATCTGCGCCTCCGATTTCAGGTCTGCGTCCGTGGGCACCAGGTAGTTAAGTCCTTTGTCCTGTATACCATGCCCTGCATAATAAAATAGGCCCACATCATAGTCGCCAAGTTCACGGCCAAAATTATCAATTGCCATCTTCATTTCTTTTCCGGTGGCATTCTCAATTTTGATCACCTTAAATCCCTGCAACTCTAACGTATGGGCCATGGAACTCGCATCGTTTACGGGATTTTTCAAAGGCGTTGTGAAC
>DASUGQ010000209.1:0-7518 GCA_036273935.1 Cyclobacteriaceae bacterium | reverse complement strand
GGGTTTGTTGAATTTCTCTTATACAAGCAAGTTTTACGGCTACGATATTTTTAAATTGAAAAAAGGAAACGAACGGGCCTTTATCAGCACTTACCAGGCTTTGGGTTTGCTGGAAGGAGATACCATGGTAATACTTACACCGAAAAAACAACCCGAAGTATTCCTGGTCGGAAAGGATCATGAATCCGTATCAAGAATTGCCACCCGTTCTGAAAAACTAAAAGCAGTAAGAGATGCCATCAGCTGGTATCAGGCGGCAAGTTACGGGTTTCGGCATGGTGACATGAAGCAATAATATTATTGGATATTTCTTAATAAAAATGAAGGTACTAATTGTTGAAGATGAGCGTGAGATGGCTAAAAGTATTGTTCAATACCTTAGACAGGAGAGTTATGTTTGTGAAACAGCCTACTCTGCACAGGACGCTGAAGAAAAAATCATGTTGCACGATTATGATTGCATTCTGCTCGATATCACACTCCCTGACGGAAATGGTTTAAAGATTCTGGAGAAGCTCAAAGAACACGGAAAAATGGAGGGCGTTATAATCATTTCAGCGAAGCATTCCATCGATGACAAAATCAAAGGACTCAACCTGGGTGCCGACGACTATATTCCAAAACCATTTCACCTGGCCGAACTAAGTGCTCGTGTGTCTGCTGTCATTCGTCGTAAGCGTTTTGGCGGCAACAATTTTATCAAAGCTCATGAAATAACAATTGATCTGCTTGGCAAAACTGTCAGCGTTAACGACAAGAGTGTTGATCTTACGAGGAAGGAATACGATTTGATTCTATTTCTGATCTCAAACAAAAATAGAGTGGTGACTAAAAATGCAATTGCTGAGCACCTGTCGGGTGATGAAGCAGAGGTTTTTGACAACTTTGATTTCATCTATGCCCACATGAAAAACCTTAAAAAGAAACTGACTGACTCCGCATGTCCCGATTATATCAAAACGGTTTACGGCCTTGGATATAAATTCGAGGTATGAAGTTGCTTACCAGAACCGTTAGGAATTACTTCATCTATTCAGCGCTGCTCGTGCTGCTGTGTACCCCTTTATTTTATTTTACAATTGAGCAGTTGTTTGCACGAAAAATGGATGAGGAGTTGATTGAGCATAAAGATGAATTCAACAAGTCCCTCGCTCACGTTAAGGCGACAGATGATCTCAGGTTATTCAATCTGATGAGTAAAGAATTCCTGCTGATTCCTACAAATGTCTCTCCAATAAAAGATTCGCTGTATTCTCAAACCATCTATGATAGCGTCGAATCGGAAATGGTGCCTCACCGAATACTAAGAACGGGAATTTCTGTAGGGAGCCAGCACTACGAACTGTACATCAGGGAGTCATTGGTAAGTAATACTGAATTGATCGGCGCCATCATGGGCATACAGGTAGTCATGTTAATTCTGCTGCTCATCGGGTCGGTATTGATCAATCGAAATCTTTCGAAGACGATCTGGAATCCGTTTTACCATATTCTTGAACTTCTCAAGAAATATAATATCGACCAGGATCCCGCCTTGAATCTTCCCCCATCATCCACGGCAGAATTCAGAGAGTTGAGTTCGGTTATTATTCAACTGGTAGAAAAAAATTACAAGGCGTATTTGAATCAAAAGGAGTTCACTGAGAATGCTTCCCATGAATTGCAGACACCCCTGGCCATATGCCGAACGAAGCTGGAGTTGTTAGCGCAGACCGAAGAACTTACGGAACAACAGGCTGAACTTGTCGAGAGTTTACTTGATGCCACCGACCGCCTTACGCGTCTCAATAAAAATCTGCTGCTTTTATCCAAGATAGAGAATCGCCAGTTTTTGGAGTCAGAACAAATTGATTTGAAAGCGACCATCATGAAATGCCTTGACGCATATGCTGACACCATTCACAAAAAGTCGTTGGCTGTAAAGGTCGACATAAACGTTGTCGCACATGCAAAAGGCAACCCTGTTTTACTGGAGATCTTGATTAATAATCTCTTGTCAAACGCCATACGGTATTCACCCGATGCAGGCAACATAATAATAGAAAGCACCACCGATCATATCACTATTTCAAATCCCGGAGAAGCTTTTGAGGATCCTGAGAAAATTTTCCAACGGTTTCACCGCGAGTCGAGGTCATCAACGGGTAGTGGCCTTGGCCTTTCGATTGTAAAGAAAATCTGTGATGTGACCGGATTCAGAATTTCATATCATTACAACTCCAAAACCCATCACTTTAAACTACTTTTCTAAGATTATTTGGCTTTCGGTTCGTAAGGAACGTCTTTAATAATTTTAACCATTTCATTTTCATTCAACACATTTTTCTGATCCATGTCATTGATCAATGACGTTAATGGAATGGTCAGTTCATTGTCCGTTCGGTCAGACAACTCACCAAGGGTTTCACTTTTTTTTGCCTGGACAAAGTGAAGTTCAAGCAGACTGACAGATTTCAATTCTTCCGGTGTTGATTTCCTGAAACTGCATAAAGCATGGTGAGCACTCGTTTTATTCATAGGTGTAAACGCGCCCGCAAGTTGAAAAACATTTTGTTCAAACTTGAGCCAAATCAATTCCAGGAAAACTTCCTCTCTTTTGTACACACCCTTTAATCTGATCAGATAGGCTTCATGGGAATTGACTGTTGTGTCGCCGGCAAAAAGGACCATTATCCCTTGAGATTTTGTCGCTTTGTTTTTGACTTCTTCCCCGATATCGTGAACCGCTTTCGTGGAATCAGCTATGCTTAACGTTATAATAGCGTCACCCTTTGAGGTATAAGCACCCACGCCCACAGGTTTATTAACAGTGCCCCAACCCGAGGGGACGATCCAGGAAAAACCTATATCCGGTTGAATAAAGAGACTATCGTTAAAAACTCCCTGCTCGGGATTCGGGCCATAGCATAGACCGTTAAAATTTTTAAAAAACACTTCAATTGAACTCGTGACCGGCTTCGGATTAACCGGTTTGAAATTTGGAGCAAGATTTCTGATGTTAGTGATTCTGGATGGCGTGTAAGGATGATCACTGAAATAATTCTTCTTCTCTGTTTTACCGGTCGTCAATTCAATACCCTTCGCCAATCTTTCCAGGGCCGTGGCCAATGCATCTGGATGATATCCTGCACTCGCCGCCAACTGAATGCCATAGGTATCCGCGTCTTTCTCATGACCGCGACTGTATTTTGAGATGAACGCCTTTGTCGATAGAGCAATTGGTGCATTGATGATATTCCCCAACCCGGGTGCCCGTAACAGCGTTGATGAGGTTACCCGGAATTTGAAGGATCCCTCCGATCAAACCTTTATTCATCTGCTTAACAGAATGTCGTTCTACAACATGAATAATTTCGTGAGCCATTATTCCGGCCAGTTCGTCTTCACTTTGAATGAGTGGCAGGATACCCCGCGTGATGTAAATATATCCTCCCGGCAACGCGAACGCGTTCGGATCTTGCGTGTCAGCAAGAAAAAATTTAAACTCAAAAGGATTGTTCTTTAGTTTCGAAACCAGTTTTTGTCCCACTGCATTAACAAGGGCGTACAACGAATCATGATGATAGAGACCAATCTCCTGTTCGACAAGCGCAGAGTTGTCTGCGCCGAGCTTTTTATCCAGCGATATATTCTGACCAATGCAAGTAACAGCGCCAACTAACGCTGGCAATAGAAAAAAAAGCCTCTTCATAGCGCCTGCAAAATCATATCTGCAAAACTAGTATTTTCTTGCCTGGCACAACACGAAGAAATCGGTAATGTTTTGTCAATTAACGAGCGCCAATGGATCAGATCTTTCCTGGCGTAATGCCAAACTTCTTTTTAAAGGCGGTGGAGAAATGATTTGGATTTTTGTAGCCCACCCTCCCCGATACTTCATTTACTAAAAGTCCATGATCATGAAGCAATTGAAATGCGTGGTCCATGCGGCGATCGTGGATGTATTCAAAGACGGTCTTTTCAAAAATTCTTTTAAATCCACTTTTAAGTTTGAATTCATTGATTGCAAACGTCTTTCCAAGCCCCTTGAGTGAATGATCTTCCATGAAGGTTTTATCGAGATGGTTGCGAATGGAAAAAAATAACTCACGGTCTTTTGTGGCAGGCTTATTTATTTTATTCTTTCCGTCAGCTACTGAATCTAATTGCAAGGTAATTAATTCCAGCACCTTGGCGTCTACCATCAGCGCACGCAGACCTCCCGACAGTGGATTGTAAAGGATGTCCGCTACGACCTGCATCATTGCCGGTGTAACATTAAACTCACCGCCATACATAATCGCTCTTTTCTCCAATAGCTTCCGAATTGGAGCAGACCAATCTTCCATACTGCTTAACAGATCCAGATAATAATTTATGTCAATCGCAAAGTGAACATTGTCCATTGATTTTTTTACGAGAACATTATACTCATTTTCCGGAATGTAGAGGCTATGCTGTTTTCTGGTTGTCAGGGCCAGCTCAAGTGAATTTTTTTTAAATCGAATACCAGTGTAACCGTCCAGGCTTAAACAAATGTTGACAGAATTCTCAAGTCGTTCATTATTAAATGCAACTGCAAAATCATCATTCAGGTCGGTCCTGAAATGTGAAATACTGTACTCGGGGCGATCCAGCCTTCGCTCGGAGATTCGTCCCCAGAAACGGTGATTGTAGTTTAAACTTATGAATTCTCCCTTTCTATCAACATTGTCAGACGGATTGTACTCGAGCGCTTCGAGCATGTCCTGGTAGTGAATCGAGCCCATAAACTCCTTTTAACGTAGGGAATGCTCCGTTTAACGTAGTCTTTCAAACTTGGTTGTCGCGTATACCTGCAAAAATTTGAAGCAAACCATATGATTCGAAAAATTCTTAAAGGCCTGGCCATTTTCATTGGCGTTATCGTTGTTCTCGCTGTTGGTTTTTATACAAAGGTGTATTTCAGCACCCGGTCACGCATGAATCACACTTATGCGATAACCCCTCAAAAAATCAGCATCAGCACTGACTCTTCTGTCTTGGCCCTTGGAAAGCATTATGTCGAAACGAAGGGTTGTCAGGATTGTCATGGTGCTGATTTGGGAGGAAAGATATTTGTTGATGACCCGGCGCTCGGACTTCTCGTCGCACGAAATCTCACAAAAGGAAATGGTGGGTTACCTAAAGATCATAATGTTGACGATTGGGTTCTGGCTTTGAAACACGGCATCAGGAGAAATGGAAAGCCTCTCCTCTTCATGCCTTCACATGAGTACACACATTTATCCGAGGGAGATATGTCCGCAATAATTTCATACTGTTTAACATTAAAACCCGTTGATCGGGAACTCCCCCAGAGCAACCTTGGCTTTCTGGCAAGAATATTAACAGATCTTGGAAAGCTACCGTTGCTTCCAGTAGAAATGATCGATCACGACAGAACGCTGATAAAGGAAGTTAAAGCTGAGGTAACAGCGGACTACGGCAAGTATCTTTCTATTTCGTGCATCGGTTGCCATCGCGAAAATCTTAAAGGAGGTGAGCCGGTTGCACCCGGGTATCCCGTTGTGGCAGATATTTCATCCACGGGTAATCCCGGTAGGTGGACCGTCGAGCAATTCATGAACACTCTGCGCACCGGTGAAACGCCTGAAGGAAAAAAACTTGATCCATCGCAAATGCCCTGGACCATGACGAAGGGCTACACCGATACTGAGTTAAAAGCATTGTTTACATATTTAAGGAGTATTTAACGAATATCTTAGGACTGGCGGATCACGGCTCGGTGTAATAAGCCCTTGATCCGACAGCCCGCACCAGTGGTCATTTCAGACACACATTCATTCTCTTTACTTTATCCTGTAATTATCTTTTCCTACTTTCGACCTATCCGCTAATCTTTTTCAGCAGGCATTGAAGGAAGAGAAAACATTCGTCAACCTGATAAACCAGCATCAGGGTCTTATCCACAAGGTATGCCTGATGTATGAAATTGATTACGATACACGCAATGACCTTTTCCAGGAGATCGTGCTGCAGCTCTGGAAAGCATTTCCCTCCTTTCGCGGGGAAGCAAAGATCACAACGTGGATGTATCGTATTGCTCTCAACACCGCCATCTCCGGGTTGAGGAAAAAAAACAGGAAACCTCTCACAGAAGATATTCATGAAAGACATTTGAATATCTCCGACAACATGGACCCCGACACGCGCGAAGAAGATTTTCAAAGACTTCAACGGGCCATCCATCAACTTAATGAAATTGATCGTGCGATGATCATGATGGCTCTGGATGAAGTGCCTTATGAAGAAATTGCTGATACAATCGGCATTACACAAAATAACGTACGGGTTAGGATGAATCGAATACGTGAGCGTCTTCGAAAACTAATGACAACTTAATTATGGAGTTAGACGACCTTAGGAATATCTGGCAAAATGCTGAACGCTTCAAGCTCAAGCAGGAGGAAGAAATATCATCCATGCTTAAGAGAAGAAGCAAATCCATTATCACCAAACTAAAGTGGAGTGTGTGGTTTGAGTTAACTTTTACAATCATTGCAGGCCTGCTGCTGCTATATTATTCTTTCAGCATACCTGATGGCGCACTCCGTTGGTCATTCATGGCCTTTCTGGCGATATTCCTTGGCTACATTATCTATTATGTAAAAAAGATAAGGATCCTCCATCGGTTTGAAGAGAGTAAAGGAAATATTAAGACCAATCTTGAAATTTTAATCAGCGATCTCGAAGCTTATCTCAAGTTTTATGAAAAAAGCTATAGCATCATGTACCCGATGTACATGGTCATGGTTTTCTTATTTGTAATCATCGATCGGGGAATGGACGAATTTATTGAAGCCGTTGCCAACTGGAAGATGATTCTATATATCATTTTTCTCGTAGCGATTTTCCTTGTCTCATCGCTATGGTTCACCAAATGGTACCTCAACAAATTATATGGTAATCAGTTGAGAAAACTAAAAGCACTATTAAATGACCTTGAGGAGAACTGAACATGGAGCTTGCACAACTAAAAGGTCTATCTATCTACTAGAGCCTAAAAAATTCTTCACCTTAAAATCACCTTAAAGCCTCCCGAATTCTTGCAAAAATTTTAATTCACCAGTCCATCTATAACGACGTTATGGCCGTTCGTACGGAATTTCTTGCGACAATCGTTTGCAAAAAGATAGCTTGCAATTTGATCTGCAAAAAATTGTGACTTCAGTTGAAAAATATCTCAAAAGATCGTCACATTTGTACATCCAACAACTGGAAAATGAATTGTAAGCTATCCATACAGTTTCTGCGTATTCTTTTCGCTGTTATGCTTTTTCAGTTTTTGGCTCCGGCCTTCCTGACAGCTTTCGCCCTTGAACCTCAGGTAAGTCAAGCGACCCTGCACAGTTCACATGATTCATTTAATTTTCCTGTTTATCTGAAGGAAAAAGATGAGCACGAGTTGAGTGAAGGGCGACAACAGGATTTAGCACTTCCTATCCTCATTGATTTTTCCTGCATTCCAGAGGCGCTCACGCAAATTCATGAAGTCAG
>DASUGQ010000208.1:0-9945 GCA_036273935.1 Cyclobacteriaceae bacterium | reverse complement strand
TCGTTGCGCCTTTAACCCAAGACCCAGCACAAAAAGAAAAAAGAGTGATGTGATAGTTACTGAAGAAATAATGACACTCCATGAAATAGCAGCCAGTTCCAGGGTGGAATCGGGACGAATCAGCATCATTGAGCCGAGCAGTAGTGAGGCGACGCCTCCAATTGCTAACATGCCATGGCTTACTATTTTAATTTCGAGGAGAAAGAGAATTACGGCAAAAACGATCAGGGCTAACCCTGCATAGTTAATGGGTAAGGAGTGCATGGAGTAAAAAGCAAGGACGAGACTCATCACCCCAACAATGCCGGGAAGAATGGCGCCAGGATTGTATAATTCAAACAGAATACCATACAGACCCAGCAATAACAAAACATAGGCAATATTCGGATCACTCAGTATGTTGAGTATCTTTTCGACATCACTCATTTCAAGTGTTTTGATACGTGCACCTTTTGTGTTAAGGATCATTGCCGCCGTACCTGCCTCAACTTTCTTTCCATCAATCTGAGTGAGCAAATCATCCGTGTTTATCGCGATAAGGTCGATGACGTTATTCTGCAGCGCTTCTTTCTCGGTGATTGAAATACTTTTACGCACCGCTTCATCAGCCCATTCCAAATTGCGTTTTCGCTTTTCAGCAATCGATCGGATGAACGCTGCGGCATCATTAGTAACTTTTTCATTCATCACCGAGTCTATCTTGCCTTGCAAGTCAACAGGATGAGCAGCCCCGATATTTGTACCAGGAGTCATAGCGGCAATATGCGCAGCTAGCGTGATAAAAACACCTGCCGAGCCTGCGTGAGCACCAGCCGGTGAAATAAAAATAACGACGGGAACAGGAGACTCCAGGATATCGGTGACAATAACACGAGTTGATTTAAGCAGTCCGCCTGGTGTATTAAGATGAATGATCAGGCATTCAGCTTTTTCAGTATAAGCCGTTTCGATCCCTCGATGTATGAACTCCGCTGCGACAGGGTTGATGGCTCCATCGATCCCTATTTCAACAACGACTTGTGCGTAAAGCCATGACGAAGGGAAAAGGAGAAAGGCAGAAAATAGAAAAACGCGCTTCATAAATGTTGTCACTAGATAACATGAAGCCTTGATTTTTAATTGCAGAAATTCCCATAACTCAACAATAATGCTTTCTCAGGCTTGAACATCAATTTCCACCCGCTCGGTAAACGGTTGCCACCCTCAATCCGGCAGAATTTTTACCATGATGTCCTTATAGAAGACTTTACTTTTTGGGTCATGACCTTGTAAGGCAAAGGTCCCGCTCGAAAGTTTTCCGTTCTCACCCTCGGTGTATTCATTGACGACTTTGTCGTTGACCTTGATGGTGATTTTCTTCCCCTGCACAATGATATGCTGGACAAACCATTCGTTGTCTTTATTAGGGGCTTCCTTTACATCCTGAACGCCATACAGGCTTGCGGTTTTTCGCCAATCCGTGTGTGTTGCATTTACCTGCACCTCATAGCCTTTCTCTGGAAATCCCGTCTCCTGGTATTCTGTATGAAAATACATTCCCGAATTTGCGCCGGGAGTTGTCATCACTGATGCTTTAAATTCGAAATTCTTAAAATTGTGGTTGTTGACAGGCCCCATGTAAAACAAATGGGCGCGTTCACCAAAGACGACAATTTTTCCGTCTTGAACAGTAAACGTAGCGGGGTGTTCACTGGCCTTCCAGCCATCAAGGGTTTTTCCGTCAAACAAACTTATCCATTTATCAGGCTTCGTTGCCGCGTTTTGGAAGGACGTGCCGATGATCAAGGCTATGATCAAAAGGAAATTCAGGAGTGATCGCATAGGATATAATTTTTTGGTTTGTTTCGATTTTAAGATAGGTCAAAGTTAGCATAGAGCGCGGTATTGTTATTCTTAATCTACGCCAATGGCTTGAATTCAAAGTGGAAGGTTGCGTATTGAATTTTGTCCAACTTGCCTGCTTAGACTGTGCCACTGGTTAGTGATGAATACCGGCAATGCGAGCGTCGTTTCGGAACCCGGCAAGCGTAGATTCTACCGCAATCCGCTGTATTGTGTATTTGACCACCTGTTGCATACCTTGGCAAAGATTGCCATAGCAACCATCGGATCTGCCGTGGCCGCTAAAATAGATTTCAATACAATGGGAAATGACATGAGCATGCGTATAACTTCTACACTGATCCTCATGGCTTCATTCGTGGGTTCGTTCGGACAAAAAGTGGAATTCAAAGTGGCCGTTTTCCTCTATGAAGAAGTTGAGGTTTTGGATTTTGCCGGACCGACCGAGGTTTTCGCTGCTACGGATGGTTTTGAAGTTTACACCGTCAGTGTAGATGGTCAGTTGCTCTCAACACGGCCCGACGGAGTTGTTAAAGTTAAGCCGGACTATTCGCTGGAAAATGCACCCAAACCTGATATCATGATCTTTCCAGGCGGAAATTCAGGAAATCCGACGGCCAATAGTGAAAAACTTTTTCAATGGATCAGAGACCAAAAAGCAGAAGGCGCCCTTGTGATGACGATCTGTTCTGGCGCCAATCTGGTAGCAAAAACAGGCTTGCTCGACGGACTTAACATTTCCACAAATTATCAAATCGTTGAACGCATGAGTCGAGATTTCCCAAAGATCAAAGTGCTGGATGATGCGCGATTTGTAGACAATGGGTATATACTGACCACTGCTGGAGTATCGGCAGGCATTGACGGAGCCCTTCACCTGATACGTCGGATCAAGGGGAGTGAAGTGGCTGATGCGACAGCAAAATATATGGAGTATGATAAATGGAATCCTGATGACGGAAGGATTGACTACGTGAACGGAAATATAAAAAGAATAGCGGCCGGTATGGCAACCGATGGATCAGAGCCGATTCCGTTTGAGGGGGAATTAATGAATGAAGCAACCCTTCAATTTAAAAAAGGAAACTACAAAGAGGCATCAAACCTGCTGGAGGCATCCGTTGGATGGTATCCATCCTCATTCCATTCGTGGCAACATCTGTCTGCTGTCTATAAAGCGCAGGGGAAGGATGTGCCGATTGATGAATCTGATTTTTTGACGATGCTGGATCACAAAGACTTCCTGACTGCGAGACGTGTTTATGAAGAGATGGTGGGAAAGTTTCCTGGATGGCTTTTCTTTAGTGAACAAAGTATTTACGACAGCGGTCATCAGTATATGAATGAAGGAGACTTCACTTCAGCGTTGGAGGTATTTAAGATCTATGTACAGGCATTTCCCAAATCATGGTATTCATTTGACAGTCTGGCCTCGACCTGGAAAAAATTGGGAAACCGGGAGCAAGCAATTAATAATTACCAGAAAGTGCTTGAACTCAATCCCGAAAACGAAGATGCAAAAAAGGCATTGGTCGATCTGAAGCGATAGATACCCGCCGACACTTTGAATCCCTTTTTAATTTATATTTGAGAATGGATCTGTGGTCCGACCACTATGCTAATCCGCAAAAACACAAAGGCCTTCAAAACAATTTTAGAGATCATCTCAACTTGCCAGCATAGGGGAGATCGCGAGAAACTTATTCGCCTTTACATAGCAAAAGCAGGCCACACAGTGTTGGATCGGATAGCGGTTGAAGGAATGGGAGACGCGGCCCTGTTTTATGAAATGAATTATCAGACGGTATTGAATAGTTTGCGGTCGTCCAACCATCAACTGCATGTTAGTGACGAAATTCCCGGTGTGTATTTTTTTCGTAGCAATTCAAACAAAGCCTGGGATGAAACACCATTTGAATTTGACGAGGCCATAAAGAAGGAATTGAGCGCACTCCCTGAACTTCCTGTGCTGAGAAAAAAAGAAAAGCTGCAAAAAAGCGTTATCCAGATCGGGAAATCGAAAGCAGCATCAACAGGAAAGAAAGAAAAAGCTGAACTCAAGAAGTCGGCAATTACCATTCCTGAGAAAGGTCCCCGTCAACCCAACTACAAACTCCGCCATAAGATTCATTTTTCGGATCTTGACAAGATCATCTTCAGACAACCGCAGGGCACCAGGCAAGACATCCTGGATTACTATAACAAAATCGCCGAATACATACTGCCGTATTTGAAAGACAGGCCTTTGTTTATCCGGTCTCAGTTGGGTAAAGGACAACCACCTATTGAATTGAGTGTTGAAGGATTGTTCAAAGATAATCCCGGACAACTGCCGGAGTGGGTTCAATCCACAACGTTGTCTGTCGCAGGGGAAAAAAGGAAAATGCTGCTGTGCAATGATAAAGAACACCTGCTTTTTTATGTCGGGATGGGTTGTCTTGAATTTAGTCCTTGTCATTCGCGAATAAAATCAGTTCATTCACCCGACTACCTTGTTCTTGTCATCGATTCACCCGATGAAGAAGGGGCAAAATTAACGGAAGTCGCAGCGGCCACAGGTGATATCCTGAAAGGGTTGCAGCTGCCATCATTTTTAAAAACCGATGGAATGTCTGGACTCCATGCCTACGTTCCGCTTGATTCCAAAAGTACGTTTGAGACAAGCCGAATGGTGGCAGAATATATCTGCAAGCTTGTCGCTCTAAAAATTCCGGATCGTGTCTCACTGAAAGGAATTGACGGCTATATCTATGGTAGGGTATTGCTTGACGCTTCCGTTAATATGGAGGGAGCCAATGTTGTAGCGCCCTATTCGCTCGTAGCGGATGATGCAGCGACTGTCGCCACACCGCTTTGCTGGGACGAACCCAAAATGTCGGCCACGGTGGGTTCTGGGGCGGAAACATGGTTGGAACTTAAAGAAAAAATCTTCAAACGGATCAAACAGGCTGGCGATCCATTCAAGGCGCTTTTCAAAAAGAAGCAAAGCGCTGATAGTTTACTTGACCGGTTGGAAAAGAATTACGCATTTCTTTTTCCATAGCACGTAACGCCCGGTGGTGATATTCGTCGCGGAAGAACAAGATGCTTTAACGAAGTGCCTGAGCCCGCAGATCTTACCGTAGTTCAAGATGTGTTGGTCGCAATATTCCTAAGAAGTTGGTCAACCCTTTGACTATTGTAAATAGGAGGGCCTCTGTTTAGAGGGCCCTCCTATGAATCCATAAATGCAATGATTAATCTATTATGCCTAGTTCCATCCACCACCGAGGGCCTGGTAAATATTAACCATGGCATTCAGTTGTTGTTTTTTAGTTTCGACCAATTCGAACCGTGACTCGAGTGCGTCGCGTTGTGTCAACAACACTTCCATGTAGTCGGCCCTTGCCGATCTGAAAAGGTCATTGGCGATATTAGTCGACTCCATCAGGGCCTGTACCTGCTGTGCTTTCAGATTATAACTTTGTTCCAGGTTGCTGATCTTCGCCAACTGGTTAGCTACTTCGATGTAGGCATTGAGAATCGTTCGTTCATAATTGTAGACCGACTGGATCTGCATGGCGTTCGCGCTGTAATACGCGGCCTTGATGGCGTTCCGGTTGATTAACGGCGCCGCTAAATCGCCGGCAATGGAATACACAAATGACTCGGGTGTCTTGATCAAGAAAGCCGGATCAAATGCCTGCAAGCCGATGCCAGCTGAAATACCTAATGAAGGATAAAATCTGGCTTTGGCGACCTTTACATCCAACTTTGCAGCTTCGAGATTCAATTCGGCCTGTTTAATATCCGGGCGATTGGCTAACAATTGCGATGGAAGGCCGGCATGAATGGTATCGCGCACCGGATTACTGAACGTCGTTGTGTCGCGACCAACGGGCTGGGGAAATCTTCCAATGAGGAAGTTAATGCGGTTCTCTGTCTCGATGATCGATTGCTGAATACCGTACTGCAGACTTTGCGTGTGGAGCACCTGAGCCTGGAATCTCCGCACAGCGAGTTCAGTAACGCGTGCAGCTTCCTTCTGCCGCCTCACAATTTCCAATGCATCAGTTTGGATCTGAATGTTCTTCTTAACAATATCCAACTGATTATCCAGCGCAAGCAATTCATAATAAGAATTGGCAATCTCAGCAACGAGATGAGTGACCATGAAGTTTTTCCCTTCAACGGTAGAAAGGTATCGCATGACAGCCGCCTTCTTTGCATTATGCAGCTTGTTCCAAATGTCTACTTCCCAGGTGGCATAGGCTCCTATCATATAATCTTGCAAGGCCTCCGGAGTTGGTGTGCCTGGTTCGATCTCCGTGATATCATCACTGGCGCCTTTACTCGTGTATCGACTTACTTTTTCAACGCCACCACCAGCCCGTACGTCAACAAAAGGTAAGTACTCACCTTTTCGGGCACGTACTTCGTTTTGAGCAATCTGGATTTCCTGTAAGGTAATATTCAGCTCCTGGTTGTTTTGCAGCGCTGTATCAATTAACGCGTTGAGGTACGGATCTGTAAAATACTCCCTCCACTTTATCGTGGCGATATTGGTCGTGTCATGTGAGTCGTTGTAACTCACGGGCACAGTTTTGTCTTCGTTGCGGCTGACGATCGCAGGCGTACAGGCCGCAAAAGTTACCGCGAGAAAAATGACTCCTCCGTATTGATTTATGATTCTTCGAAATACTCCCATCATTTTCATGCTTCGATTTGTTCGTGTTGTTCTGATAAGGGTCTGTCGTATTCATCCTTGATCAATTGACGGCCTTCGGCCATTTTCGCAAAAATGTAATACAGTCCGGGAATAATGAGGACACCCAAAATTGTTCCGAGCAGCATACCGCCAAGCGCAGAAGACCCGATTGTCCGGTTACCAATGGCCCCGGCGCCAGTTGCAATAACCAACGGAATCAATCCAGCCACAAAAGCGAATGATGTCATCAATATAGGACGGAAACGCACTTTGGCTCCTTCAACGGCGGCTTCAAAAATGGTCGCCCCATGCCGGTGTTTCTGCACGGCAAATTCCACGATCAACACCGCATTTTTTCCCAAAAGACCGACCAGCATGATGAGACCGATCTGAGCATAGATATCGTTGTCTAACCCCATTAACTTAAGCAACAGGAACGAGCCAAATACCCCGACCGGAAGAGAGAAGATTACGGCCAGAGGCAAAAGGAAACTCTCATACTGGGCGGCCAGTACCAGGTAGACAAACACCAATACAATAATGAAAATATAGATCGCTTCATTCCCACTGATCGACTCATCATAAGAAAGACCTTCCCATGCAATGTCATACCCCTTTGGCAAGGTTTGATTGGCAACTTCACGGATCGCCTGGATGGCGTCTGCGGTGGTATATCCCTTTGCCGGGAGACCCCGGATGGCCGCTGAATTGTACATGTTGAAACGGGTAACCTCGTTGGGTCCTTGTTGTTTTTCGAGGGTCATGAATGAAGAGTAAGGAACCATTTCGCCGGCCTCGTTCTTGACAAAGAGATTCAATATGTCGGATGGAAGTCTTCTGAATTCCGGCGCGGATTGAACGTAGACTTTGAAGAAGCGCCCAAACCTGATAAATCCCTGTTCATATGTACTCCCGATGAGGATGTTAAGGTTTTCCATCGCCTTTCCAATCGACACACCCTTTTGCATGGCAGCGTTGTTATCAATGATCAATTCGTACTGAGGATAATTAGCGGCGAAGAAAGTAAACAGACCGGTAAGCTCTTTGCGCTTCCGTAAATTATCCATGAACTCCTTGTTGGCTTTATCGAACTCCTGGTAGTCAGTAGATGTATTCTTATCCAGCAAACGCAGGGAAAAACCTCCTGAAGAACCAAACCCGGGTACAGCCGGCGGTTCAAAGAACTCGACAATCGCCCCAAGGTTTTTCGATTTTTCTTCCAATTCTTCCATGATTTCCTTGACCGATTGCTCGCGTTCCGACCAGTTTTTCAAGTTGATAAGACATGTCCCCGCATTGGAACCTCTTCCTTCTGTCATAATTTCATAGCCGGCCAAAGAGGAAACTGACTCCACGCCCTTGACTTCTTCACAGATCTTTTGAAGCTGCTGGGAAACCTGGTTGGTCCTCTCAAGCGTCGCACCCGGAGGTGTTTGAATGATGGCATAGATAGTACCCTGATCTTCACCCGGAATAAATCCTGCGGGTAGAACTCTATTTTCAAAAAATATTCCAACGCCGAATGCCAGGAGTATACCGAAGGTGAGAACCCTTCTGTTGACAATTAATCTAAGGAGACTCGCATACCGTCCGGTAAGTCTTTCAAACCAGGCATTGAAGCTGTCGAGTATCCGTGTAAGCGGATTTTTCTTCTTGGGCTGACCATGCGTATTCTTCAATAGAATAGCACAAAGAACTGGTGTGAGTGTAAGGGCAACGACGCCGGAGAGAATAATGGATGTTGCCATCGTGATGGAAAACTGGCGGTAGAAGACACCTACCGGACCGGTCATAAATACAAGCGGAACAAATACCGCTGTCATCACGAGGGTGATGGCAATGATCGCACCGCTGATTTCAACAAGTACTTCCTGGGTAGCCCGATAGGGACCCAGATTCTTTTCCTCCATCTTAGCATGCACGGCCTCAACAACTACAATGGCATTATCTACCACAATACCGATGGCCAACACAAGCGCAAATAACGTGATCAGGTTGATCGAAAGGCCGAAGAACTGCATGAAGAAAAAAGCACCAACCAGGGAAACCGGTACGGCCAACGTTGGAATTAACGTTGAACGCCAATCGCCAAGGAACACGAACACCACAATGGCCACAAGTACAAACGCTTCAGCCAAAGTGTGAAGTACCTTCTCGATAGAGGCATCCAGGAATTGAGATACATCATAGCTAATCCGGTAGTCCACGCCTGGTGGAAAAGTAGTCTTCATTTCTTCCAGCAACTTTTTTACGTCTTTGATTACCACGCTGGCATTGCTGCCGTAGTTCTGCTTCAACACGATGGCCGCAGAAGGGTGGCCGTCCAGGTTGGAGTAGATGTCAAAGAATTCACTACCTAACTCAACGTTGGCGATGTCTTTCAGCCGGATGGTTTCTCCTTCAGAATTAGCCCGGATAATAATCTCATCGTACTCTTCGGGTTTGCTAAATCTTCCTTTGTATGTAAGCACGTATTCCAGCGACTGTGCGGCGATACCGGAACTTTGACCTATTCGACCTGGTCTTCCGATAATGCTTTGCTCAGCCATCGCATCCATAACTTCCTCAATCGAGATGCTATAAGCGCGCATGCGATCAGGGTTTAACCAGACGCGCATAGCGTATCGCCGGCTTCCCAATATCTGGGCGCGTGCTACGCCGTGGATCCGTTGAATTTCAGGAATCATGGAAACCGTGGCATAGTTGTACAAGAATTTTTCGTCCAGATTTTTATCTGTGCTGTAAAGGTTGATATACATCAACATGCTGGGTTGTATGGGGGAGATGATCACACCCTCTCGCTGAACCAGCTCGGGTAAAAGAGGCATCACCTGGTCCACGCGCGTTTTTACCTGGATAACCGCCTGGTTGGGGTCGGTTCCCGGTTCAAAGACTACACTCACCGTGGCCTCTCCCGCGCTGGTGGCGTCCGTTGTCATGTAACGCATACCTGGAACACCGTTGATGGCTTGCTCAAGGGTGATGAGGGTGGACTTGATCAACACATCTGCACTGGATCCGGGGTAGGCAATAAAAATGCTGACTGTCGTGGGTGCAATCTGTGGAAATTGAGAAATCGGTAGCTGCTTAATTGCCAACGTACCGGTGAAAATGAATACGACCGAAATTACAATAGCAAAAACAGGTCGATGTATGATATTACTAAGCATGGCTTTCGATATTAAGATACTTCATTACTCGGCATACAATTCCAGCTTAGACAATGCTATTGCAGGCTCTACGAATTCAATGTCTATTTTCTGATTTTCTCTCACGCGGCGTAAGCCTTCGAGAAGGATTTTGTCGTTTTCGGTCAGGCCACTAGTCACCACGAAAACATGAGGCATCTCTGCGCCAACAGTAATTAGTCTGGACTTTACGATATTGTTTTCATCGATCACAAAAACATACTTCTT
>DASUGQ010000207.1:0-11186 GCA_036273935.1 Cyclobacteriaceae bacterium | reverse complement strand
TGGATGGTGTGGCTCTCTCCTTCAAGATGAATGCGGATATATTCGTTCAGGCTTTCAATGTATAATATTTTATTGAGGAATATTTTTTTTATACGCTGCGACCCCGTTTTTATGAAAAAGAAATTTTCACCTTTCTGAAGTGATGCCGCGAACCTGGTATCCAACGCACCTGCATCCTGATGACCCGCTTTTCGTTTCAGGTCGATCATGTTCTTAACTTTGTTGACAGCTCCAAGGAATCGCTCAAAATAAATAGGCTTGAGTAAGTACTCGATCACATCCAGTTGATAGCCCTCTAGCGCGTGCTCTGAGTAAGCGGTAGTAATGATGATTTCAGGCTTGTTCTTTATTGTCTTTAGAAAATTAATACCATTTAACTCAGGGAGATTAATATCGAGAAACACCAGATCCGCGTTGTTGTTTTGCAAGAACTCAAGACCTTCCATGGCGTTTTCACAATGACCTGCCAATTCAAGGAAATTCACTTTCCGGATGTATCCCTCCAATAATTGGCGGGCGAGAAATTCATCATCGATGACTAAACATCTTATCATTATTCAAGAACCAGTTTTAGCTCCACTTCAAATATACCTTTATTTTTCTCGATACGCAGGTGATGCCGGTCTTTGTACAATAGTTTGAGGCGTTGTTTTGTATTCTCTAAACCTATTCCATTTTGTGCAAGATCTTCCGGGTGTTTTTCCGGGAATGAATTCGACAATGAGAAAACCATATTCAATTCATGAATTTCTATCTTTATCTTTACAAAGCCGCTGCTGCTGCGATGAACATCTCCATGTTTAAAACTGTTTTCAATAAAATTGATCAGCAACAACGGCGCGATCTTTTGATTGTTGAGTGCACCGACGACGTTAAATTCGACATTGAGTTTTCGAGGGTTTTTGAGATGTACAAGGTCAATGTAGTTCCGAAGATATTCAATCTCCTTTCTTAACAATACGAGGTCACCATTGCAATCATAAAGCATATACCGCATCATTTCAGAAATCTTGCCCACCATAGGGGCAGCTTTACTTGAATTCACCTGGCAAAGTGCATAAATGTTGTTCAGTGTATTAAATAGAAAATGGGGATTGACCTGGCTTTTTAGAAAATTAAGTTCTGATTCAAGTTGTATGGCTTTAAGGCTTTGCCTCTTTTTGATGTCGCTGATCCTTTTCCGATAACCCAATACTCCCAATCCACCGATGAGCAGGATGCTGAAAGCTCTAAACCAGATGGTCTTGTAAAAGGGTGAAGCAATTGCAATTCTGGTGGCTATAATTTCGTCACCCCAAACGCCATCACTATTGGCGGCTTTGACTTTAAACGTATATTCACCCGGTTCCAGGTTTGTATAATTTGCAAAGCGGACCTGTGCGTCTGAATAATTCCAGGTTTGATCGAATCCTTCAAGACGGTAGGCATACCTGTTCTTTTGCGGATTCACATAATGAAGACCAACAAATTCAATTCTAATTGAACGCTGGTTCGGACTCAAGTGAATCACTTCTTTATTCCGCAATTTACGCGACAACATGTCTTCAGAGAAAAGGTTCACCTCAGCGAGATTCTTTTCGAAAACTTTCATGTTCGTAATGACAATAGAGGGGGCGACTTCGTTATCAGGTACCTCTTCCGGATGAAAAATATTCAACCCATTCACACCCCCAAAAAACATTTCACCATTGGCATTTTGAAAGAACGCGTTCTCTGTGAACTCGTTGCTTTGCAGGCCATCACGTTGATCATAATTTCTGAATTGTTTTTTTTCAGGATCGAATCGCGAGATTCCACTTGTTGTACTTAGCCAGAGATTTCCTGACTTATCCTCAAGGATACCGTAGATGAGATTCCCTGGCAAGCCATCATTTGTGGTATATGTTGTGAATTTTTCTCCGGCAACATCAAAGCAACTCAGACCGTCCGCGGTGCCAAGCCAGATTCGGTTTTTATGATCTTTGTGGAGATGGAAAATGTTGTTGGATGGAAGGCTGGTTGGATCGTTTGGGTCGGATCGATACGTGATGAAGCGCCCGGTCTCCTTGTCGTAAATGGTCATTCCTTTTTCGCCCGCTGCCATCCATAGGTCACCACCGCTGTCGAGAAGTAACTCACGTATGTTTTCACTGAGAAATCCGGGAGTTTTCGGGTCCTTGCTGGAGATACATTTTATTTCTTTGGTCGTCAAATTGTAGCATGCGATGACATCCCATGCGGCCATCCAAACATTTTTATTTCTTCCGGGTTTTAAATCATAGACCCTTGCTTCTGCCAAACCACCTGTTTCAATAGCATGAGGTGAAAATGTATTTGACTTTGGATGGTAAATGCTAAATCCATTGTAATGACCCACCATGAGCACACCATCCGGATCAACCCACAATGACCGGATGAACCGATGACCAATTGTATTACTGCTTCCGGGAATGGGTCGGTACAGTTGAGCGGTACTTCCTTTCCGTTTCAACTTGAGCAGTCCCATGTCGTTTGTACCGATCCATAGATTTCCTTCGTTATCCTCTGTAATGGCGCGTACGGTACCGACATTGAACGGGTGGCCTTCAACTTTGACATGATCAATGAAATCAAATTTGTATTTGTATGGAGAATACCTGTAGACACCTTTGTTCTTTGTTCCAATCCAGACCACCTGCGACCGATCTTCGAAGATGTCGTAGATGTCCTCACTTTCAATAAACATTGCAGGATCGTCTGTCGTAAAGTGACTGATAAATTCGAATTGATTCTTATTCACTGTGGCGGTAAACAATCCACCAAAGCGGGTGCCTATCCAGAATCTTCCTTGCGAATCTTTTAATATTTCCTTCACCTGTATGGATACAGGCGAATAGGGGCTTCCAATCTTGTGCAGGAATTTGTCAAATTCGGCGATTAAGGTTGCGTTTCCTTTCAGAGACTTTTCAAATTTTGGTTTTTCGCTCACTCTTGCCACCGCGTGAAATTCATCGCTTATCTGATCATATTGAAGTTGATATCCTAATATCGAGCGAAGTGAAATACCTTCGCGATCATCAAAGATCGTATCCAGTACTTCCAGCTCGCTGCCTGCAACTCGGTCAAGGTAGTATGCCTCAAACTTTTGTGTGGCTGGATGAAACTTGTGCATTAAACTATTGTGTTCGTCGTACAACCAAAGGTCATGATGCCGATCTTCAAATATATTGGTGATGCGATTACCTGATAAACTTTCGATATCCTTCTTATTATGCTTGTAAACCTTGATCTCATAACCATCAAACCGGTTTAATCCGTCAAGTGTTCCAAACCATATAAATCCCCTCCTGTCCTGGAAAATTGTGTAGACTGAATTACTGGACAGTCCATCGGAAACACTCATTTGATCAAAGCGTAACCTTTGTGTGTGTCCGTCAACAACTGCGAAACATACTGTTAATATGATTAACAATTCTTTCATACTGCGAACTTATGATATTCCTTTCGCATAATCATACTCTCTTTTCGGTTTAATATTCAACTGTCAGAAGCGAAATATTTTTACTGAATAAAATCATCCTTTCGTATGGCTCAAGGGAGTCGTTCGTTGAATTTTTTTTTTGAATTGAATCTTTGTCGCTATCCTAGCTTAAGACTTGTCAGTTCTATTACGATAGGTGGATCAATGCTACAATAAATCTTCATTCAGAAATTTATTGAGATGATTTAGAGAAGTCAGTGGAAACACGAAACCGGTTTCGTAAATAATTGTAAAACATGATCCAATTTCAAGCGATATAATTTTCAAGTTCGCGTCGATAACAAGACGTGTTGTCGATACGATTAAAATCACCTCAAACTAAAGCTTATGAAAAAAATTTACATGTGGCTTGCGCTGTTGTTCTTCACAACAGGGCTATTGTACGTTGATGCATCCGCACAACAGAACCCCCAGGTCAAAGGAAAGGTTAGTTCTTCAGAAGGAGCTATGCCCGGTGTGTCTGTTTTTGTAAAGGGTACCACCAACGGTACTACCACCAATTCAAATGGAGATTATGCTATTTCTGTTGTTGATCTGAACTCAACGCTCGTATTCTCTTTTATTGGTTATGCTACGCGGGAAATTCCTTTGGCCGGGAAAACTGTGGTGGACATTGTGATGCAGGAAGATGTTACACAACTTGGCGAAGTAGTGGTTGTTGGCTATGGTGTTCAGACACGTGAGAACCTGACCAGCGCCATCAGCACCATTAAAAAGGATGACCTCAACAGAGGTGCAATCAGCGATGTGGGTCAACTTCTTCAGGGAAAAGTTCCCGGACTGAATATTACCAGAAGCGGTGATCCCAATCGTCCGGCGGCCATCATTCTTCGCGGCGCTTCTACGCTTCGTGATGGAGCACAATCGCCATTGTTTGTTATCGATGGTGTAATCGGTGCAGACATTTCCCTTATTGCACCAGACGATATTGTTTCCATAGAAGTATTAAAGGATGCGGCGGCTACAGCCATTTACGGTAACCGCGCTGCCAACGGTGTGATTATGGTGACGACAAAAAGACCGGAAAAAGGCAAAGCTCAATTGTCTTACAACGGTTATCTCGGCTTTGATAAAGTTTCAAATCAGTATGATATGATGAGCGCCAGTCAACTCCGTGACTTTCTAACGCAGAGCGGACAATCTCTTGCGCCGGAAGATGATCTTGGCGTCAGCACAAATTGGCAGGATGAAGTTCAACGAAGCACAGCTTTTACACAGAATCACAATATTTCGCTGGGAGGAGGAACCGATCAAACGGTATACAGCGCAAGCTTGAATTATTTCGACCAGGAGGGGATTCTTAAAAGTAGTGGTTTGCAAAGAGTCATTGCGCGTCTGTCGGTTGAGCAAAAAGCTATTCACGACAAACTTAAGCTGGGTTTTGCTGTTACCAATTCTTTTAACGAGGCCAACCTGGTTCCTTATCGCAATACAGTATTGGCGCAAATGCTGACTTATCTGCCAACCGTTCCGGTTTATAATGAAGATGGTTCATTTTATGAGAACTTTACCCGAACAAGCTATTACAATCCTGTGTCGATGATTGAAAACGGAGATGAGCGTTCTAAGTACAACAACTTTTTAGGAACGATGAATGGCCAATTGCAATTACCTTTTGGTCTCACCTACAACATCAACGTGTCTTACCAGAACTTTCAGAGTAACTATGGAGCATATTACAATAGCTACTATACAGAATTCTATAACAACGTAAGAAGCACTCCAGACCCGCCGGCTAATCCTGTCTTCATTAATCTTACCGGGTCTAACGGTCAGGCCGTCCGGAATACCTATCAAAACACCAATAAGATTCTCGAGACATTCCTGACTTGGGATCGGTCTTTTGGAAACCATAGTGTCAATGCCGTACTGGGATATTCATGGCAGGAAAACATCAATGGCGATGGTTTCCAGGCAACAAGCACTAATTTTCCCGTTGACAATGTAAGCTACCACAACCTTGGTTTGGGAAATCCTTATGCAGTACCGTCTTTCCGTGTTGATTTCGGTCCCGACCTTTATCAGCAAGTTCGCCTGATTTCTGATTTTGCCAGGCTAAACTATAATTATGGGGGCCGGTACCTGCTTCAACTTTCGATACGTCGTGATGGTTCGTCGGCGTTTGGTGAAAATGAACAATGGGGCTACTTCCCATCCATCGGCGCAGCCTGGAGAATTTCGAATGAAAACTTTATGGCTGATAGCAAATTATTCAATGACCTGAAATTGCGTGCCAGCTATGGTGAAACAGGAAACTCATTTGGTTTTAGCCCCTACACAACAAAATTGATTTACGGTAGCCAGGGTACATTCTACTATCAGGGCACCTACGAAAATGCAATCGGTGCAATTCAAAACGAAAATCCTGATCTGAAGTGGGAGAAGACGGCAATGACGAACATTGGCCTTGATTTTTCGATGGCGAATGGAAGACTCGGTGGATCGGTGGAAGTGTATGACAAACGAACAACCGATCTGATCTGGACGTACCAGGTCGATGCATCCCTTTATCCTTACGGATACCTCACGGATAACGTTGGTGAGATGTCAAACAAAGGAGTAGAGTTTACGCTGAACGCAGTGCCGATTGAGAGCAATGATTTTTCGTGGAACACAACACTTAATCTTTCAAGTAACCGGAACAAAATTGTGAGCTTGTCGAATTCAACGTTGCAGGCAGATTCCGTTTTGATTGTTCAACCCGATGGCGGAGGACAAACCGGTGAAAGCGTTCAGATGATCACGCAGGGTCAGCCTTTAGGACAGTTCTTTACCTACAAGTACGCTGGAAAAAATGAATCTGGAGTTTCCCAGTATTATGATGCCGATGGAAACCTGACGACGACGCCGGCCATACGCGATGATTATTATGCTGTGGGTAGTGCGCAACCTAAACTTTTGCTGGGATGGAGTAACAGTCTTCGTTACAAAAATTTTGATCTCAATTTCTTCTTCCGTGGTGTGTTTGGTAACAAGATCATGAATGTTACGCGAGCCGATCTGTTCCGTCCCAGCACCGCGCGACTTAATAATATTCCTGTAGAAGTAGCTTCGGAATCGGTTGATGACATTAACTCATATCGGTATTCATCGCGATTCGTTGAAAGCGGAAATTTCATACGATTGGACAATGCAACCCTTGGATATAACTTCAATAATCTTTCAGAAGATTTCAAGAGACTAAGGCTATATCTCTCAGTGAACAATCTCTTTACCATTACCGACTATAAAGGAATTGATCCTGAAATCAACCAGGGAGGCTTGGCTCCGGGTGTTGATGCACGCAACTTCTATCCTAAGACCCGCACGGTGCTGATTGGAGTGAATGTAACCTTCTAACTTATTAGCGAACAATGAATATCCAAAATAGAAACAAAATGAAAGCAATAAAATACGTCCTTTTCATTTCAATCTTTAGTGGAGGACTTTTCTCCTGCCATGACCTTGAAGTGCCGATATCAACGCAGCTTACACCCGATATATTCCCACAAACTCCTGATCAGTTTGTGGCAGCCGCGGGCCCTACCTACAATGCCTTTCGCCAGAACTTTGCAGTCGACTATTGGTTCCTGCAGACACTCAGTACCGATGAAGCGATCATGCCGGCACGCGGCGGAAACTGGTATGATAACGGCCGCTACGAGCAACATCACAAACATAGCTGGACACCGGCAAATGCTCACGTCAATGCTGCCTGGGGTTATTTAAACAATGTGATCAGCAATGCCAATCAAAACATGTATTTGATCGAAAAGGGACCCGAGGTAGAAGGGAAAAGCACCGCACTTGCTGAATTGAGGATGATGCGGGCGATCGCTGTCTTTATGATGATGGATCTATGGGGAAACATTCCAATTGTTACGGAATTCGGTGACACTAATCCACCACAGACCCGTCCGCGTGCTGAGGTATTCAGCTTCATCGAGGAGGAAGTGAATGCCTGCATACCTGATCTTAATGCCGCTGTTGGAGTCGAAACTTACGGAAGGCCTAGCCTCTATACAGCCTATGCTCTTCTGGCCAAGCTTTATATCAATGCTGAAGTGTACATTGGTCAATCACGTTACAATGAAGCGATCGAAGCCTGCGATATGATCATTGAGTCTGGTAGCTATGCACTGGAGTCGAACTTCCGCAAAATGTTTGGCTTGGACAATGGCCCACACATTAAGGAATTTATCTTCGCCATTCCGTATGATGCTTCTACCAGCAATGGCCAAATGTTCTACGACCGCTATTGGTTACCTCGTTCTACACGGGCTAAGTATAGTCTGAACTTCACACCCAGTGCGCCGATGAGCACGCTCCCGGAATTTTACGCTTACTTCAATGATCCTAATGATGTGCGAACGAAGCAATGGCTTACCGGGCTTCAATATAAGTATGATGGGACGCCGATCATCGTCAATACGACCAAGAAAGGTTACGACGAAGATTATGCGGGAGCCGATGGTGGTGATGCGCTTGCCTATCACGTGAATCTGACACCAGATGTGGTGGTCAAGAATGCTGCGGCGTTTGATTGTGGTAATGATGAAAAGTCATGGAACATGGGGTACCGTAGCATCAAGTTTTATCCTGACAGCACATCATCAACCAGGAACCAGAACAATGACATACCGATATTCCGATACTCAGATGTCTTGCTGATGAAGGCCGAAGCTATCGAACGTGGAGGCACACCAACATTAGGACAAACGACTCTCTCTCTTATGAATGAATTGAGAGCAGTACGAACAACTTCGGGTCCATGGGCGTCCGTGACCTTACAAGATATCTATGAAGAAAGAACACGTGAACTTGTAGGCGAGAACTGGCACCGAAATGACATGATCAGGTTTGGGAAATTTGAGGATCAGTGGGGATATAAAACAGACAACAATCCAAGCAAACGTCTTTTCCCCATTCCAACACAAGCGTTCCAGGTAAATCCGCAATTGCAACAAAACCCGGGTTATAGTAACTAATCTTTCGGGTGGGCCATGCTTGCCGGCATGGCCCTTTTTATTCACCAGTTATCTGACATTAGATGATCTTCAAGAAGTTCATTTTCCTTTTTGCATTCCTTGTCTCTTTGTTGACTGACAGCCGCGCACAATCAGATCAAGCCGCCGCGCTTGCGTTGATTTCCAGAGTCCTTCCGAAATATTCGAATAGCTTTCGCGTGGAGTCATTAGCTCCCTCGACGATGGATGTATTCGAAGTCGAGAGTAAACAGGACAGAATCATTCTAAGAGGAAGTTCTAACGCCGCAGTTGCATCGGCACTCTATTATTATATAAAAGAATATGGCAAAGGACAGATCACGTGGAATGGAACGAATTTGAATTTACCTGATCCACTTCCAAAAGTACAAGGCAAAATTCGTAAGACTAGTCCGTATCAATATCGCTACTACCTGAACTACTGTACCTTCAACTACAGCATGAGTTGGTGGGATTGGGAACGTTGGGAAAAAGAGATTGACTGGATGGCGCTGCATGGCATTAACATGCCACTGGCCATCACGGGTCAGGAATATATTTGGTACGAAGTCTACAAGTCATTGGGATTTTCAGATGAAGATCTGAATGTATTTTTCTGCGGTCCCGCATACTTTGCCTGGTTTTGGATGGGCAACCTGGATGCATGGGGAGGTCCTTTACCGAAAAGCTGGATGGAAAGGCAAAAGCAACTTCAGCAGAAGATTGTAACGCGACAGCGTGAATTGGGCATGAAGCCCGTATTGCCGGCGTTTACAGGACATGTACCGCCATCGTTTATAAAGTACTTTCCAAATGCAAAATTGAAGAAGACGAATTGGGGCAACGGTTTTGCTGATACCTACATTCTCGATTCGCAGGATCCATTGTTTGCTGAGATCGGTCGAAAATTCTTAGAGACGCAAACAAAATTTTATGGAACGGACCACCTGTATTCGGCCGATACATTTAATGAGAACGAACCGCCGTCGGACGAACCTGAGTTCCTCTCCACCTTAAGTCGACGAGTCTATGAAGGCATGAGAACGGCGGATCCCGAGGCAACATGGGTTATGCAGGGTTGGCTGTTTTATAGTGATCGAAAGTTCTGGCATGCGCCACAAATCAGAGCACTTCTCGGCGCTGTGCCCGATGAACACATGATCATTCTTGACCTTACAACAGAGATTGAACCGGTTTGGAAACGAACGGAAGCATTTTATGGAAAGCCATGGATATGGAATATGCTGCATAACTTTGGTGGAAATATTAGTTTGTTTGGCCGCATGGATGGCGTAGCAGAAGGGCCACCCACGGCGCTGAAAGATAGTACCTCTGGTAAATTGAAAGGCATTGGGCTAACAATGGAAGGGATCGAACAAAATCCGGTGCTTTATGAGTTAATGACCGATCATACCTGGCGAGATGAGCCCATTGATGTTAACACCTGGTTGCCGAAATACATTCATAACCGTTATGGCAGTATCAATGAACACGCCCTGAACGCGTGGAAGATTTTGCGTAAAACGGTATATAACGGAGAAGCAATCCGCGATGGTGCTGAATCCATTTTTGTTGCGCGGCCAACACTTGATTCAGAACAAAGATGGGCGAAGACGAAACTGAATTACGCTGCTGCCGACTTGTTGCCCGCCTGGGACGAGTTGTTGCTGGCCTCAGCGACAGCCGGGAATTATGACGGTTATCAATATGATCTTGTCGATGTAACGCGGCAGGTATTGGCTGACTACGCCATAATACTTCACTCAACTATTGTACAGGCGTATCATAAAAAAGATATTGATTCTTACCATCACCACACCAGCCAGTTTCTTGCCCTGCTTGATGATATAGACCATTTGTTGGCTACGCGAAAGGATTTTTTGTTGGGACCGTGGATCGATCAGGCCAGAAGTTGTGGTGATATCCCAGAGGAAAAAGCATTGTACGAGCGAAACGCCAGAAATCTGATTACCCTTTGGGGCGATAAGAACAATGGTCTCCATGAATACTCCTGCCGTCAATGGAGCGGATTGATCAGCGATTTCTACAAGCCCCGATGGGAAAAGTTTTTTAGTCTTTTGAACGTTGCATTAAAGGACGGAGATGACGCAGATATCCAGTCATTTGAAAGTTCGATAAAGGATTGGGAATGGCAATGGGTAAATACTCAAAAGAATTTTACGATTGAACCAACCCTGAATGCGCTCAATGTGGTGAACCAACTCCATAAGAAATACAGATCAATTCTGAATGAAGCGTATGGTATTTAGAAAATGAAAGAAGTCTACTCGATCGACACGGATGTGATATTAATAAAGGGGAGCCCGAGGGGAGCGGAACGCTTTCTTTCGTTGGATGTCTTCCGGGGCATTACTATTTGTCTGATGATCATTGTCAATAGTCCGGGGAAGGGTGCCCAGTTGTATCCTTACCTGGTGCATGCAAAGTGGCTGGGGTTTACCCTCGCTGATTTGGTTTTTCCTTCCTTCCTTTTTGCAGTTGGCAACGCGATGAGTTTTTCGATGAACAAGCTTGAAGCTGAGGGGAACGGGATTTTTTTTAAGAAGGTAATCAAGCGCACTTTTCTTGTGTTTCTCATTGGATACCTTATGTACTGGTTTCCTTTTTTTAAACAGGTGGAAGACGGCTCGTGGATGTTCAGGCCGTTCAGTGAGACAAGGATCATGGGAGTGCTTCAACGGATAGCGTTATGCTATTTTTTT
>DASUGQ010000206.1:0-3702 GCA_036273935.1 Cyclobacteriaceae bacterium | reverse complement strand
TCAATTGATTTGGCCGAAGAGAGTGACGCAAAGTGAAGTTTCCCTCCCGCATAACCCAACAGTTCAAGGTTCCGCGAAACCACAATCTCTTCAGCGATCCTCGGCATGCCTTTTAGTCCGAGCATTGTGCTTTGAATACCTTCATTCATTTGCCCAAACATGTTCAGAAAAGGATCCTCAGGAGTGTCAATCAACACGCCATTGAATTTTTGAAGATATTGCAGTGACTTCAGGAGAATATCAGTATGCCAGATGGGTTTCAATCCGTCTGTGAAAGCAACAGCACCGGCTTCGTGGAGATCAATCATTTCTGTAAGTTCTTCGCCTTTGCAATTTTTGGTCACAGCCGCCAGGGCATGTAACTGGACGAGGCGATTGACATTATTACGCGAAATATATGAGATATCATTCTTCGTCTGGATTGCGGGCTGTGTATTGGGCAGGATTGCAATCTCTGTAAAACCACCAGAGGCCGCGGCCTTTGATACCGAGTCGAGATCTTCTTTATGCTCAAGGCCAGGATCACCCACAGAGGTACCGAGGTCAAACCAGCCGGTTGATAATTTCATCCCGGTGGCGTCAATTATTTTGTCGGCCTGCGATGACTTGTCACTGATTGATACAATGCGACCGTTCTGAACTAAAACATTTTTTTCTTTCCTATGGTACGGTGTGTTGCTGTCGATAATTTCAGCTCCGTGGATTAGGATTTTCATTAAAGCGTTATTTTAGAAACCGAATCAGAAGTATTTCAGCCAGCAGGAAGAACAACGCCAGCATTAAAGCATACTTCCACAATGGCTTGCCCAAATATCTCTCTTTTATTTCGTTGCTGAAAGCGTCCGACGAACGAGCTTCAAAAACAGTAATATTTGGCCGTCCTCCAAATCTCTCGCGAATTTGGTCAATCGAGTATAATTGCATCAGCGACTCGTCCTTATCCAGGTTGAACGCCAGAAGATCAACGGTATCACGGTTAACCACTACGTTATAGAACCCCTGGTTTAAGATATGTTTGGGGATATCCAGCACTACCCGGTCTGCAATTTTATGTTGCGAGGGAATTATTTCCTGTTCCCCGATTAATCGAAGTGGCTCCTCACCCACGAGGCTGTCAATTTTCAAGGATAGAGCGCTTTCACTCAGTGTGTAGTATGGTTTCGGTGTGTTCTTTTGGGCGCTCGCAGCGATTCGATACATCACCGGCACAAAAAGAGCATTTCGGTAAAAATCAGTGAAGCTATCCGTAAGTGGTGAGCCCATAATATAAATCTTTCCTCCTGAAGTTGAGAGGGACAAGAAAGGTTGTCCATTTCTGAATTTAAGAATCGAAGAACGATCAGCGCCCCAATCTATAATTTTGCGGGCCGATGGCATGGCCAGTGATGTGGTTTTCTCTTCAAACACATTTTCAAAAAAGGGATTACTAAAATCTGGTGGATCAAGATCCTGCTTAATGGGCTGGTCGACAACGGATATTGGCAAAGACGTAAGGCTTTGATAGGAGGAAGCATCTGGTTTTGCGCCGGGGATTAGAAGAAGTGTGCCATAGTTATTAACATATTCCCTCAACACAAGGCCTAAAGCGGGGTCAATGGCGTCAATTCCATTCACGATTACAAGATCCACCTGACTTAAAAGGCTGTAATTAAAATTTCCTACTGGAAAACCGCTGTAGTTAAACAGCTGGTGATTCCCAAATACCTGTTCAACAGGTGATCTCGATTGATCAGCTCGAATCTCCAAAACGTTAATCTTCTCGGAAAAATTAAGTGCCAAAAAGAAGTCATTGTCAAAACTAATGGGGAAATCATTAAAACTCAGGTGGGCCTTATTCAAGCCGGTAAACACTTGCGTCAAATCAAAGCTGGTTTCTGCTATCCCTCCGGCCGGAATGTTAATGGCAACCGTGGCCGCCTGTATGTTGTTAATGGTCAGTTTCATGCTTAACTGATCGCGGGCACTCCTGCCATCGTTTCTAACCTTTACGATCAGGGAATTTTTTTCCCTGCCCACGGCAAAAGGATTGTCCAGATAGGCGGTATCTATGAACACATTGTCACTAAGGGTTGGTGTAATAGGCACCAAATGCCATGCAATCGTGCTATCGGCCGCGCTTACATCATCGAATGTTGATTGCTGGAAATCCGATATCCAAAACACATCGCCGATGATCCTGGTGTCAGAAATTTTCGTCACAATTTCAGAGGCATCCCTGCTTATCGGAGATAGTTTGATTTGCGTAAGTAAATCGAGGGCTTCCGCCTTGGTCTTGAAAGTATTGGAGAACGGGGAGAAATCATTTGTGATCAGCCTGTACTGCGTCTCGGTTGGGAAAAGGTTAATTATTCCTTCTAAGAAATCCACACCTGTATTGAATGCGCGGGTCTTATCTGCCAACTGAGCCGACATGCTCAACGAGTTATCAAGGTATAAGGTAACATGCCGCTGCGACCCCACTTGTTCTTTTGGCGGAATAATCGGTTGAGCAAATACAATCACGAGAAAAAAGATGAATAGAAGGCGGGAAAGGAGAATCAGATAGTGCTTGAGTTTTCGCCGGGTGGTAGAAACCTGTTTGACTTGCTTTAGAACTCGGGTATTTGAGAAGTAAACTTGCCTGGTTCTTCTAAAGTTGAAGAGGTGAATGAGTATTGGAATGGATAAGGCAAAAAGCGCCCAAAGGAAACCGGGATTGACAAAATTCATCAACAGGCAAAGTTAATGGTTTAAAATACTAAACCTATAACGTCAAAAACGGGGATTTTGATAAACGGCCGGTTAGATTGTCTCGCCGCCGAAACCTTTTGAATATCTACAAAACAAAAGAGGCTGTCAAATCAATGACAGCCTCGCTCATTTATCGGTATATCACCCAACGGTTATTTGCTTCCTACCATTACCAGGTCATTCACATTAATTTCAGTGAAATATTTCTTCTCTCCCGCGGCTGTCTCGTAGGCTCTATGGATCAATCGCCCCTCCACAACCACTTCACTACCTTTTTTCAGATATTTTCCCGCAAGATCCGCCAGTTTCCCCCAGATAACGATGTTATGCCACTGAGTGTCCTCCACCTTCTCACCTTTTTGATTCTTGTATGAATCCTTTGTGGCAATTGTAAAGGTGGCCAGTTTAGAACCTTTTTCGAAAGTTCGTAATTCAGGATCTTTACCAAGATGACCGATTAGCTGTACACTGTTTCGCAGACTTTTCATAATTGTATTTATTTAAGGTTTAACATTTTTTCTTCGTTATGCCTATCAACTCTGGTCAGCCCATTCGTGACCTGACGAGGTTGTTCTGAACTGACGATACAAAGGTGTGGCGGAAAAAATGACCAATGCATTTCTTAAACGGATATAATCGATTATATTCGGGTGTATCCGTGTGTACACGTTTCCACACGGTTCGCTAAAGACTCAAAACCCTCTAAATGACCTCAAATTCAACAAAAACCTGCCAGGAGTGTGGCGGGAAGATCACTGGACGCAAGGACAAAAAATATTGCTCCGAGCTGTGTCGAATAGCGTATAATAACAGGAACCGGACCCCGGCAACCAATTACGTGCGAAACGTAACTCATGCCCTATTAAGAAACAGAAGGATTCTACAGGAACTGAATCCGACTGGAAAGCAGAAGGTCCACCGCGATAAACTTCAAAGCGCTGGATTTAATTTTCAATACTTCACCAGCAGGTA
>DASUGQ010000205.1:0-8158 GCA_036273935.1 Cyclobacteriaceae bacterium | reverse complement strand
TGGAACTTTCGCAAAGATCATAACGATGCTTCCAATCATCACGGCGACCCACCCCAATACATCCTCAAGAAAATGAAGCGAAACCACCCGTTCGTTTATCGAACTGCCTCTTTTAAGGCGCAGCATGGCCACCAGGTTGACAACGACCCCGATTACTGCCAATAGCAGCATACCCCTTGCATTAACTTCTTGGGGCTCAAGTAATCTTTTCGCGGCCTCTTGTATTACGAAAATTGATCCGACGATCAGTACGATGGAATTGATAAATGCGCCCAGGAGGGAAAATCGCCTGTACCCATATGAGAAAGCTTTGTCGCGCGTTTGCTCCGACTTTTTCTCGAAGAAATGAGCTAGCCCCAGCGATAGACTGTCACCAAAGTCATGCAGGGCATCGGATAGAATAGCAACACTATTCGTTAGAATTCCACCCGCCAATTCAAACAGCGCGAAACCGGTATTTAACCAGAAAGCCATTCTGATGTTACCGAGACTTTCGCGATGTTCATGGTCGTGGTTGTGACTGTGCTGTGCCAAGCGTATGGATTAATTACCAGCAAACTTAAATCATGAAGCCGTGCAACAGGTTTGCAGAAAGAATTTTTTTAATTGTCATGGGCATCCCAGTAATCTCTCGCAGTAAGGATTAACTAATCGAGAAAGCTCACCACGCAATTAGACCTGGAATGGGAATCTGTATTTGGGATTTGACCTTTAAGCTTTTTCGAATACCAGCTCGTCGGCTTTTATCATTTTTAACATGCCATTGTGAAGCAGGGCTACCTTGCCAAAAAAGGACATCAGTTTTGGGATTCCACAAAATTGAAGCGTAAGAATGGTCATTATTTGAAGATCGATATAGACTGGTTGCGCCAATACGTATTGCAACCAGCAATTCAGGCCCTGCTGCGCTAATGACTTTATTGAAGATATTTGATCAAATGAGACCATGGTAAGTATTATAGAAAGAATAGTGCCATTTATAATAATCTTGGTTTTTTAATCTTTTTGGGCTGTTTTTGTGGGATTATTGGGACAAATTGTGGATTAGGCGAATAGGATGAATTCAATTTTGGAAAGCACTTGTTGCGGGTGATCCCTGTGATTCAGACGAAATCTGAAACAGCCCTTTTTTGGCCGTGCTCAAGTTTTGATCTTGTTCGTTTAGAAACGCTTCGTTCCGTTCCACGAATTGATTGAATTCATAAGCGATTTTATCATAGTTGAACCGGTTTTCCCTTACTCTGCTGTCCGCATCCTGAATCGTCGCCAGGATTATCTGGAGAGGGTCCTTTTTAAATGGCTCAACTGATGATGTAAGATTGATCAATTCATTAACAAGGGTCTTTGACGCAAGATCATATTCATAGACGTGAATTGGGTCCTTGATCGATTCCTGGGTAATCTTCATTCCATCGAGTTCATTCAATCGGTTTTCGAGCGAAATCAATTCGTCTTTGTCAAGTGTGTTGGAAACAAGGAGCTGGTGCAACAAATCATGCATGGTCTGGATTTTAAGATTGTCGTCGTTTACGATCGTATTCCAGACGATTAAAATGCTGTCTTCGAGGTCAAGGTATTTTTCTGTAACAGAATCGGCTTTTGTAAACTTTGTCCCGTTTTCAATGTGGGGTTCATGGCTTTTGCACCCATTAAGACAAATACTTAAGGTGATTGCCGGAATAAGAACCAGATAAATCGCTGTACGTTGCATGGCTAATTTTTTCCAAATACGGATGAATGCTGAAGAATGTTGGGTTAAGTCTGATGAGATTTGTCATATAAGTGAGTATTTCATCATCTTTCAGCCAGGTGTCATCCAAGCGAGGGTGATGTCAAAAAATGATTTCTTTTTCCTGATCTTTTGTGACAAATTAAAAACTAAGTGCGTGAAGACATCGTTAATTCTTTACTCTATGCGGCACCTGGATTTTTTATGGGCGTTAGACATTCTTTACCGGTATTATCCCAAATACCACAGTAATGAATTGTTAATTCTTGCAGATGATATTTGGAAGTGGTTGAATAACGAATTGCCTGCTGACAGCAGCGCATTGCACTACCTTCAAAGCTGCTTCGATTCTCCAGCTGAAGCATTCAAGGTTATTTGGAAGGAAATCCAGTTGATTGTTGGTCCTTTCATGCACTACAATTAGCCAATTCTGGTTAGTCTAAGTCACAATTTCTTTAACCCATTAACCAGCATATCAGCAAGTTGCAAACCGAGTTGCAGGGGATCAATCGTGCCTCCCGGATCATACCACATGGGCATCCAGTTGAGGGACGAGAAAAGGGTCATTACGGCCAGCTTCTTATCAATGCTGTCTTTGAATTCTCCTGATTTCACACCGTCTTCAATGATTTTTTTAAAGCGATTGATGTAGTTGATCCTTAGCAAAAGAAAATCACGCAAGTAAGGTTGGCTCAAATGACGATGCTCATTCATAAATACGGCGGAGGCGGTAAGGTCTTTTGCCATGACCTGAATGTGGCCGATGATTCCCAGTCGCAATTTTTCGCTTGATGATACCTTTTGCTTTTCAACGCCTTCAAGCGAAGAACGAAATTCAGCGGCCATATCAAAGCAGAGGGTGCGCAAAATTTCTTCCTTTGATTTAATATGCGAATACAGGCTGGCCGCTTCAATTCCCAGCATCTGCGCAAGGTCTCGCATACTTGCGGCGGCATAACCTTTTTGTCTGAAAAGTTCAGCTGCCTTTCGGATGACTTGTTCTTTTCTGGATAAGTTCGTCAATGCTTCGGCCATATGTTTATTTAATCCCAAAAATATAAAATTACATAAATTCTGCTAATGAAGACGAGCAGGTTTTGGCCGGTTATGTTCGATCTGCGAATCTTAGCTTCGAGTCTGAACGGTTGTCTCATCGTACAAAATGATGAAAGGCGATTTACCAGATCGCCTTCCTGAATAATTGAGATTGTTTTTATTCAAAAGATGACACCAAAGCTGAAGGCGTTGAGTGACGGGCCTTTTCCTTCGGTAAACAGCTCATTCATATCGTAATTGAAAAAGAGATCAGTGGAATGGAATCCCAATTGCATTCTTATGCCGTAGCGGATATTGTCGATGTAGTAACTATCATGGTCCTTGTCTTTTTTTGTGTCCTCGTCATTTTTGTATTTTACTTTTGAGTAGCTGTCGATCTTGTAACCGATATAAGGGCCCGCTCCAATTCGAAACGCGCTGTGTCGTCCGTCCCAGATGCGTGGCTTATAATTGTCACCGCCAAAGTCCAACATGGGTATCAATTGAGCATTGATGTAAGTAACGGTGAGTTTGCTTTTCTTATAGGACAACTCAGGGTTTTCATCTCTCACGAATGTTGTTCCCGCGTCATCTTTCTGCATCACGATGTTATCGTCCTGGAACTTGAAGTTATACCAGCTCACTCCACCGCCCCATTCAAGGAAAAAGTTGTTGCCAATTCGCGTCCGCTGGATAGAGTTAAATGCTACATACCAGGAACCCCACGGACGAACAGAGTAAGGTGCATTTTCGCTGTCAGGGAATTTTCCGTTTGAAAGGTAATTGTTCGTTCCCAGATCGAAATTAAAGGACTGCGTTGTTCGCCATCTTTTTTTGCCACTCCACTCGTTGTCCCAATGGTCGTCCCAGTCATCGTCATTGGTATTATTGTCGTTGTCACTTTCCAGGCTTAACCGTTCTTCCTCGCCTGGCGAAGGGAGGGAGTCATTTGTGTTTACCAAAGGAGTCGTATCGTTTGATTCGATTTTTGAAATGATGTCACTGAAGAGACTTTGAAAATCATATTGTTTCAGTGCTTCGATGTCATTTCGGTCTTGTATCGTAAGGACTACCTGACTTGCTTTCCCAAGCTTGACTACAACGGTATCAGCCGCCCTGGTCTGTGCATATGCATTCAGAAAACCAACTGATATTATTGATGTGAAAATTATTTTACTAATCATACCTCGTTACTTGTTTTGTCCGTGCTTTTTATTTGATTGGAAATTCAGCGCCAGAATTTCATTTTTCATGTGCCGGAGGTCGCCGACGGGATCCTGATTATTTTTCAGATCGTTCGCTTTGTCCAGCAGTTTCTTAATACCAGATGCGCTGTTGTCTTCCGAGGTTGCTTTGGCTATTGTACTTTTCATTAAATATTTCTCGTTCACTTCGTCGGCTTCGATCACGAGCTTGAAACCTTTGACAGCACGATCAGAAGTGATTGCAGGTTCATTGGTTGATGCCACTTCTTCATTCACTGTTACTTCATTCTCAACCGTCATTTTTATTTGTTGGTATGGAGTTTCTTCAGGAATTTTGTTCGTTGTTTTTTCAGATTGTTTTTCGACGGCTCTGTTTTTTTTCAATATGGGTTGAAGAACCTTTTCTTTAACCCGTTCGGTTTTTTCAGGTACGTCGTTAATTTCACCCTTGTCCTCTGCTGGCAGTAATTGCTCTGGAGATTTTTGTTCTGTTAATAATGGAGTTGTATTGTCTTTTTTCGTGATCGCAATGATTCCATAGGAAACGATGGCAATCAATGTCAGCGACGCAGCAATTTTTAACCAAAATCCCCGGTTATTTTTTTTTGACAATCCCGACTCGATCCGCGCCCACGCGTTGACTGGAGCGGGGCGATGATAATTTTCGAGTTTCGACTTGAATAGTTTGTCAGGTTGCTGATTCATCGTTGCTCAGTTTTTTTTCTTTTACGTGTTCCAGATTCAATAACATTTTTTGAAGGTATGCTCTCGCTCTGTTCAGTTGTGATTTGGACGTGCTTTCCGTTATTCCCAATTGTTCGGCAATTTCTTTATGTGAATAACCGTCGATGGCATACATGTTAAACACCGCCCGATAGCCCGCAGGAAGTTCGCGTATCATATTAATAAGATCTTCGGCTTCAAGCTGATGTTCGTGCTGGTTGTAGTGTGGTTCGCGCATTGCGGCGTCAATATCCATTTCGAGATACATGTTCCGGTTTTTTCTTAAATGCGTGAGCGATTCATTCACCATTATGCGACGAATCCATCCTTCAAAACTTCCTTCTCCCTTGAATTGGTCGATACGGTCGAAGACTTTCATGAACGCCATTACCATAATGTCCTCCGCCTCCATGGCGTTTCGTACATAGCGGTAACATAAAGCATACATTTTGGACGAATACGACTCATAAAGCTCGCGCTGGGCATTTCTGTCACCCTGCCGGCACCCTTTTATAAGATCATGTTCCTTTGTCCGGTAAATTTTCAGCGTCATTTAGGCCCTCTCGAATACAAGATGCGGGTTAACTGTGACAGGTTGCTTCCGAAATGTTAATTTTTTTATAGACAGGGTTTTAGTAAGAAGCTTGGTAGTCAACTGTGATCGTTAGCCAGGAGAATCGCTTCGCCTGGACTACAATCGGATTGATTTTGCCAGTTTTATCAATGAGATTGGCAAACATGCCCTCTGGTTCCTTTACAAAAACAGAATATTCACCTGGCGGGAGTTTCACTTTAAATGTACCATCATCTTTGCTTGATGCCTTGGCCACCAGCTCAGTTTTGATGTCTGTAAAGAATGGACCGGTCTGCTGTTCTTTTTCTACTGTCGTGACCTTGTAAATGAATATCTCCCGTTGAATACCAAGCTTGGGAGCAGCGATTTTTCCGGGACCTGGCATTTGGTTTCCACCGAGCCAAAATATCTCTCCCCGGATACCCTGGCGTTGTCCGTATCCTGTTGGTGCAGCTGTAAATACAGCCATTGCGCTGATGAGAGCAATAAGAATTTTCATTTGGCATTTCCCGTTTTAAGTTCCAGGAAGCAAATGCCGTCACATTCACCTAAGAAAATATAGTGATTTTTAACGATCTCAAATCAAATTCAGATTCGTTTTTTCAGCTTTAATTCAGTCGAGTTGCTAATCTCGTTTGATGACTTTTGGATTTCCCCTGTAGTCGATATCACTTGCCACCCCTTCCTCCATTTCCAGGCTTTCAGTGACATTCACTTTCGCCGAGGATGCCCCGTTTACTTCTACTATTGCTTCCCTTGCTTCTAAGTTGTAGGCCTTTAACGAAGAAGCAAATTTTACATCGGCATTCAGAGAATTGACTTTTCCTGAAAGATCTGCCTCAGAACTTCCATTCAGGTTTACGTTGAGATTGTCGGCAAAAAGTTCACCCCGAACTTTTACAGGGCCGTTTGCCTCGATTTCCAGGTCGTTCGTATGAGAAAGTCCCTCAAGTCGGATGGACCCATAACCGGAGGCTTCCAGTCTCTCCAGTCTTGGCATCGTGATGTTGATCCGGACCTCCTCCACATCAATTTCCTTGAGTTTGAAGTCAAATTCTTTTTTTCCTTCGAAATCAATTACTAACGTTTCGCCCGAACGATACACGTTGTATTTATTTTTTTCGTCTTGTGGTCCCGTAAATTCCACTGCATATTCATTGCCACCACGAATCGTGGCATTGAAAACTCCTGAAAGTTCTATTTCATCAAAATCATGCAAATCGCCTTTGTTGTTGAGGAGATCAGTTGAAGTTTCCTCTTCTTTTTTCTCGGGGCAATTGACGCACTCCAGTCCCTTCTGCGTCATTTTCCAGGTAAAGCCATCCTGGTATTCCCAGTCGATGTATTGGGTAATGAAATGACTGGAAGCCTCATCCAGAACAAAAGGATGATCATATGGAATATATAAAACCAGTTTTAATCGCTGGCCGCGGAATATCGCATCACTTTTGAAGCGGATGTTGGAATCAAATATTATCATCGAATCCTGCTGCTCCACGTTGTACTCAACCATTTGAGCATTTTCGATCGCACTTTGCCGGGTGCTTCCATGGGCTTCGTAACCCATTGCAAGCTTGAGATCTTTTCCATCGTATCCCCGCAGGGACAGGGCTACGGCGTCATAATCATCCATGCCCACTTCATTAATCCTGAATACAATAATCTCTTTATCATCGATGGGAAATACTTTTTCAACTTTGTACTCACCAACTTCCTTGAAAGAATAAGCGATTTGCGGAATACCAAATGAGAGGGCGCCGACACTTGCAAAGAAGAGCACGAAGAGTGTCCAACCCACGGGCGCTGAAATCAATGCACGCTTGCTCATCACTGACAATCCTAACAAAATCATGGCTATGCTCGGTATAAGCGCGGCAACACAGCCGGCAAATACCATCCAACCGGGAATGAGATTGCGGATGGTCTCCAGAGGAAAAGCGATATCATTCTGATCAAGCAACCATGGCCACGGAAAGGTGAAGATACCCATTGCGAGTCCGATCAGGATAATGACAAAAAAGATCAAACCAAACCCGAAGATCGTAATGAATATTCCAATGATCACTCTTAATACTTCCGTCAATGGCCCCAGTATTTTGGCCAGGGCGTTGATCAGAAAGGCAATCACGCGAAAAGGAATAAGTAATATTTTCACTAGTGGACTCTCATCTTCTTTTACATCGAGGCCTTTCTTGATGTTTGATTCAATGCCCGACAAAGTAACCGGCTCACCCTGCATCTGCATCCGATCGGTAATCGTCCGGGCCTCTGGTAAAATGATCCACATGATAATGTAGACTAACAAACCAATACCGCCTGCGAAAGTGGCAGCGATGAAAAGGATCCGCACCACAAGAATATCAACGCCGAAGTATGCAGCAATACCGCCCGACACGCCGGCCAGTACTTTGTGTTCCGGATCACGAAACATTTTCTTTGCGGCCGCTGGCTCTTCAATGTCATATGATCCTGGCATGGCGATCCACATTACGACGTAGACCAGCAGGCCAATTCCGTATGTAGCAGTGAATAGCGCGAATAGCAGCCGGATCCAGACGGGGTCGACATTCAGATAATATCCTAACCCGGCACAGACGCCGCCCAGTATTTTCCTTTTCTGATCGCGTACCAGTTGTTTGGGCGGGTGATAGGTATATTTTGTTCCTTCTTTAAAGGATGTATTGTCACCTTCGTCATCGGTTGTTGATTCGCTTGTTTCTTCCGATTCATTATTGTCAGCTTCAGCAGCTTTGAAGTCGCGAACGCTTCCCATAGTAGCCACCAGTGCGTTCACATCCTCCAGCGTAATTACCTGCTTTCCTTCGTTGAGTTTCGACAGAAAGATTTCCGCGATCCGGCTTTCTATGTCAGCCATGATCTCGGCGCTGTCTT
>DASUGQ010000204.1:0-8068 GCA_036273935.1 Cyclobacteriaceae bacterium | reverse complement strand
GCCGATACCTGATTTAAGATTACATCCGGATACATATTGATGTGTCTGTCCGGGTTCAAGAACCGGCTGCTGGCCAACGACGCCGTCACCTTCGACTTCGCGTTTCAGAAAACCAGCATCAAAGATATACCAGTGTCTCTTAAGTAATTGGATGGTATATTCGCTTTGATTTTCTATGGTGATCCGATATGTAAATACATAGTGGTACTGGCTAGGACTTGAATAAGAAGGTTGATATTCAGTCTCCACGCTAACTTTGACACCCTGTGTAATTTCCGTTACCATAGAAGTCAAAAATATCAAATTTTTCTTAAAATCATTATCTCATCATAGGGACCAATTGCATCAGAGTAGATGACTTTTATCATCAAAATAAAAAAGCACGGGTCCCGTTCAGAAAAACGGAAAATTTTATGCCCTAACTCCTTGAGAATAGGTTGATGGACCTTGAAAATCACATCATTAGCGAGGTCATTCTTTTCGGTGACCGGCGTTTTGATAAGTGAAAAGGGCGATTTACTTTGTTGCACTAAGTTAAATATGGACGTTAAAATTTCGGCTGGTTGGAAACAGCATTTGTCTCGTGAGTTTGAGAAGGATTATTTTCACAAACTGACTGATTTTGTTCGTGGGGAGTATAAAACGCATACGATCTATCCGCCCGGTCGAGAGATTTTTCGGGCCTTCGACGCCTGCAGTTTTGATGATGTGAAAGTCGTCATCATAGGCCAGGACCCTTATCACGGCCCCGGTCAGGCAAATGGTTTGTGTTTTTCTGTTCGCGATGGGATCAGGATGCCGCCGTCCCTGGTAAATATTTTTAAGGAAATTCAGCAAGACCTTGGGAAGCCATTTCCGCAGAATGGCGATCTCGAACGCTGGGCAAGGCAGGGGGTATTGTTGCTCAATGCTACGCTAACGGTACGCGCATCCTCTGCAGGATCTCACCAAAATAAAGGATGGGAAGAATTTACGGACAACGTTATCAAGACAATATCGGATGAGAAGGAGCACGTTGTTTTTCTCCTGTGGGGAGCGTACGCGCAAAAAAAAGGTGAGATCATTGACAGGAAAAAACACTATGTTTTGATGTCGGCACATCCATCACCTTTCTCTGCTGATCGTGGATTTTTTGGCTGCAGGCATTTCAGTAAAGCGAATGAATATTTGAAAAGCAAGGGACTAAAAGAGATTGATTGGTGATGAATTAACCATTACCGTGAGAGTATTCGTGTCAATTAAAAACCGAGACATTCATCGTCTGTCCCGAATTCAGTTGGAAAGTTTTGACAGCCGTATACTTGCTTCCCCCTGCATCCCCGACTCGGAAAGCGATCTTATATGTTCCTGGGAGAAGTGTGTAGGTGTGTTGCGATTTTTTATCTTCAAGGTTGCAGACCCATTTTTCGGTTCCGTCGGCTAGTACCTCGAACAAGCTTCCATATCCCGATGAAATAGTATTGATATTAACCAGTCCTGGTGTGGGTAAGGTAACCGTCCTCGTCTGGCCCGGATTAATTGTAATGTCGAACGTCCTTCTGGGTAGCGTTAGTGTCTCAATTTCATATGTCCCTTTCAAATAGCGGAAAGTTTCGTTGGCAACCTGGGTATTGAGAATTGTTGCACTTCCTTTTTCCCTTACGATGATTGAAAAACCGCTTTTCCTTCCTTCCTGTTTGATGACAAGGTTGCCCTGGGGTGCAGGTATTGAAATTACATTATGTCGTCCGTTTTCGATGTTAACATTCCTTCGCACAATCTGTGGCACCGTGTTGACAACGACTGTGTATGACAATACGGGATCGATATTTACAGAATCCGGTTTCCCTTCGCTGTTAAGATAGTGGACGAACTCGTAAGCAGGTGTGTTGGTCATGTCGTTCAGAAAGCTGATTGCTACGTTTGTTTCTGTGGGCCTGTTGTATTCGTCAAGCAGTTCGACACTCACAGACGTCTTTGAGAAAGTCGTTTTGATTGTTTGGTTGAGAACATTGTTGAACGCAGTTGAATTTTCTGAATCGAAATACTTTCCCGCGCAGTCCAGAATTTTTCCACCTTCCAATCCCAGACCAATAATGAACGGACGTAAAAACACACCTTTGCTTTGCAATGCCTTTGAGGTGGAACAGGGATCGCCACCGCACGATTCAATTCCATCGGTGATGAGGATTACAATGTTTCGGTATCCCTGTGCCGACGGAAAGTCGTTGGCGGCCTGTTCTAAGGAGTAGGTGATTGGTGTGACACCCTTCGGTACGATTTCTTTAAGTTTATTGATGATGGCATCGTGATTTTTTATGGCGAATGGCACCTCAAGTTTTGTGTCCTGGCAATTGTTGGATTGTCGCGGATAACGGTGACCATATACCCGCAGGGCCAGTTCGAGATTAGGATTGCTCCGCAATGAATCAACAAGACGAGTAAGAATTTCTTTGGCTACGTCGATCCTTGATTTGCCATCCACCCATTGACCCATCATAGAACCTGAACCGTCGAGTAAAAAAAGTATCCGGGTCTTGTCAGGAATTTTTTGTTGCACCTTCCGTTGTGCCAGCGACTCAAAATTGAGGAGCGTACACATTACGACAAGGGCAAAAAGAGGACGTTTCAGAAATTCACGCAACACGGCTGGCTATTCGGTGGACGTAAAAGTACAACGAACAAAGTTAAAACAGCGTGTAATGGAAGTTAAACTAATTCGATGGCCGAATTCACGAACAAAAAATCAATAATCCCCAATGGTTTCCTCAAGCTGTGCCAAAGCTTTTTCAAGTTGTTCGTCGTTTGGTGCAACACCATGCCATTTGTGAGAGTTCATCATAAAATCAACACCATAGCCCATAACCGTATGCATCAGATTAATGATCGGTTTTCCGCGTTTTGCAAGTGCTTTGGCGTTTTCCAATGACTTTAATGTTTCATCGAGATTATTGCCATTAAACTCCTGCACTTCCCAACCGAAAGCTTCCCATTTGGCCTTCAAATTTTTCAGATCCATTATTTCCTTAACGGGTCCGTCAATTTGCTGCCCGTTCACATCGATGGTGGCGATAAGGTTGTCTACCTTATGATGGGCTGCATACATGGATGCTTCCCAAATCTGTCCTTCTTCTTGCTCTCCGTCGCCCATGAGCACGAAAACAAAACGATCGTCTTTGTTTATCTTCTTGGCTTGAGCCGCTCCTATCGCGACGGAAAGACCTTGCCCCAGAGATCCTGAGGCGACCCGAATGCCAGGGAGGTGCTCATGTGTTGCCGGGTGCCCCTGAAGTCTCGAATTTATCCTCCTGAAAGTTGAAAGTTCCTTCACATTAAAATAACCGGAACGAGCGAGCACAGAATACCAAACCGGCGAGATATGTCCATTGGATAAGAAAAAGAGGTCCTCGCCTTTTCCATCCATGTTGAATTTAGGATCGTGTTTAAGAATGTGGAAATACAGCGAAACAAAAAACTCCGTGCAGCCCAATGATCCGCCAGGGTGACCCGACTGGCAGGCGTGAACCATGCGGACGATGTCGCGGCGAACTTGTGAACAGATTTTTTGAAGCTTGTTAATGTCGGGTTGTGCCATTTCTTATATCAATTTCGCCCGCGAAGATGTGGAATTTTTGTTAACTGAACAACGGAATGAGGAAGCGCAATTTCGCTCAACCCTGAAATTTGTCTTTGAAAGACTCACTTCCTGATGCCCTTTGCTTTTTTAGCCGGCATTTTTCTTGCAGGCACTTTTTTAGCTGAATTTGATTTCGCCGTCGGTATCGATACCGATGAGCCCAGTATCTGGTCGGTGTGATTCTTTGTATCGACCTTTTCTATGATCTCGCTGATAAATCCTCGCTCATCAATTACGAAAGTAACACGTGCAGTGCCCATGTACTTTCTTCCATACATGGATTTTTCTACCCATGTTCCATACTTGGCGTGAATGGATTTATCTGTATCGGCTAAAAGGCTGAAGGGCAGTTTTTCTTTTGCAATAAATTTCTGGTGAGACTTTTCATCATCGGTGCTCACTCCAAGAACTTCGTAACCTTGCTTTTGCAGAAGCTTGTAGTTATCACGAAGGTTGCAGGCTTCTGCTGTACAGCCTGGCGTCATGTCTCTTGGATAAAAGTAAAGGACGATTTTCTTGCCTTTAAGACTGGATAATTTGATGGTATCTCCATCCTGATCTCGCGTGGAGAAGTCAGGTGCTTTGTCGCCAATTTTGAGGGGCATATTTAGTGTATGTTGGTTTTGAAACTTTGAACGTTACCGGCATTGTCTGTCACGACTAATTCAAACTCTCCAGAAAGGGGCTCGGTCTTTGATAATCGCTCTGACCAAATCGTTGCTGTTTTGGCGTCGTAGTGCATTAACAACCAATTCCCATTAATGTTTGCCGTATAGGTAGCAATTCCGGATAGGTCGTCCCTGATTTTGAAACGCACGGTGTTGTTGTTAATAGAAATAGGATATACGGTGGGGGATATACTATCCATCAATACAGCAAAGTTGCCCAACTCACGACTTTGAAATGAAATCCTGCCGTTGTTCCGTTCACCACCGAGGTATGTGTTACTTTTGCCAACGACGCGATACACCGCATATCGCTTGTCGTTTGGATATTCTCTGGAGGGGCTGAAAGATATTTTTATGTTTTGATTTAAGGGTATTGTTCGATCACCAATGGTAAATGTATCATCATCTTTGAACGATGCATTTAAGTACAACGTATCATAAAGGGAGTTGGGAGGGAATTCGATGTCCACTTTATCACTGTAGTATTTATACTCCGTTGCCGGAGGAATGATCGTTTTGAAATGAGTTACCAACGTTTTGCCGGCTACAACAACGGAGTCGGGCATCTGTTTACGGAGATCAACGAGGAAAATTGTTCTTCCGGCACTCGCATACGACGGTTCCATCTGGGTAACAGAATCGTTTGTATACAACGTTGCTTTATTGCCACCTTCAATCCACGGTTTTGCCGTTATCATCATGACATTCTCGTCAACTTCATAATAAGGATCAAAGTTAAAAGGCTGTAATGTCTTGACATCTTTTGTGACGGGACTCGGTTTGATTTTGAAGTTCGCGGTGCTGGCGTTACCAAAAACGTCTTTCAGAAGAACCTCAACTTTATATTCTTTAGAACCATGGATCAAAAGTTTTCCCGATGTTGGCGAGGCCCCGTAGAAGGGGAGCACATTTCCATCGTCAATGTACAGCTTATAAAACCGACTGCCTTTTGTTTTCAACGCCTTATAATCCATCAATGTGTAAATGCCACGTGTTTCTTCCGGGTTGATTTTATCAATGCTTTGCTTAAAAACCAGCCGGCCGTCTACGCGCATCTCAATGTAGTTAACACCGCCATGAAATTGTCCTCGGGGTATAAACCGGTCTTTGGCGAGGATTTCAATGCCCAGATTTCCGGAAGCCAAAATCGGCGCACTGATCGAATAGGTGTTTCCGCTCCGATATGCGTATAATTCCTGCCGTCCGAAACGGTCATCAACGCGCGAGTTTATATCGAGCGGGATAAACGCGATCTTTTCTACGGAGGGCGGTGTTTTGTCCACGATCTCGCTAAAACCAAACTTCAGCGGATTCAGCGCATGCATATTCGAGTCACGTATGTCAAAATGAACGTGAGGACCACCTGAGGATCCCGTATTTCCAGAGATGGCAATGATCTCTCCCTGTTTTACAACGAACTGGTTTTCGTCAGGATAAAGATCGATGTCGAAAGTCTTCCTCTTGTACTGTTCATTTAAAACATAGTTTGCAAGGTCGCCTTCAAAATGATCAAGATGTCCATAAAGAGTGGTGTTGCCATCAGGATGTTTAATAAAGATAACATTGCCATATCCGGTTGGGCTCATGGAGACGCGCGAAATGTAGCCACTCTTGGAAGCAACCACGGGGTGTCCTATCTGATTGTTCGTGCGGACATCAATGCCGGAGTGGAAATGCGTTGAACGCAGTTCACCCATATTGCCCGCTAAAGAACCGGGTTGACCAGGGTAAACAGGATAGATATATTTCTCATCCTTCACCAGGCCTATCTCCGGCTCACTCAGTTGAGCCATTAACGAAACAGAATAAAACCAAAAAAACAGAAAAGCGATTTTACTTAACTTCAAATTCTAAAAGTTTTTCGTCCTCAATAAATGCCGTCAGTTTATTTCCAATGGTCACCGGGCCTACACCTTTCGGAGTGCCCGTAAAAATCAAGTCGCCAGTTCGCAGTGTAAAAAATTTTGAGAGATACGATAATATAACATCAAATGGGAACAACATTAAGCTTGTGTTTCCCTTTTGCTTCAATACGCCATCAACATCAAGATGAAAATTAATATTCCTTACATCTTTAAAGTCCTGAACCGGAATAAATTTTGAAGACACAGGGGCTGAGCCGTCAAAACCTTTGGCAATATCCCAAGGCAACGCTTTCTCCTTGATTTTAGCCTGAAGATCACGGGCTGTGAGGTCAATGCCAACACCGATTGCATCATAGTACTTATGGGCAAATTTTTCTTCAATGTTCTTTCCTTCCTTGCTGATTCTCAGTACGAGTTCAACCTCATGATGAATATCCCTGGAAAATTCCGGGTAATAAAAGTTGGCATTATTTTTTAGCAATGCTGTATCAGGCTTGGTAAAAATTACGGGCTCATCAGGACGCTGATTGTTCAACTCCTCGATGTGCTCAACATAGTTTCTGCCAACTGCAAAGATTCTCATGCGGTTATTTCGTTACTTACTACAAAGCTATGAACAATATTATCCTGTATTTGTATTTTTGGTCAAAATTATCACCTATGCTTAAAAAAGTCATTATTATTTCGATAAGCGGCTTAATGATCTACGCTTGTGCTACGGTTCCGGTCACCGGCCGCAAACAATTGTCCATGGTATCCAATGCAGAGATCATTCCCATGGCTAATCAGCAATACGACCAGGTATTAAAGGAGAGTAAACTTTCAACTAACCAGGAATATATTTCCGTGGTGAAAAGAGTGGGGGTAAGAATTGAAAAGGCTGTTGAAGAATACATGGCATCCAAAGGACTATCAGATCAACTGCAGGGGTTTAATTGGGAGTTCAATGTTATTGACGATCCCAAGACCGTAAATGCCTGGTGTATGCCCGGAGGTAAAGTGGCTTTTTATACCGGTATCATGCCAATCTGTAAGGACGAAAATGGAGTTGCCGTGGTAATGGGCCATGAAGTTGCCCATGCGATTGCTAATCATGGACGTGAGAGAATGAGCCAGGGATTATTGGCCAACGGCCTGCTGGGAACCATCTCCGGCGCTATGGGTCAGAACCCGACAATGACGCAGGAGGTTTTCATGCAGGCGATCGGAATGGGTACGCAGATTGGGATGCTGACATTCTCCAGGCAGCACGAATCGGAAGCTGATAAGATTGGATTGATCTTTATGGCCATGGCAGGATACGACCCTCATGAAGCACCAAAATTCTGGGAACGCATGACCGAAATGAGCGGTGGGCAACAACCCCCGGAGTGGCTTTCAACTCACCCTTCCCATGAAACACGGATTAGTGATCTGAACGCGGCTATTCCTGAAGCAATGAAATACTATAAGAAATAATTATTGATGCGTCGACTTGGTAAACGATACTTAATCGTCACACTGTTGTGGCCATTGGCGTTTAACATTTTTTGCCGGGCACAAGCGCAGGATGAAGTGATTATCAAAGAGATTTTGGCTTACCGGGAAAAGCAGGAGAAAGAATTGCTCGATCCTGACAAATCACCTTTGGAAAAACATGAGCGAAAAAAATTCAAAGGATTAAGATATTATCCCATTGATCTGGCGTTTCATGTCCCGGCAAGGCTGGTAGTGAATGAGACGCCGGTATTGTTCAAAATGCCCACCACGACAACACGTTTACCGGAGTATACGAAATATGGCGACTTATATTTTAACCTTGATGGAAAAGAGTTTAAACTGGAAGTTTATCAGAACCCCGAGATAAGCAGGAAACCGGGGTATGAGGATCACCTCTTCGTCCCCTTTACAGACGAGACTAATGGCGATGAAACGTATGA
>DASUGQ010000203.1:0-4423 GCA_036273935.1 Cyclobacteriaceae bacterium | reverse complement strand
TATTGTAATCAAAGATCATCTCTTGGGGGCAAACTGACAAATATGGAAGAATCACGCATCGCACAACCCATCGGTACCGCCCTGGACCGGTTCATTAAAAACAACCAGGAAAAGTTTCAATACGCCAGCGGAGAGCTATCTCAACTGCTCAGGGACATCGCCCTTGCCTCAAAGGTCGTGAACCGCGAAGTGAATAAGGCGGGGCTGATCGATATCATGGGTCCCATGGGTTCACTAAATACGGGAGGAGATCAGCAACAAAAACTGGATGTGCTCGCCAACATACGCTTTTCGAGAGCGCTCATGAAAGGGGGCGAAGCCTGTGCTTTGATTTCAGAAGAAAATGAATCGTACACCGACCTTAACAATAACGGAAAGTATGTGATTGCCATCGACCCATTAGACGGATCATCCAACATCGACGTGAATGTGTCCATCGGAACGATCTTCTCCATCTACCGGAGAAAGACACCTCCGCGTACTCCTATCCTTAAGGAAGATGTGCTCCAGCGCGGCGATGAACAAGTGGCCGCCGGATACATTCTATACGGTTCGTCCACCATGCTGGTACTGACGACGGGCTATGGCGTTAACGGATTTACCTATGAGCCAACCCTCGGCGAGTACGTGCTTTCTCACCCTGATATGAAAATGCCCGAAGAAGGAATAGTATATTCCGTAAATGAAGGATTGGCGAACTCCTTTCCAAAAGGAGTAAATGATTATCTGCAGTTCTGTAAAGACAATAGTTATGCAGCGCGTTACATTGGTTCACTCGTGGCAGACTTTCATCGGAATTTGTTGAAAGGAGGGATCTACATTTATCCTGGCACATCGAAAGATCCGAAGGGAAAACTGAGGCTGATGTATGAATGTAATGCACTCGCCTTTATCGCCGAGCAGGCAGGGGGCAAAGCTACTGATGGAGTGAAAAGGATCATGACCATACTACCTGAATCTCTTCATCAGCGAACGCCTTTATACATTGGATCAAAACTAATGGTGGAGAAGGCGGAGAGTTTGGCCACAGACCGATAGTCCAAAGACAACTTGTTCAGCTATAGTTAAACCACATGAGTCACATAAGAACACATAAGGTTTGATGCATTCTTTTGTGCTCTTATGTGTCTTTTGTGGTTCGATGATTTTGTGGTTCTTTTCCTGAGATGGCCCTAATCACCGCGACCAAACCCTACCGTCTCGCGATAAACCTGGGGCGAAACTTCAGCGTTGGTTTTGAAAAAGCGACTGAAGTAATGCTCATCATCATATCCCAGTTCATAAGCGATTTCCTTGACTGTTTTTTTGGTGAGATACAGTTCGCGTTTCGCTTCGATGATGATTCGTTCTGAGATTAATTCTGTAAGCGTTTTGTTGAAATAACTCTTCGTAATCTTTGCCAGTGCTTTTGCAGAAATGTTCAATGCGTCCGCATACTCGCTGGCGGAATGCTTTTTCCTGAAATCCTTTTCAATGGCGTCTTTGAGATTTTGCAGAATGAAAGGCTCCTTCAGCTCAGACACTGATTCAAGCGCTTGTGGTTGTTGCTCTGCTTTTAATCGTGATGTTGTAATTAGAAATATTTTCAGATAGGAAATCAGTATTTCATATTGAGCCAGCGCAGCATTCGTCATTTCAACTTCTATCTGATCGATTAACCCCTTCAACACAGGAGCTGTATTGTCCTTGATAAAAGTAAAAGGAGGTTGATAAATGTTGTTGAACAATACGCCGTTGCAGGCTACTTCTGCCTGGTGCTTGTGAATGCAGAAGAAATCTGGATGGAAATGGAGCGCCACGCCATTTATTTCGTCTCCTGAAAACATATAAGGTTGATAAGGAGAGAATGCAAATAACATGGTTGGTTCAAAAGGATATTCTGCAAAATCAACTTTTACCTTTCCCTTTCCCTCCATGATCCAGATCAGTGAATAGTAATTGTTTCGCTGAATGTGATCGAAATAGCTTCCGTCTGAAAAGGGGAGATACTTGAAGGCAAGGTTTCCATTTTGCGGATTGACCAGCGTGAGGGGTACGAGATGCTCCATTGCAAAATCAAGGTTCAAAGTTTTCTTTCTGATGCCGGGATCGGCAAGTCATTGATGCTGGCGAAACGTTTTTGCATCAGGCCATTTTCATCAAATTCCCAAAGCTCGTTTCCATAGCTTCGATACCATTGTCCGGTGTGGTCATGCCATTCATATTCAAATCGCACGGCCATTCGGTTTTCGCGAAAACCCCACAACTCCTTTTTAAGTTTGTAATCCAGTTCTTTTTTCCATTTACGTGTGAGGAATTCCTTTACGGCTTCACGGCCATTAATGAATTCCGTTCGGTTTCTCCACTCCGTATCGATGGTATAGGCAAGGCTCACTTTTTCAGGGTCTTTTGTGTTCCAGGCGTCTTCCGCAGCCTGCACCTTTTGCAAGGCCGTTTCCAGGTTAAACGGCGGAAGCGGATATCGTTTTATTTCCATAAGTGAATTAAAAGGAGGAAGCCCGGCACTTGCGTACTGACTTCCCCGGTATAACAATTTATTTATTAAGCTTCGCCCAATTAACCGGCAGTTGGGTTAATAAGTTCTTCTCGTTCTTATTCCATTCGGGCAATGTGTTAAAAGGACTTCCATTGAAGTCGCCATTGAAAAAAAGGTAGAGCTTGCCATCGATCACTTTAAAGGTTTCAGGGTTCACCGGAACTCTCTTTCCTTTTTCAGCAACTCCCCATGCGCAGTATCCGTCACAGACGGGCAGGTATTTTTCGGGGTTTTGTTTAAAAAGTCTTTGATGTTCGCCTGAAGCAAATTGATACTTCACGCCGTCGATTTCCTCTGTGAATTCCGGCTTTCCTTTTTTTGCCGCGTTGTCGGTGAAGTAGGCAACAAGGTCGTAGCCGCCGTTTGCAATTTTGTTTTTGTCTACCGGATCCACAACCTGGCCGAAGGTTGAAACGCAAGTGAATAATAGTAAAACAGCAGCAATAAGATTCGTTCTGGTTTTCATTTTTTTGATATTTTTTATGAAGTATTACACAACCGCCAGGTTTTGAGCTTCCACCACGGGGAAATCTATTTCCGTACCAGCTGTATTGTTGAAATAGTTAGTGAGTGTATTCAGGGCTACATGCCCAACAATCTCGGCTATCTCACCGTCTGTTACACCTTCAGCCTTTACGGTTGCAACGTCAACATCGTTCATGCGACCTCTTTTTTTTACGAGCGCCTGTGCAAATTTCAGAATCGCCTCCGTTCTTGGATCTTTAGCATGGCCTGATCGTGCTGCCGCCATCGTTTCAGCATCCAGCTTAACAAGGTTTGCTCCAAGGTAAGTGTGGGCTGAAAGACAATAATTGCAGGCGTTGCTTTCTGCTACAGCCAGGGCAATGAGCGCGCTGATTTTTAAGCCAAGGGTTCCGCTGCCTAGTGCGCTTCTGAGATTGAGATAGCCCTGCAAAAAAGAAGAAGAGTTTCCCATTGTTCTCATCATGTTGGGCACCACACCGAGTTCGGCCTTAATGGCGTTGAACAATTCTTTATTTTTCCCTGAAGCTTCTTCAGGGTCCAGCGCTTTTAAACGTGTCATGTTTTTTATTTTAGTGTTCTGTCGATATTGACGGAACAAAGATGGAAGAGGGCGAGGGCCGTTAAAATGGATAAATGCCGCAGGGTGATGGATGATTTTTTCCCGGACTAAGCAGTCATGTGGTAGATGACTACGCCGATGTGTTAATTTCCACACACGGCGTAGTCTGCCATCCTAAACACTTCGCTTAAAGGCTACGCTGAACTGGACTTGCTTGCAAGGCTCGCAGCTTTAAATATTCACCTACCATTATGGCTGCGGGAAAATAAACTTCTTCTTCGATAGTGGCATGTTTGTGTACATCCTGAATGAAAGCAATGATTTCAGAGTGATTCTCTTTCGCAGGAACATGCACTAACTCTTCCAGGGATGCTTTAATCAGTTGATGTTCCATGCTCATGTGAGTCAGCTGTGCTTTTAATTTCTCGGTTAATTGAATAACCTCTACGCTTTTTTCAGGTATTTCACCACTTGCCAGCGCGGGCAGCAGCCCTAATGGAGGGAAAACAAAATCTTCTTCCTCCCTGAAATGATGTTCCATCAATTCCAGGAGCTTTGTTGCCACGATGCCCGTACTGTCTTGAAACAAAGTAATCACATGAAGGCGTGCAAGAAGGGAATCATGTTCGTTTTTTATTGATGAAGGAACATCCGGTTTTCCGGGGAACAGCGTAATGTAATTATAATCTACCCCTTTGTCCCGGCATTGGCTCGTAAATAAAACAAGCAGTGATAAAACCGGTAACGACGCACGGGTGGAAAGCTTCATGATCTTTTGTTTAAGAATGTTGTTGCCAGGATCTTGGGCTGTGGATCCTATTCAATCTTTATTATAGTCGCCG
>DASUGQ010000202.1:0-11254 GCA_036273935.1 Cyclobacteriaceae bacterium | reverse complement strand
CAACCGACAACGTTACCACTATTTATGCTTCGGATGTTGATGAGAACATTACAATCGATTTGGATAATGTAACGAAAATCAAAAGCCCGCATTGGGCAAATTACTTGTTGGGTGTCATTTATCGACTGAAGGAGAACGGATTCCGGATTAAACCTTTCAAATGCCTTTTTGGCGGAAATATACCGGTAGGTTCCGGCCTTTCTTCGTCAGCAGCACTTGAATGTGGTTTTGTTTATGCCCTTAACACGCTGAATAATTTCGGTATTTCACCCCGCGATATGATTTTCATAGCGCAGTGGTCGGAGCATCACTATGCGGGGGTGATGTGCGGAATCATGGACCAGTTTTCCAGCATGATGGGAAAGGAAGATCAGGTCTTTGTGCTGGATTGTCGATCTCTGACTCATACCTATTTCCCGCTGCAGCTTCATGACTACGAATTGGTCTTGTTTGATACCAACGTCAAACATTCACTTGCCGGTTCAGAGTATAACATACGGAGAAGCGAATGCGAGGAGGGAGTTGAAATACTGAGAAGATATTATCCATCCATCAGGAACCTGAGGGATGTAAGTCCGGCAATGGTGAAAGAACATGAAGCCGCTATGCCTTCAAAAGTGTTTAACCGATGCCTCTACGTGGCTGCCGAAATAGAAAGGGTTCAGTCAGCTGGTGATGACCTCGCGAACGGAGATCTGCATGCGTTCGGCGCTAAGATGTATGAAACACATGAAGGTCTGTCTGTCCTGTATGAGGTTAGTTGCCCGGAACTGGATTTTCTGGTCGACGCAACCCGGAATAATCCCGATGTCCTTGGTGCAAGGATGATGGGAGGGGGCTTTGGTGGATGCACGATTAATATTGTGCGAACGTCCATTGTTAAATCATTAGAGCAAGAGGTTCGGGAAAAATATCGCCAAAAATTTGGCATTGAGCTCAAGGTTTATGAAGTCAAAATAAAGAATGGTGTAAGTCAAATTAAATAAAGATGGGCAAAGTACTTGTAACGGGTGGTATAGGTTTCATTGGTTCACACACGGTGGTGGAACTGATTCAAAACAAGTTCGAGGTAGTTGTGGTCGACAATCTGTCCAATTCACAACTTGAAGTGCTGGATGGAATCGAGAAGATCACTGGGGTGAGACCGCTTTTTTGTAACTATGATTTAAGCAGGAAGGATGATGTTGATAAACTATTCAGCGAACAAAAAAATATTAATTCCATTATCCATTTTGCCGCCAGCAAGGCCGTTGGTGAGTCTGTACAGAAGCCCTTGTTATATTATCGAAACAATTTATGTTCGCTGATTTACTTGTTGGAAGCAATGACAGCAAACGGAGTGGCACATATTGTCTTTTCGTCATCCTGCACTGTCTACGGTCAGCCCGATCGTTTGCCCGTAACAGAGGATACGCCATTTAAACCAGCCGAGTCACCTTATGGCAACACGAAGCAAATCTGTGAAGAGATACTTCGTGACACCTGTTTTGCAGACAAGACAATCAATGCCATCGCCCTTCGCTATTTTAATCCGGCGGGTGCCCATGAGTCGGCTTTAATTGGGGAACTGCCGAGAGGAGTACCCAACAATCTTGTTCCTGTAATCACCCAGGCGGCGGCGGGACTGAGAGAAGAGATTAGAGTTTTTGGCACCGACTACAATACTCATGATGGATCTGCCGTTCGCGATTATATTCATGTGGTTGATCTTGCGCGCGCTCATGTTGTTGCATTGCAAAGAATGTTAAATGGCCGACAGGAAAATAATTATGAGTACTTCAATCTTGGCACAGGAAAAGGGTTCAGTGTCCTTGATGTGATTCAGACGTTTGAACGAGTGAATAATCTGACGTTGAAATACCGATTAGTGGCGCGCCGTGCAGGAGACATAGAGAAAATTTACGCAGACACCAGCGTGGCCAACAACGTGCTGGGATGGAAAACATATCTCGACCTTGATGAGATGGTGCGGTCTGCATGGAAGTGGCAGACATATCTGAAGCAACACCCTGAGTGGATCCGGTCGTAACAGCATTATTTATCAGTACTTTTAACTAAATTTAGTACTGATCTGTTTTTGCGATGAAATTGATATTCCTTTTATATGTGCTCACATTTCAGGATAACACTCCATACAAACCTAATGATGAGTTCGAGCTAAAAATGGATTACCAGATAAAGCAAAGAAGTCCCACAGATTCCAAGGTTTTAGACTACAGTGGTCTGGCCAAAAGCACGGGGCCTCTCCCGTATTTAACGTTAGATTTGAGGATATTGAAGATAAATGATGGGGAGGACAGAGTGCGGATCACCGACAATACGAATGCAACCATGTTGAATAAGAAATTAAAGCCCGGACTTGTGCTTAAACTTGATTTGGGCTATACCGATGACATGAAGGATCGTGTAACACCATACGAATTTACTGTAATGCTACTCAATGCTGATAACAAAGAGGCAGTGAGCCAAATCGTGATTTTGATCGATGAAGATGGAAATTTCCTTGTGAACGGCGAAAAGCGAGGTAAACTTTAGATGCCCGACCACTCATCCAGCCCTGCGACAAGTCACATAAGTCAAATCAATTAACGGTACTCCTTTTCTGAATTTATCCGTTAATTCGCATAAAATACCATCACTATGAGGCGATTTGTTTTTGCGTTGTTCCTTCCACTGTTTAGTTATGCTCAGGTGCAGGTTCGGCCCGATGCTGCTGAAATTCTCTTAAGACTTAAAAAATTGAATGTTCTGGGCTCTGTCATGTATGTGGCAGCTCACCCGGATGATGAGAATACGCGCATCATAGCTTTTATGGCCAATGATCGCCTGGCAGCGACTGCATACCTCTCGATGACGCGGGGAGACGGAGGACAAAACCTCATCGGCCCGGAAATAAGAGACCAGTTGGGATTGATTCGAACACAGGAATTACTTGCCGCCCGCAGAATAGATGGCGGTCAGCAGTTTTTTACACGGGCAAATGATTTCGGATTTTCAAAATCTGCAGAGGAGACACTCAAGATCTGGGGCAAAGAAGAAATACTTTCGGACGTCGTGAAGATCTACCGCGAATTTCAGCCTGACGTAATTTTGACGCGATTCCCGGCTGATGCACGCGCCGGGCACGGTCATCATACCTCCTCGGCGATCCTTGCCCAGGAAGCGTTCGATGTTGCAGCCGACGCTTCAAGATTTCCGGAACAGGTGAAAACCTTTGGTATTTGGAAACCCAAACGATTGTATACGAATACAGGAAGGTGGTGGAATACTACGATCAATGAGAATACGCCAGGTATCGTTACGGTCAATGTAGGATCATATAATCCCTTGCTCGGCCAATCCTATTCTGAACTTGCAGCAATAAGCCGCAGCCAGCACAAGAGCCAGGGGTTTGGGTCACAGGGAACCCGCGGTGAACAACTTGAATTTTTCGAATACGTGAAAGGTGATCAAAGCGTCACCGATTTTTTTGAGGGCATCAATACAACATGGTCACGATTAAAAGGGGGTGAGAAGGTAAAACCTCTGGTAGAAAAAGCGATTCATGAATTCGACATGCAAAATCCTTCCGCCTCCGTGACGTCGCTTTTGCAGATAAGGAAGGAAATTCTTTTGCTTGATAAAAGCGTTTGGCGGGAAAGGAAGTTGAAGGAGGTGACTAGCCTGATCGTTGACTGCCTGGGCTTGTATAGTGACGTCCTTGCTGATCAATTTCGTGTGGCTCCCGGGGAGTCCGTCCAAACAACCATTGAGATTGTGAACCGTTCGCCAGTTGATGTTCAACTTGAATCCATCCTGGCCAATGGTATGTCATTTGACTCAACACTGAATGTACCCCTTCAAAACAATGAACTTCTCGTACTGAAGTCGAGAAAGCAAGCGAGCGGGCAACTTCAATATTCCGATCCTTATTGGCTAAGGGAACCCCACAGCACCGGCTTGTTTACTGTTAATGATAAAGATCTGATCGGTAAGCCAGAAAATGACCCCGCGATTCAATTCACATTCAACCTCAGGGTGAGCGGTGAAAATATTCAATTGGTAAGGCCATTGGTGTACCGCTGGACTGATCCGGTTAAAGGAGAGCAGCAACGGCCCTTCGAAGTGCTACCTCCGATTTTGCTGAAAATATCAAATGGCGTTTGGATATTCAACAACAACGATGCGCGTCATGTCGATGTGATGGTTACCTCGAACAGCCAAAATATCTTACAAGGTGTAGTGAAATTATCCCTGCCTCCCGGTTGGTCAAGCGAGCCCTTGTCAATACCCGTTGAACTAAAGAAAAAAGGTGAGGAAGTAACGAGCACGTTTAGAGTTATCCCACCAAAAGGTGAATCGGTTGGCACAATCAAAGCCGTTGCTGAAGTAAATGGAAGAACATTCGATCATGGCCTTCAGACGATTAGTTATGATCACATTCCAACACAAACGCTGTTGCCGGTGGCGGAATCCCAAATTTTTCGGATAGATCTGAAGAAGGAAGGGGATTTAATCGGGTACATCAACGGCGCAGGCGACGACATCCCATCTGCTCTTCGGAATATTGGATACAGCGTTGTGGAATTGAAAAACGAAGAAGTTACTCCGGAGAATCTTAAAAAAATGGACGCCGTGGTGCTGGGAATTCGTGCCTTGAATACCAATGACCGGATTGATTACATAATGCCGAATTTGCTCGAGTATGTCAAGAGCGGCGGCACAGTGGTTGTTCAATACAATACAAGCAATGGGCTCCGCACAAACCAGTTTTCTCCTTATAAATTGTCGTTGTCCCGGAATCGCGTAACAGAGGAAGACTCCCCCGTAAATTTTCTTGTTCCGGATCATCCGGTTCTTAATTCACCAAATAAAATTATCCCAAAAGATTTCGAGGGCTGGGTGCAGGAGAGGGGACTGTACTTTCCTGATAAGTGGGACGATCATTTCGTTCCCATCTTGTCCATGAATGACAAAAATGAAGCGCCCCTGGATGGAGGTCTCCTTGTAGCAAAGTATGGCGAAGGATACTACGTGTATACCGGTCTTTCTTTCTTCCGTGAACTGCCCGAGGGAATTCCAGGTGCTTATAAACTTTTTGCCAATATTGTTTCCATCGGAGAGCATAGCCTCTCGGGTGTATCCACCACGAATACTAAAAGACGTTCAAGACAATGAGCGAGATCGATAATGAAAAGCCCCCTTTATTTAAGAGTTGGAGTGCCTGGTATGCACTGGTGTTGGGTACATTAATATTTCAGGTGATTCTCTGCCTGATCATCACCCGGATTTTTTCATGAATTATCTAGACTGGATTGTTCTCTTTGGTACACTTATTTTTATCGTTCTGTACGGAGCGCTAAGAACTCGTGGGAGCAAGAATATTGAATCATATTTGAAAGGTGACAATTCGTTGAAGTGGTGGATGATCGGCATATCCATTATGGCCACCCAGGCAAGTGCCATCACTTTCATTTCAACCCCCGGCCAGGCGATTATAGATGGCATGAGGTTTCTTCAATTTTATTTTGGCTTGCCCATCGCCATGGTGATTATATCTGTGACGATGGTTCCCATCTATTACCGGCTCAAGGTTTTTACGGCATACGAATACCTTGAATCACGATTTGATTTGAAGACGCGTACATTGGGCGCTATTCTTTTCCTGGTTCATAGAGGATTAGCAGTCGGTATTACATTATTCGCTCCTGCGCTCGTGTTGTCCGTAATCTTGAATTGGAATGTCATCGTGACCACTGCCATTATCGGTTTCTGTGTGATCATATATGTCACCCTCGGCGGGACGAGGGCGGTGAGTCTAACGCAACGTCAGCAGATGACGGTCATCATGACGGGCATGCTGCTGGCCGGTTTTATCGCTTTTAAAATGCTTCCCGATCACGTTACGTTTTCTGATTCGGTCGCCATTGCCGGAGAACTTGGAAAGTTTAATCTCGTTAACCTGAATTTTGATCCGAATGATCGCTTCAATATCTGGTCTGGCCTGCTTGGGGGAACATTTCTTTTTCTATCGTATTTCGGTACGGATCAATCACAGGTCGCCCGCTACCTTGGTGGCAGATCGATCACCGAATCGCGCATGGGATTGATCTTTAACGGACTCCTGAAAATCCCAATGCAGTTCATCATACTTTTCATCGGTGTCATGGTTTTCGTTTTTTTTCTTTTCAACAAACCGCCGGTATTTTATAATGAACAGTTGAGGAACCGGGCGATGGAAAAGGCTCCTTCATCTATACTTGCGCTGGAAAATGATTACAACAAAATTTATACTCAGAAATCTGTAGCAGTACAGGATTTGGTGAAAGGGTTGCAAAATGATGACGAAAATCTGGTTAAACAATCAAAGTCATCGTATAAGGCGATTGAACAACAAGAGCGTGACATTCGCACGAATGTAAAACAGGTTATTGAGGATAATATTCCAGGTGCTAAAACACAGGACAGTGATTATATTTTTTTGAACTTTGTTATGAATCACCTGCCGAATGGAATAGTGGGCCTGTTACTTGCAGTGATGTTTTCTGCTGCGATGTCTTCCATGGCCTCTGAACTCAATTCGTTAGCTTCCACGACGACTGTTGATATCTACAAACGATCCTTCAAAAAAGAGGCGAGCCCTAAGCACTACCTCATTGCTTCCAGGACATTTACAGTCATGTGGGCGCTTATTGCAATGACCTTTTCGATACTGGCAGGTTTTGCCGAGAACCTCATTCAGTTTGTTAACATCGTTGGTTCTTTATTTTACGGAACCATTTTGGGTATCTTTGTCGCCGCCTTTTATATTAAGAGGGTCAAGGGAAATGCGGTCTTTGTGTCCGCGTTAGTGGCCCAGGCTATAGTCTTCTATTGTTATTTTTTTACAAAAATTGCATTTCTGTGGTATGTTGTAATCGGTTGCCTCATCGTGGTCGTGCTAGCCTGGATCATCCAGACAGTTGGCGGGCGCGCAAGCGATTAAGCGGCCCGTCTCGGGATTGACGTATGCAAATAGCGCTGGATTTTTATCAACGAAAAGATGTCACCAGGATCGCCCGGGAATTGTTGGGCAAGGTCCTATACACACAAGTAAATGGTTTCATTACGGGCGGAATGATCGTTGAAACCGAAGCCTACTCCTGGCGAGAAAGGGGCTGTCATGCCTTTGGGTCGAAACTAACTGAAAGAACTTCTGTGATGTTCGGGAAAGGCGGACATGCCTACGTGTACTTGTGCTACGGTATGCACCACCTCTTTAACATTGTCACCAATACTGAGGGTATAGCCGAAGCTGTTTTGATCCGCGCCCTCGAGCCTGTTGAGGGAATCGATGTCATGGCGGGCAGAAGAGGCTCCTCCATCACCCAAAAACATCTTACCTCCGGTCCCGGCAAATTGACCAAATCGATGGGGATTGATCGATCATGGAATGGAAAAGTGCTGGTGGACAGCGACATTTGGGTTGAAGACAGAGGCAGATTATCCACAAATAAAATCGAGGTGACCCGAAGGATCGGCATAGATTATGCCGGTGAAGATGCAAAGTTACCGTGGCGCTTCTCCATCAGGGGCAATCCATGGGTAAGTAAAGGATAATCCCTTAAAATGAAAATTGGTAGATTATTTAATGACTTAGTAATGCGGATTCATTTTTTAGTCTTGAGCTCGATCCTCTCGGTCTCCACATTCGCCCAACTCAATTTGCCATCCCCGGAAAATATTAATAGCCCTTTTGATGAACAAAATGCCGTGATTAGTCCGGATGGAAAAACAATTTACTTCACGATTGCCAACCATCCCGGCAACGTCGGGGGCAAACGGGATCCGGGTGACATCTGGATTTCGCATTTAATGGATGGTCATTGGACAACTCCCGTTCATGGGGGAAAAGTTTTAAATGATGCAGGATACAATGGTATCGCAGGTTTTTCACAGGATGGTAGTCGGATGTTCCTGTTGAGTCATTATGCTACATCTGGTTCAGGCCTGGCCAAAACACAAGGTATCGCCGTCTCAAAAAACAATTCCGGCGACTGGTCAAAACCGGAGAACATTGCCATTCCGTATTTTCAGAATAAATCATCCATCGTTACCGGTTGTATTTCTCTGGATAGCCGTGTATTTGTGTACTCAGCAGAGACATACGGATCATATGGCGTAGAAGACCTTTATGTCACTTTAAAAGATAGCGAAGGGAATTGGTCCGCGCCGAAGAATCTTGGTGCTTCCATCAACACGCAATTCCAGGAAGTCAGCCCGTCACTGAGTACCGACGGAAAGACATTGTACTTCTCTACCAATGGAAGAAAAGGTTCGGGAAGTTTTGATGTTTATTCTACAACACGTTTGGATGACAGCTGGACAAACTGGTCTGATCCGATCAACCTTGGTAGCAATGTCAACACAGACGGTCGTGATCTTTTCTTTCGTACATACCCCGGATCGGACAAAGCTACCTATGCGAGCACAACGAACAGCGATGGATATGGGGACATAAAGTTATACACCTCTTCGGACATTAAGTCGGATGAGCCTCCGGTAATTGATCAGCCGGTGGAACCCATCGCGGACATACAACAAGTACCCGCAGAAAAAGGTCTTAGAATTTTTGGTAAGATCACAAATGCAAAAACCGGGGAACCGATAACAGGGATTATCACGATTACTGGCGTTGGCGAAGATAAGAATGTGACATGCGACGCAAATGGTTACCGGATAAACCTCGATCCTCAATCAGGCTATACCGTAAGGATCGAATCCAGTGGTTTCATCAGTGCTATGGAGAAACTTGATGTCGAAGGATACGCGATGGAGACACTGGAATTAAACTGGAAACTTCAGCCTGTAGAGCGTGGTACAACAGTGAATCTCAAAAGCGTTTTGTTCGAACAGTCTGAAGCTAATTTGCTCCCCGAGTCTTATCCCGAATTGGATCTTGTTGTAGACTTCCTCCAAAATAATCCCACCGTTACAATTGAACTCTCAGGTCATACCGATAATCGTGGCGTTGCCAGTGATAACATCAAACTTTCACAGGATCGTGTCGAAACCGTGAGGGAATATCTCATCTCAAAAGGCATCGAGGCGCGACGCATTACAGGGAAGGGCTATGGAGGTATGAAGCCAATCGCCAGCAACGATACAGAGGAGACAAGAAAGTTGAACAGGAGAGTTGAATTCACCATCAAGAAGATGTAAGAATCTCATCCGGGACAATTGATAAATTCAGCTTAATCTGTTTCCTGTTTCTTAATTCACTCATAATCCCCTTGTAAAGGTTAGGTAATAACCGTTTCGTACTTTCGGTTATTTATGCGCCATGAGAAATAAAACACCCTTCAGGGTATTGGTTGTTGATGATGACAAGGATATTTTAGACTTGCTCGAATACAACCTGGAGAAAGAAGGTTTTAAAGTAAAAACACTGGAGGACAGTGAACAGGCAGTATCAACTGCTAAAGATTTTCATCCGGACCTGATCATTCTCGATATCATGATGCCACATCCCAATGGCATCGAAATATGCCGTGCACTGCGGGCGATGGAACGTTTTGCTGATACGTATATTTTCTTCCTGACAGCAAAATCGGAATCCTACTATCAGCAGGCCGCCCTCGATACAGGTGGTGATGATTTCATCGAAAAAGTTATTGGCCTTCGGGCGCTAACGCACAAGATCAGCTCAGTCTTGAAGAAGAGATTTGTCATCCGGAAGAGTATTACTGAATTGAAAGTAGGCAGGTTAAAGATTAGTCGAAAGTCGAATTCTGTCAAAGTGGACGGCCAGGAAATTGTGCTAAGCAAGCCTGAGTTTGAATTGCTTTTTTTCTTTGCACAAAACCCTCGCAAAAGTATAAGCCTCGATAATCTCCTCCACAATATCTGGGGCTCCGAGATATATCTGTTCGATACATCCATTGATGTCTACATCGACAATCTTGACAAAAAACTGGGCTGGGATTTCATTCACCGCACTGCCGATAACCGGTACAAATTCAGAGTAGGGTAGCATCATCATTCGCTCATTCATTCACTTATTCAAACATTCAAACATTCAATATTACTCAAACGCCGGTATTCCCGTTATCGCATTGCCTAGAATCAACAGGTGTATATCGTGTGTACCTTCATAGGTGATCACCGATTCCAAATTCATCATATGCCGCATAATTGGATATTCTCCAGTGATACCCATGCCCCCATGTATTTGCCTTGCTTCTCTCGCAATTTCAAGAGCAACCTGTACATTATTTCTCTTTGCCAATGAAATTTGGGCTGATGTTGCTTTGCCTTCATTCATTAAAGTTCCAAGCCGCCAGTTAAGGAGTTGCGCCTTTGTAATCTCTGTCAGCATCTCCGAAAGTTTCTTCTGAACAAGCTGAAACGAAGCAATGGGTTTTTCAAACTGAATTCGCTCCAATGAATATTTACGCGCGGACTCATAACAGTCCATTGCCGCACCGATCGATCCCCATGCGATGCCATATCTGGCGGAATCAAGACACATCAGTGGCGCCCCCAGTCCGCTTTTTCCGGGAAGCAGATTCTCTTTCGGCACTTTTACATTATCAAAGACGAGCTCACCCGTCGCGCTTGCCCTCAGCGACCACTTTCCATGTGTTTCAGGCGTTGTGAATCCTTCCATGCCGCGTTCGACAACTAATCCATGAATTCTTCCTTCTTCATTCTTGGCCCACACAACGGCAAGATCCGCCATGGGAGAATTTGAAATCCACATCTTGGCGCCATTTAACAAATAGTGGTCACCGTTATCTTTGAAATGGGTCACCATGCCGGCAGGATTGGAGCCATGGTCAGGCTCAGTCAATCCAAAGCACCCGAGCCATTCACCAGACGCAAGTTTGGGTAGATATTTTTTGCGTTGCAGTTCATTTCCGAATTTATAGATCGGATACATGACAAGGGACCCTTGAACAGAAGCCGTAGATCGCATTCCCGAATCGCCTCGCTCAATTTCCTGCATAATCAACCCATAGGAGAGATAGTCAAGTCCTCCGCCACCATATTCAGCCGGTATCGTTGGTCCGAAGGCTCCGACATCTCCAAACTTCTTTACCATTTCGTAGGGAAAGTGGGCCTGCTGAGCCCAGTCTTCGATGTATGGAGTAATCTCACGTTTTACAAATTGCCGCATGGTTTGCCGGATCAACTTATGTTCTTCGGTCAGCAGATCGTCAAGGTTATAAAAATCAGGATGTTCGAAGGTGTCCTGTTTCAGCGATTTCTTCATAGGATTTGTTCTTCCGTGAAT
>DASUGQ010000201.1:0-8261 GCA_036273935.1 Cyclobacteriaceae bacterium | reverse complement strand
CATTGCAACGATTATCAATTTAAGAACAAAGGGAATGACGTTTAAGCGACTTCCACTAACGATATGGGCATTTCTTTTTACCGCTATATTAAGCCTTCTTTCATTTCCTGTTTTGCTGGCCGCTCTAATGTTATTGTTCTTCGATAAAAGTATGGGAACAAGTTTTTTTCTAACGGACATCGTTGTCAGAGGAGAGGCCTTACCGTATACAGGGGGAAGTCCAATATTGTACCAACATCTATTTTGGTTTCTTGGACATCCTGAAGTGTACATTGCCATTTTTCCGGCATTTGGTATCATTTCAGAAGTTCTGTCAACAAATGCGCGAAAACCGATTTTTGGATATCCTGCAATGGTCGTTTCCATTTTTGCCATTATGATCTTGTCATTTTTTGTTTGGGCTCATCATATGTTTGTCTCTGGAATGGATCCGTTTCTCGGCTCAGTCTTTAGTCTGACATCTTTTATAATTGCTGTACCTTCATCAATCAAGGTTTTTAACTGGATCACAACATTGTACAAAGGAAACATTCATTTCACCCCACCCTTTTTATTTGCAATTGGAATGGTTTCTTTTTTTATAACAGGGGGCCTCACGGGTTTATTTCTTGCAAACACTGTCATTGACCTCGATGTACATGATACTTATTTTGTTGTAGCCCATTTTCATATCGTGATGGGCAGCGCGGCGTTCTTTGGATTCCTTTGCGGGGTTTATCACTGGTTCCCAAAAATGTTCGGAAGGATGCTAAGTTCTACATTGGGCTATTTACATTTTTGGATAACATTTATTGGTATTTACTTCATTTTCTTTCCAATGCACTTCCTCGGTCTGTCAGGATTACCACGACGTTATTATTCATTTACCTTTTTTGAGAGTTTTAACGGTTATGCTGATCTGAATACGTTCATCTCAATTGCTGCAATCATCACCTTTGCCGCGCAATTCATTTTTATTGGCAATTTTTTCTACTCATTATTTTATGGCAGGAAAGCACAACGCAATCCATGGAAGTCAAATACGCTTGAATGGTCGACGGAGATTGTTCCGGGGGACGGTAATTGGGAAGGGACATTGCCAACGGTGTATCGTTGGCCTTATGATTATAGCGTGCCAGGAGCAAGGAAGGACTTCATTCCGCAAAACATTAAAGAGATTGAAATTTAAAAATGATGTCGGGTGTATCGAGACGTATTTATTCCTTTTTAGTGATATTAATGGTCACAATTATTGAATCGGTCAGTGCGCAAACCGACGAATTAATTACCGATAGCGGAGATTATCGAAAGGGACAATTACTTTTTGAGACCAACTGCTCTGCCTGTCACAGCATTCATCAGGAGATACTTGGTCCGGTCCTGGCGAGCATAACAAAAAAAAAGCCACAAAGCTGGATTGTATCCTTTATCAGAAACTCACAAAATGTAATCGCATCAGGCGATCCATATGCAAATGTTTTATTCAGGAAGTATGACAACCAGGTTATGCCATCCTTTGAAAAATTGCCTTACGATCAGATCAAGGCGATCTTGTTCTACATTGAACATGAATCAAAACGTTCATCTGGAGAGTTCTCATCGATCGATGTGCAACAGGACGAGCACATTGATCCTGGGATTTTAAGAGGAAAAGTAATTTTCCGACAACAATGTCAGTCCTGTCATTTCATCGAAAGAGAGGGGTTTGGTCCCGCGTTGGGCAGTGTCACAAAACGTCTTTCAAACGAGTGGTTGAGGAATTTTGTGAAAAATTCCCAGGCAGTGGTTCAGTCAGGCGATCCATATGCAGTCTATTTATATCAAAGCTTTGACCGGCGGGAGATGGTACCTATGTCATTTTTGGCGGATGAGGAAATCGATGATGTTTTAAACTATATCGAATATGCTTCCATGAAGGAGAATCATCCCATGAGCAATAGACTTTATCAGCAGAGTTTAGTGAATATAAAACCTGAAGACCCACAGGGGAGTAAAATAACAAAGTATGTTTTAATCGGGCTATCGATCGTGGCCGGATCATTATACATCTATCTGATCTCACGACTTTTTCGCTATCTGCAAGGAACTCGATGACCTTCCGTCTTATTGTTAAAATTATTCCACCACATTGTTGAAATCATTCCCCGCTCAATTCTTAATTCCTTTACGTTGATGATGAAGGGATGGTGGTCTCATTTTTGACGTTTAAGATATATGTCCTAACTGCGCAAAATTTAAACTCTCCTGATATGGCTCACACGGTCAGCGATTTTTTGATTCAGCGTTTAATCGATTGGAATGTTGAAAGAATTTTTGGATATCCTGGCGACGGGATCAATGGAATCATGGGAGCACTGCGCCGGGCAGAAAACAACATTGATTTTGTACAAACACGACACGAGGAATGGCCTCCTTCATGGCATGTGCCCACGCAAAATTTACGGGCAGGCCGGGGGTCTGTTTGGCAACGTCGGGCCCGGGAGCCATTCATTTATTAAATGGGCTCTACGACGCCAAACTTGATCATCAACCGGTAGTGGCAATTGTCGGTCAACAGGCTCGTACTGCTTTGGGGGGTAGTTATCAACAGGAAGTCGATCTCATAAGTTTATTTAAAGACGTCGCCAGTGAGTACGTCCACATGGCAACAGAACCTGCCCAGGTTCGTCATCTGGTAGACCGGGCGTTGCGCATAGCCCAGACCGAGCGTACGGTGACCTGCATCATTTTCCCTAATGATCTTCAGGAAATGCGGATGGAAGAGCCAGCGCGTCAACATGGAACGATCCATTCCGGAAAAGCCTGGTCAAAGCCACGCATTGTGCCGGAAGAAAAAGATATCCTGGAAGCTGCCAGAATTTTGAATGAAGGAAAGAAGGTCGCTATGCTTATAGGTGCCGGGGCGTTGCATGCTGCCGACGAAGTGATTCAGGTAGCGGATATTTTAGGTGCAGGTATTGCAAAAGCATTGTTGGGAAAAGCTGTTTTGCCTGACGATCTTCCTTACGTTACCGGGTCCATCGGTTTGCTTGGAACAAAACCGAGTTGGGACCTGATGTCGGATTGCGATACTTTATTGATGGTTGGATCAAGTTTTCCTTATTCCGAATTTTTGCCGAAGGATGGGGAAGCAAAGGGAATACAGATCGATATTGATGGCCGCATGTTAGGTATCCGTTATCCTATGGACGTGAACCTTCAGGGGGACAGTAGGGAGACATTGAAAATGTTAATTCCGCACCTCAAACAAAAGTCAGATAGGAGTTGGCGGAAGGAAGTCGAAGAGAATGTTGAAAAATGGTGGAAGGTGTTGGCGGCCCGAGCGATGAATGAGGCCGATCCCATTAATCCGCAACGTGTATTTTGGGAACTGTCACCTTTATTGCCCGACAATTGTATTCTTACATCGGACTCTGGTTCTTCTGCTGACTGGTTTGCCCGCGATTTGAAAATCCGCAAGGGAATGATGGCTTCATTATCGGGCAACCTTGCAACCATGTGTCCTGGTGTTCCGTACGCGATCGCCGCAAAATTTGCATTCCCGGAAAGAATGCCCATTGCACTGGTAGGTGACGGAGCGATGCAAATGATGGGAAATAATGGATTGATCACCATCGCAAAATACTGGCGGGAATGGAAGGACCCTCGCCTCATGGTGCTGGTACTTAACAATCGGGATCTCAACCAGGTGACCTGGGAGCAGCGCGCTCTAGTAGGTGATCCGAAATTCGAGGCTTCGCAGAATATTCCTGATTTTCCATATGCGCAGTATGCCGAAATGTTGGGACTGCAAGGTATTCTGATTGATAAACCGGAAAAAATCGTACCGGGATTAGAAGCTGCATTTGACGCCAGGAAACCTGTCGTGGTGGAGGCGATGACGGATCCGAGTGTGCCACCATTACCACCGCACATCAGCCTTAAGCAGGCGAAAGCATTTGTTTCTTCCCTAATAAAAAGTGATCCTAATGCATGGGATATGATTAAGCAAACTTATAAGGATGCAATCGAAAGTTATATTCCACATTAACGCCATAATAATGAATTACGTGTGGAAAGTGTTAAAGATGTGCGAACAAGTGCTTATGTAATCCCCACAGAAGTACCGGAATCCGATGGTACATTGAGTTGGGATCATACAACACTTGTTCTCGTCGAAATAAAGGCAAATGGCAAAGTAGGCAATGGATACACCTATGCAGACCCAGCAACTGCTTATTTTATTGATAAAACACTTAAGCCTTGCGTGCTGGGTGCTGACTTATCAGACATTCCCGCTATCAATAAAAAATTGAAAAAGACAATTCGTAATCAAGGTAACAAAGGGATAGCCATGATGGCAGTCTCGGCAGTTGATAATGCACTATGGGATTTGAAAGGGAAGATATTGGATTTGCCGGTAGCGATTATGTTAGGCAAAAGCCGTGACGATCTTTCCATTTATGGAAGTGGTGGCTTTACTTCTTATAGTGACCAGCAAATGCGGCTTCAATTTGAAGGCTGGTTGCAAAGCGGCATTACTTCTGTTAAGATGAAAGTGGGTAGAAACCCGGAGAGAGATAGCGAACGGGTAAAAGCAGCGCGCCAGTGCATCGGTGCGAATGTGGAATTGTTTGTCGACGCTAATGGTGCTTATACCGTCAAGGAAGCGATGCGTATGGCCAGGTTGTTTGATCAATTCAATGTGTCGTGGTTTGAAGAGCCTGTCTCTTCGGAAAATATAAGGGGATTGTGTTTCATTAAGGATAAAGTTGGCGAAAGAATTAATGTTGTTGCGGGCGAGTATGGATACAGTCTAAGTGAGTTCAGAGAATTTCTTGAGAATGGAGCGGTTGATATTTTGCAAGCGGATGCAACACGATGCGGTGGCATCAGCGATTACCTGAAGGTGGGTTATCTCGCCGAATTTTTCACAATTCCATTTTCCTCTCATTGTGCGCCACTGCTGCACGCCCAGGTTTCTTTGACCCTGCCTTCATTTTTAACAGCCGAATATTTTCACGATCACGTCCGGATCGAAGAAATGCTGTTTGACAATAGCGCGAATATCGTCAACGGCAGGTTGCATCCGGACTTGTCGCGGCCTGGCCTGGGTTTGATTTTTAAACATGCTGATGCGGAAAAATTCAAAATATAAATCTGAAATACAGTGACAGTTCACAGCAAATCAAATGGCCAAGATATAGCAGCGTCCTCTGATAAAATTGATGTACGTATGCTGCACCAGGAGTTGAAGCGTAAGTTGCAGGGTGAGGTGAGATTTGACGAAGGGAGCCGCGCATTGTATTCAACGGACGCGTCTAATTACCGACAGATTCCTATTGGCGTGGTGATTCCTAAAAACGAAAAAGATATTATCGATACGGTGTCGCTGTGCAAAAAGTACAAAGCGCCCATCTTATCGAGAGGAGGAGGAACGAGTCTCGCAGGTCAATGTTGTAATGTGGCGGTCGTGATGGACATGTCAAAATACTTTAATAAAATTTTAGATTTTAATATAGGAGAACGCACTGTGACAGTTCAACCTGGTATTTCATTGGATCAGGTCAGGAATTATGTGGAAGAATACGATCTGACATTCGGACCCGATCCGGCAACACATGACCATTGCACGATTGGTGGGATGCTGGGCAATAATTCATGTGGTGTCCACTCTGTAATGGCTGAAATGGAAGGCACCGGAGCCAGAATGTCTGACAACATAACGGAGATGACGGTTCTTACATACGATGGTACTCGAATGATTGTGGGAGAGACTTCAAAACGAAAATTGGATGCCATAAGGAGAGAAGGAGGGAGGCAAAAAGATATTTATAACCAGTTAGTCGATTTGCGTTCAAAGTATGAAAAACAGATTCGGGTAAAATTTCCCAATATCCCCAGACGCGTTTCGGGGTACAATCTGCCCGATCTCCTTTCGGATTCTAACTTTCATGTAGCAAAAGCACTCGTGGGTTCAGAGGGAACCTGCGTTGTCATTCTCAATGCAACGCTGAAGTTGTTGCCCAAGCCAAAGTCAAAATCCCTGTTGGTGCTGGGATATTCCGACGTATTCGAGGCTGGAAGGCATGTAATGCAGATACTTAAACATAAGCCTATTGGGCTGGAAGGAATTGACGATAAATTGATTCGATACATGGAGAAGAAACATCTCCATGAACAGGATATTCCTCTTCTTCCGAAAGGTAAAGGATGGCTACTGGTGGAATTTGGAGGAAAAAATAAAATGGATGCTGATCGAAAAGCCAACGCTGTGATTCAAGAGCTAAAAAAGGAAAAAGAAGTTCCTGCCATCAAACTTTTTGATGATCCTGAAGAGGAGGCCAAACTATGGGAGATCAGGGAATCCGGCCTCGGGGCAACTGCATGGGTGCCGGGTGAGCCTGACAGCTTTCCAGGATGGGAAGATTCAGCAGTATCTCCGTCGAGAATAGGAGAGTACCTCCGTGACTTACGGAATTTATTTAATCGCTACGGATATAATCCTGCTTTGTATGGGCATTTCGGACAGGGCTGTGTTCATTGTCGGGTGGGATTTGATCTATACACGCAGCAGGGAATAGCTAAGTATAAAGAATTCACCAAAGACGCCGCCCAACTAGTGGCAAAATACGGGGGCTCAATATCAGGAGAACACGGTGACGGACAGTCGCGTGGAGATTTGCTGGAATTAATGTACGGCAAGGAACTCGTTAATGCTTTCCGTGAATTCAAATTGATATGGGATCCTACCTGGAAAATGAATCCCGGCAAAGTGGTCGACCCTTATGGGCGATTGGAGAATCTTCGGTTGGGAACAGATTATGAGCCAGCAAAGGTAGACACTTATTTCAGATACCCCGATGATCATGGGAGCTTTGCGCATGCTTCTCTCCGTTGCGTCGGTGTCGGTAAATGTCGCCGATATGAAGGTGGAACCATGTGTCCGAGTTTTATGGCGACGCATGAAGAAGAACATTCTACACGCGGACGCGCACACCTTTTATTTGAAATGATGCAAGGCGACTTTATTCATGGACCCTGGAAAAATGAACAGGTAAAAAGAGCGCTTGATTTGTGCCTCGCTTGTAAAGGTTGTAAAAGTGATTGCCCCGTTAATGTAGACATGGCCACGTATAAAGCTGAATTTCTCTCTCATTATTATCACGGTAAATTGCGTCCACGCATAGCCTATTTCTTTGGTCACATTTATTCATGGGCGCGCCTGGCTGCACCGATAGCAGGTCTGGCTAATTTTTTCACGCAAACCAGGCTCTTTAGCCCCTTATTTAAAAAAGCAGCTGGGATCGATCGGCATAGGAGCATCCCACCTTTTGCGAAAGAAACGTTTCGGTCCTGGTGTAAGGCAAACAAACCTCCTGATAGCGATGGAAAGCGAATAATTTTATGGGTTGATACCTTCAATAATTTCTTTCTTCCGGATACTTTAAAGGCGGCGCTTCGGGTACTTACGGCAGCGGGATTTGATGTCGTTATTCCTGGTAAAAATTTGTGTTGTGGACGTCCCCTGTATGACTATGGCATGCTTCGAACAGCCAAACGTCGTTTAACTCAAATTCTTGAAGAACTGCAAATGGATATTCGCAATGGTACGCCCGTAGTGGGGATCGAACCCAGTTGCATTGCAGTATTTCGGGATGAACTTACTAATCTGTTTCCGGACGATGAGGATGCAAAAAGATTAGCGCAGCAAACTTATACGCTTGCGGAATGTCTAATGCAGGAAGCCCCGGATTTTCACGTTCCACCAATCGGCGGGAAGGTCATTGTCCATGGTCACTGCCACCATAAGGCTATTATGAAAATGGATGCAGATGAATTGTTATTAAAAAAATTAAAGGTGGACTATACGTTATTGAATTCCGGTTGTTGTGGAATGGCGGGCTCCTTTGGATATGAAAACGGAAGAAACTATGATGTGTCGGTAAAGGCAGGAGAAAATGTGCTGCTGCCAAAGTTGCGGAAGACTGGTTCCGATACAATTATTTTGGCAGATGGGTTTAGTTGCAGAAGTCAAATTGAACATCTGGCCAAACGGTCGCCCTGGCATCTTGCTGAATTCCTCGATCACGCGATCCACAAATCAAAACCTGATATTACTGTTTAAAATTAAGAGCATGAAAGAGAAAGTTGCTCCTTCGACAATAGGGAAAAAAGTTTGGGCTATCGCGGAAGGATTCATACCCAGGACCAGTCACGGTCCAAAACCTGAAATGGTCAGTCATGAAACATTATGCGTGCTCAACGCAACAGACAAAGATTCTGTCGTCAGAATTACAATT
>DASUGQ010000200.1:0-10056 GCA_036273935.1 Cyclobacteriaceae bacterium | reverse complement strand
ACATGATGAGGTCTTGTTGAAACGACTTGAAGATAAAACGCCGCCCGCTTAAAAAGCATGATTTTTGTCAAATGCAAAACATACTTTCATACATAAGAAACTTGATTCCCTTGTGGATAGTTTCAGAAATTATCCATCATTCCTGTGTAGTTCCGGGGATGACTAAATAGATTTGCTAAAGGTTTTCTCTAACGACGTGCCCAACATTTGTTGACGAAAGTCGAATGTGTTGCAGATGTTTCGGATGAAAGCATTACCAACATCGGTCACTTGCATACCTTCACCTGCGAACTTCACAATGCCCTCGCTTTCCATCGTTTTTAATTTTCTGGTCAACGTTTCGTCTTGCATTTCCATGAGGAGCTCATTTCTTAATTTTCCATGGCAAGCAATACTTAAAATGCATTCTTTTATATGCAGATCTTCAGCCGTTTGTATGTGCCCTTTAAAAACAGCGAGTTTGTCCTGGAGAATGTTGGCCTCGTACTCTTCAACGGTTTTTATATTTTGGGCGTAAGCATATTTTGCGTCGCTGATCGCCGAGGCCCCGAGCCCGATGAGCAGGTCTGTCTGCGACGTTGTGTAACCCATGAAATTCCGGTGAAGCCTGCCTTGCGTCCTGGCTTTGAAAAGTTCATCGTGAGGAAGGGAAAAATGATCCATGCCAATGTCAGTATATCCCTCGCTTGATAGCAGTTGCCGGCCGGTTTCGTATAGCATTCTTTTTTCTACATCACCTGGCAGGTTGGCATCTTCGTATCCACGTTGTCCTGGTTTGAGCCAGGGCACATGCGCGTAACTGTAAAACGCAACACGATCGGGCTTGAGTTGAAGAACTTTCCTGAAAGTAGCGATAATAGTATTTGTCGTCTGGTAGGGCAGACCGTAAATGAGATCAAAACTGATCGACTCATAACCGATTTCACGGCTTTTTTTTACAGCGTTTTGTAAGTTTTCGAAAGGCTGTATCCTGTTGATCGCTTTCTGTACCTTCGGGTCCAGGTCCTGGACTCCATAACTCACCCGCCTAAAGCCACATTCAAATAATGTTTTGAGATGATCAAAGGATGTGTTGTTAGGATGACCTTCAAAGCTGAATTCTGCACCTGGATAAAGATCTCCGCCACTAACAATTTTTCCAATCAGGATTTTCAGGTTTTCAGCACTGAAAAAAGTAGGTGTTCCTCCACCGAGATGCAGTTCGCGGATAAGAGGTCGTTTCCCGAAGATGTAGCGGTAAAGCTCCCATTCCCTTAACAAGGCGTTCATGTACGGGCCTTCAACACTATGATTCCTCGTGATTCTCGTATTGCAAGCGCAATAGGTGCAAAGACTTTCGCAAAAAGGTAAATGAATGTACAGGCTTACTCCCTTTGTCGCATTGGTCTCATCAAAAATCCTTTCTACAGCCGACCGCCATTGTGAATTGGAAAATCCTTTAGTATCCCAGCAAGGTACCGTAGGGTAACTTGTGTAACGCGGTACCGGGACATCATACTTTTTGATGAGGTTGTCTATCCTTGTCATTTGCACTTGTGTCTTTCTTCTTTTTATTATCAAACAACATCCTGACTGAAGGGGTGTACATATCGTCATACTGACCGCTTTTCATACTCCACAGGAAGATGACCAGGAATACAACAGCAATAATAAGGCTGATTGAAATTAGCAGGATTATGATGGTCATATTGAATGTCGGATTCTTGTTTGATTAAAACACACGGTAGGCAGACCACAGAAATATTGTGATCTGCCTACCCATGGAGCTAATAAATGCTTCTTTCAAATTCGTAACTCTTGAAACGTTCAAACGCTTCTTTTTCGAGTTCTTCGCGATGATTCGGGTGCGCAATGTCAATAAGCGCCTTTGCCCGTTGCTTCATGTTTTTGCCGTACAGGTAAGCAACGCCATACTCGGTAACAATGTAGTGTGCGTGGGCTCGCGTAGTGACGACACCGGCTCCGGGTTTGAGCATGGGTACAATCCGCGATATTCCTTTTGATGTCATGGAGGGCAGAGCAATGATAGGCTTGCCGCCTTCTGACAATGCGGCTCCCCGCATAAAGTCCATTTGTCCGCCAACGCCTGAAAAGTGATAGGTGCCAATCGAATCGGAGCAAACCTGGCCGGTAATATCAACTTCAATGGCGCTGTTGATCGCCGTAACTTTTGGATTCATTCGAATGATGGCAGTGTCATTTACATAGTCGATCCCCAAGCCAATTACCGAAGGGTTGTCGTCAACGAAGTCGTAAAGTTTTCGGCTACCCAACAAGAAACTTGTCACCGATCTTCCCCTGTGTTTTCTCTTGTGCTGGTTGGTGATGATGCCCTTCTCCACCAATGGAATTACGCCATCAGAAAACATTTCGGTGTGTAAACCAAGTTCCTTGTGGTTCGTGAGGCTTGTCAACACCGCATCAGGAATTGAACCGATGCCGGTTTGTAATGTTGCCCCGTCTTCAACAAGTTCGGCACAATGCTGTCCGATGCGCATGGATATTTCTGATATGGTTGCATTAGCGGCTACCTCAGGAAGGTCCTGCTCGCCGAAAACAACGGCGTCAAAATCATCTATGTTCACCATTCCATCTCCAAGCACCCTGGGCATTCTTGGGTTTACCTGTGCAATAACGTAGGATGCTGTTCTTGTTGCCGACAAAGCAACATCCACGGAAACGCCAAGTGAGCAATATCCATGTTTATCCGGAGGAGAAACCTGAACCAATGCGACATCGAGCGGAAGAATTTTCCGACGGAAAAGGTTTGGTATTTCACTTAGGAAAATTGGAACATAATCACCGCGCCCGTCATTCACGGCTTCGCGCACATTGGCTGAAACAAACAAAGAGTTAATCCTGAAACTATCCTTGTATTTTTTATCGGTGAATGCTGCTTCGCCTTGTTGACTTATGCTAACCAGTTCAACGTTCCACAGTTCAGGTGCGCGCTCAACCAGTTTTTTTAAAAGATAATGTGGAGTGGCGGCGCCACCATGTATAAAGACTCTGTCACCAGGTTTTATTTTTTTTAGTGCCTCGTCGGCGGATATGTAGGTTTTCATCTTACTTGATCGTTATAGTTATTAATCCTGTTTAATTCCAAAATATTTTCGGGACGTGTGATTTACTGCAACGGACGAGAAACTGACGACACTTATGCTGCTGATCGGCATGAGGATCGCAGCAATCAATGGTGTTAGATGTCCTGTCACAGCAAAACCCAACGCAATCGCATTGTATAAAAAAGAAATTGCAAATGCGCTTTTTAAAATCACTGTTGATGCCTTTGACAATTTTACGAATTTATCCAGCGTACTTACCTTATCACCCTGCAGAATCCCGTCGCATGCAGGGGTAAATACTCCTGTATCATCAGTTACGGCTATTCCTACATCACTTTGCTGCAGGGCTCCTGAATCATTTAGCCCGTCACCCACCATCATCACCTTTTTTCCTTCGCGTTGAAGTTGACGAACAAAATCGAGTTTGTCATGAGGACTTTGATTAAACATAAGCTGAACCGATGGATGGAAAAGTGCTGACATTTGGGCTCTGTCTGCTTCATTATCGCCTGAAAGCAGTGCAGCGCATCTTTTCCCCAAGCGGTCCAGCATGTTCTTAATATTTTGCCTCACGGAAGTGGCAATGCTATAGTGACCTCTCACTGATCCGTTGACTGAAACAAATACCCTGGTGAAATTGTGTTCACTCGTATGAACAACACCATTAAACGAAGCTGACCCGATTCTTATAAGGTTTCCTTCGATATTAGCCTCGATCCCTTTTCCGGGGTATTCTTTGAAATCGCGTACTTCACTGGTGACTGCATGCGATATCGATCTTGTGATGAAGTTACTCAACGGATGCGTAGAATAACTCGTAAGCAATTTCACCCAGGCTGATTCCTCCCTGCTCAATGTCCCTTCGAATGTTACCTTCGGCGTCTTTCCCGTCGTGACCGTTCCTGTCTTGTCAAAGACAACGGTATCGACAGCAGCCAGTCTTTCAATTACGTCAGCATTTTTAAGATAAAGCTGATGGCGACCAAATACGCGCAGCATACTTCCGTACGTGAAAGGTGCTGCAAGGGCCAATGCACAGGGACACGCTACTATCAGAACGGCGGTGACGATTAGCCACATCTCTTTTGGATTGACCAGGTGCCAGTAAATTCCGGTAGCCATTGCAATTCCCACAACAAACCATGTGAAGATGCGGGCGGCGCGATCAATTATTTTTTTATAAATACTTTCCCTTTCTTTCCGAAAGGCATCGTTATTCCAAAGACTTGTTAAATGACTTTGGTTCGTTTTCCTTTCGACAACCAGCACAACTGGTTGACCGATCAAACGACCTCCGGCATAAATAAGGTCACCCTGTAACGCTTTGAGGGGTCTGGCTTCACCTGTAACAAAACTGTAGTCGATGTATGCTTCTTTATCGGTCAATATGCTGTCGGCCGGGATGATCTCCATGTTCCGTATCCTGATGCGGTCATCCTCTTGCAAATCATAGATCACCGCGGGCATCCATTCATTGTTCACTAATTTGTAAACAGCAAGAGGAAAATAGGATTTGAAATCGCGATCGAAGGCCAGGCTTTCATAGGTTTTGCTTTGAAACCATCGGCCAATCAATAAAAAGAAAACCAACCCTGTCAGAGAATCCAGATAGCCTGGACCGGTAGCTGTTATGATATCAAACAGACTTCTGATGAAAAGCGCAAAAAGACCCAGGGCGATAGGAACATCAATGTTGATTTGTCTTTGACGGACACTCTTGAATGCTGCCCGGAAGTAATCACTTGCACTGTAGAAAAAAACCGGAACTGAAAGTGCAACATTCAACCATGGGAAAATGTGCATCAGCACTTCGTCGTGTTGATCCATACCCAGGTACTCAGGAAAACTGAATAGCATCACATTTCCAAAACAGAAACCAGCTACGGCCAGCTTCGTGACGATGGATGTATTGGCTGGTCTCCTGAGAACTTCTTTTTCTAAATTGATTTGTGGAGTATAACCGAGTTGTGAAGCAATGGATGCCACTTTGCTCAACCTGATCTTTTTGGGATTGAAATCAATGGTTACTGTTTTTCGGGTAAAGTTGACTTCCGATTTAAGTATGCCTTCACTCATTCTTTCCAGGTGTTCAAGTAACCAGATGCATGAAGCACAGTGAATGGCTGGTATGTATAATCTCACCCTCGCAAAGTCCTGCGAATCGTACTCAACTACTTTCTTTCTGACAGAGGGTTCGTCAAGATAGGCGAAGGTTTCATCATCAGTGAACTGTGTACGCTGAATGCCGGGGTTTTTATCCAATGCGTAATATTCACATAGATCATTAGCGCTGAGAATTTCATAAACCGTTTTGCAGCCGTAGCAACAAAATGGTCTTTCATCAGCCCATAGCGTTTCATCACAAGATTGGCCGCAATGGTAGCATTTAACCTCCGTGACAACCGGACGGCTGTCTGTCATTACAAGATCACTCATCAGGCTTCAACTGCTTCATTCTTCAATGAATACGTCCAGATGATGCTTTGACTGTGATTTACGACATCTTCCGCAAGGCTGCCCAGCATAAGATGAGAGACACCTCTACGCCCATGCGTGCCCATGGCAATCAGATCACCCTTGATCATCTGTGTAAATTTGATGATCCCTTCCTCTTCGTTGGGATGATTAAAAATATTAATTGTGTAATCCTTGAGCATGTATCGTTTGGCAAACGCGGTCAGACGCTCATGGGAGACAACGTCGGAGGTGAAATTCAGAGGTGTATTAATCCAGACGATGTTCAATTTGGCATCAAAGAAATGCTGGAGTGCCTTCACTTTCATAACCAACTCTTCCTGATGCTCAGTTTCCAGCGTGTTCGGGAATACAATGCTCTTAATGGGGTCCTTTCTATACTCTTTGATGACGAGGACGGGAACCGTTGCACTTCTCACGATTTTCTCAGCATTGGAACCAATGATGAGTTCCCTGAAGCCGCTGGCACCATGTGAACCCATAACAATAATGTCAATATCATTCTCTGAAATATGATCCAGAATAGATTTCGTGGTGATGCCAAAGGCTACTTCAGAAGTCACTTTAACACCCTCTACAGCATACTTTGTAATGATCTTGCTGAATTCGTTTTCTCCTTTTTCGCGAAGTTCATTCAGCAATTGCTCTTCAAATGAAAGAACAGGCATCAGGACAGTATCATGAAGAACAGGCAACTCAACGACATTAAGCAGGTGAACAGATCCGTTTGACTTGGCTGCGATGTCTAACGCAAATCGAAAGGCATTAATTGCCGGTTTCGAAAAATCACAGGGTACTAATATCTTTTTCATAAGGCGATAATGATTATTTCATACCAAAAGTATTGGGGCTAGTCCTCAAAGCTCTTGAGGATCATCAAAGGGAAAAATGATTTATATCAGTTTCTCCTGGGAATAACGGACATTCCTGAAGCAGGGAGGCGAATCGATCGTTTCCGCTGGCTTGAATAAGACATTCATTTGGCAATACTTACTGCTTTAGATTTATTGTGGAAAGGCATCAGTCAGACTGAGCCAATCTGGCAGATTTTTCATGACTGGATTAAATTTTTTCTTAATGATGAAAAATAAATATTGGGTAACTGCCTACTGCGCTGATGTTCCGGATAACACTTTTGTGAAAGAAATTCTCGATGAAATTTCGATGGAGCGTGCAGAGCGCAAGCACATCAATTTCGTTTCGCTGGATGTAGGTGTTAATACTTTGAGCAATATCGGATGACCGTATTGTGTCAAAAGAAAACTTTACGTTGCTTTTGGAAAGAGCGATAATTTCCTGGAGTTCCTTCAGTTCATCATCTACAACTTTACTATGCGCTTCTTCCATTACCTGTAAGACCGTCAGCTCAGACTTCAATATTTCCAACCAGGGAATTAATTGGTCCATGGGAAGAGATCGCTCTTTCAGATAGTTAAAGGAATAAACCATCCGTTTGATTTCACTATAGCCGGCGTTGACGGGTACAACCAGTACCGGTATTTTTGTTTTTTGAATGACCCTGTAAGTGTTGCTTCCAGTGAAAAACTGGTAGAGGTCGTCAAAGCCGTTCGTACCCATCACAATTAAATCGTAATCCCTGGCCTTCTTCTCGATCGATCCTGCAAGACTGGTGGATGAGGGTTCGACTTCTGCATAACAGGATATTTTAAATATTTCAGCAATCTCCCGGCTTTGCTCTTCAAGCTCTTCCGATATTTTCTTATAGGTTAAAGGTGCTCCGAAAATTACCTCCTGGGCGACGCGTTCCCATAACGAGCGCACGTTGTAAAGAATTAACTCAGCGCCTGAGGCATAAGCCAGCTTGCCGGCGTAGGCCATCGCATTGGCAGCTTCATCGGAAAAATCAGTGGGGCAAAGTATTTTTTTCATTTTCGTATTTTTTGATTTTAGCCGAATTCCGAACGTTGCAGTCATGCATTCACGCGGTGCTCACTTGCTCACGCTCCTGCGCGACCGAGATCACAGGCGACAAAACTACTTTCGCTTTTATTGAATTGGAGATAAGACAGGCTTCTTCAGACTTTCTTATGATACGCTCGGTTCTTTCGCGGTCACTTGCCTGTGCAATGGTGATATGCGGTTCAAGAAGCACTTCGCTCATGAGGAATTTACCGTCTATTTTTTCAAGTTTCCCTTTCGATTTACACGAAAAGGAGATGAACGGGAGTTTCGAGTTTTCTGCTATCGCCAGGAAAGTCGTCATAAGGCAACTGCTAACGGATGCGGTAAACAGGTGTTCAGGTGACCAGATTCCGGGAATTCCTTTTGGAAATTCGGGAGGTGTTGCGATTTCAATACAACCACCTTCTGAAGGAAGTGTTCTTCCAATATCCGGTGAACACATGATGCCCTGCCGATCTTTGTTCCAGCGTATATCGACTGAATAATAATGCGATTCCATTAACTGACGTTTTAGTGACTACTGGAAATTTTGGTTTGCGATTTTTTCTCCCACCTTTTTATTCCGAGCAGTGTGTACAGCGGACAAAAGTTGATAAAGGCAGTTAACAGGAGCACTGTACTTACGGCCATTACCAAAATGCCCCAACCTTCTGCAATGAGGTTACTGAAATACATGGCGGCTAATACAACAGCGATTATTACTCGAATAATCCTGTCGGCTTTTGACATGTTATTTTTCATATTATTTTTATTAGAGTTTGTTGAATTCATCAATGCCCGAACTTAATGGTTGGCTTCCTCGGATTGTATGACGTACGTCAAAGCCGTTACCTGATCTTGATCAGATTCAGTCGGAGGGAAAAAAGATCATTAAACTGATGGCGACAATCAGCGAGGCAGGCTTGATCTGATAGAAATCATAGTCACTCCTGACCCCTGTCAGAAGGTCTCCCTCTGCAGAGGGATAGTTTTGTTATAGGACATTGTATCATAAGCCCTTTGATGTGAATAAAATATTATCCCCTTCTGATTCCAAACTCAGGCTGCTCCAATACATTACTCTCAGTTCAATCCTTCTATATTTTGGGAGAGACCTTTTCATCCCGCTAAGCTTTGCCGTTTTGATCAGCTTTGTCATTTACCCCTTTTGTGCCTGGATGGAAAGCAAGGGAATTGGAAGGGTAACGGCAATACTGCTTAATGTTTTATTCTTATTGATTTTGTTTGCATCAATTGTTGCCTTGCTCATCACTCAGTTGTTAAAATTCGTGAATGAATGGCCCCATGTGCAGGAAAAATTGTCCCGAACTTTTCAGATGGTAAGTCAGTACCTTACAAGTTCTTTTGGTATTTCCCAGGAACGACAAAACCTTTGGTTTTCGCAATTACTTGATCAGTCGGGCAGCGATGTTATGGGATTCCTCAGAGGAACCATAACAGCTTCTGCCTTTTCGGGTGTCCTGTTAATACTAACTCCAGTGTACTCGGTTTTAATCCTTTACCATCGCGAAAAGTGGCTCAAGATTGTCGAGCGTCTTTTTCCGAATGAACGCCGTGAAAGTATAAAGGAGATGATGTACCTCACCGTAAAAGCTTACCATAATTTTATTAAAGGTACGGCGCTCGTCTATTTGATTGTAGGGTCGCTGAATAGCGTAGGACTTTTGTTGCTGGGTGTTCCCCATGCAATTTTGTTCGGATTTACGGCCTCGGTGCTAACGTTCATTCCTTATATCGGAATTATTGTCGGGTCTCTGCTTCCCATCACGATGGCATGGATTACGTACGATTCCATTTGGTATCCGGTTGGCATAGTTTTGATTTTTGCTTTTGTGCAGTACCTGGAGGCGAATGTTATTTTTCCGTTGGCCGTGAGCAGCAGACTCAATGTAAATACGTTGGTTATGCTGTTGGCTATTTTCGCAGGAGGAATATTATGGGGCGTGTCGGGAATGATCTTGTTTGTTCCCTTTGTAGGCATTGCCAAGCTTATTGCCGATCACAATCCCAAACTAAAAACCCTATCCATGATCCTGGGAACAAGCGAGCGAGAGAATCCATTAGAAAACAAATAGAGTCTTATGAAAATAAATGCTGCCTGGCATCGACAGCATCCCATGCCAGATCACCCCACAATTGAGCAACGCATTGAATGGCATCTTGAGCACAAGAAACATTGTGCCTGCCGCGACATTCCCGTTAAGTTGAGGGAAGAGATGAAGAAGCGTAAAATCAAGATTGAGTGACGGCATGCAATAGCGGCAATTCAATAGAGGTGGCTAATTATGAAGGGATTTGAAAATCACGTCTATTTAATCGGCTATGTGATATCGAATGTCATAGCCGTGGTGATGCTTTGGGCTGCGTTGAAAAACGTTCGGCTCGTGCGGCTGTTATTCTTCATCCTGTTTACGTGGGCAAGCTGGACGAATGCAACGATCGCAGCCAATCGTCCCGAAGTATACATGGAGTATGCCGACCTTACTTTCATAGAGAGTTATCGGAATTTTATTCAGGGATGGTTCAGTGAACACATTGAATTGACAGTCGGTTTTGTTGCCTTTTGTCAGGCTCTCATAGCCGTCGCCATGGT
>DASUGQ010000199.1:0-2775 GCA_036273935.1 Cyclobacteriaceae bacterium | reverse complement strand
TCGTCAGAAATGCCTTTCAAACGGAGTTTTTTTACTAGTTTATTGCGCAATCCGCGCTGCTTATAATTATCCTCAAACATGCAATTTTGGCACAAAAAAGCCATTTTTTCATGCATAACAAAGTTTCAGAAAATCTTTAGGAAAATTCGAACCTATGCTCTTACTTTATGGTTCTCTCCACACAGTGAAAAAGCTTTTTGCCATAGCGTTCACATGTGTTATCCTGCTCTTGACAGTAGGTGTGGTGTAAGCCATACGCTACTGCATGGGCAGGGAGAGTTTTTAGTCCAAAATGCTGCTCGAAGCCCATTTCTGATTCCTCTTCCACGGTTCTTCTTTGTAAGGCGCAATTCCAATCTTACGTTCTTGAAATCATTGAAGGATAATTATATTTGCCACCAATTAATAAACCTTAAACCTTAATGAAAAATCTTTCCTTGGTATTGAACATCGTGCTGCTGATTGCGGTAGGTGTATTATATTTTCTCCACTTTGGCGAACGTTCGGCGAATCGGGAGGGCGAAGAATCATCCGCAGCGCCAGGTGATCTCAAGGTAGCCTACATCGTCTCGGATTCGGTTTTGAGGAAATACGAGTATCTCGAGGTCAAAAAAAAGCAGCTTGAAGACCGAACCAAGAAACTTGATCAGGAATATCGTACCCGCGCTCAAGGCCTGCAGAATGATATTAATGACTATCAGCGTAATGTTGGAAATCTCACCTTATCTCAAGCGAGAGCAGTGGAAGAGGATCTGAATAAAAAGAGGCAAAACCTGGCGCTATACGAACAAAGTCTGACACAAGAAATGATGGATGAGCAGACCAAGCTCAATAAGGAATTATATGACCGAGTGACGAATTACTTAAAGAAATACGGCCAGGAAAAAGGCTTGCAGCTTGTTCTCAAATATGACGACACCAGTGATCTTCTTTTTGGTGGCAACGGACTTGATATCACCGAGGAAGTTATCAAAGGATTAAACGAAGACTACAAAAAGGAGACCGTGCCGGCTGACTCAACCAAGTTGAATAAATAAACAAACTTTCTTGCTAAACAGCGTATCAAAAACCGGCCGCTCAGCCGGTTTTTTATTTTTAGTATATTTGAAATCATTCATCGCTTTGAATGGAAGACAAAATTACTGGAACATTGGAATTAAAGACCGATGAGCAACGACAAGTCGTACTCATGCTTTGCACCGGATTCTTCATCGGTGTATTCATTTCGATGTATCAGGTTACTGCTGATTCACTTTTCCTAAACCGGTTAGGCCAATACCTGGACAAGGCATTCTTGCTAGCCGGAGGATTGGGAATATTGACCACCTCGCTATTCACTACCTTTCAAAATTGGATCAGGTTCAGTTTGCTGGTGCTCATAAGCATCAGCCTAATTTTTATTTTCACGGTTGCGGTTTTCGTTCTTCTTCACAGCGGCCATCCCGAATGGGAAATGCCTTTGCTGTTTACCCTTTATTGTATGTCAGGGCCAATAACGGCCGTACTGCTTTTGAGTTTCTGGGGAGTTTTTGGACGCCTGTTTAATTTCCGTCAGTCAAAAAGAATTATTGGATGGATTGATACCGGTCAATTGATAGCCGCGATTGTGGCAACCTTTTCAATACCATTTACCGCAAAAATTATCCCTGACACGACCAACTACTTGTTGATTTGTGCATTGAGTATTCTGGCTTGTTTCATTTTGATGATTGTTATCTCCACGCGATTTACGCTCGCTAAAAATGATCCAAGCGAATTTGGTCCGACAATCCGGAAAGAGACCAGTCTTAGAAAAATACTGGCTAATCCATTTATTCTTCTGCTGTCTTCTTTTCTCATGGTCTCCATGATTACCTATGTTTTTAACCAGTATGCTTTTCAGGAAACCGTCAGAGAGCAATACCCAACGGAAAGGGAACTGACAAACTTCAATGCTTTCTTTACCGGATCGGTTTATGGTCTGAGTTTGATTATGCAGACTTTTGTGAACAACAGGATCATCGGCAACTATGGTTTACGCGTCTCATTATTCATTCTGCCGATAGTTGTCGGAATATTTTCGCTCGGCTCGTTGATCGCGGGTACCTTTATGGGATTTGATAAGCAAGAATCGCCTGCAGGATTTGTCTTCTTTTTCCTTTTTGTAGCGATTAGCAGGATGTTTAATTGGACGCTAAGGGACTCACTCGAAAATCCAGTATTTAAACTTTTCTTTATTCCATTGGACAACCGGATTCGTTTCAATGTTCAAACCAAGGTGGAGGGAATAGTGAATGAAGGGGCCAGATTTGTTACCGGTCTGTTGATTTTTGCTTTTGCGTTCATCCCGTTTTTTAGGATCATTCACATCTCGGTTTTACTCCTGATTCTTGTGGGTATTTATTTCATTGTCGTAAATCGAATGTATGCTGGGTATCGCTCACAAATTAAGGCCAAGTTAGAGAGTTCAGATCTTCAGCAGGAAAAGCTTGAAAAAGGTTTTGCAAAAGTGACTTCTCAACTTGAGGAAATGCTATCGACTCCCTCTTCGTCAAAGGCCGTATTTTCATTCAAGTTGCTTGAGAAGATTAACGCCGCCAATATTCCTTCATGGGTGAACACACTCATGAAAAATGACGACGAATCGACGAGAAGTTATGCGCAGGAAAGAATGAATGAAATCAAAGGGTTGTCAGTTTCCGATAAGTATGTAATTCGACTTGATGAGACGAGAGCTTCAGCAGATGAAAAGAAAATATTAAGTCGCAGTGACCTCCAGATGATAATTGAGAATGG
>DASUGQ010000198.1:0-13740 GCA_036273935.1 Cyclobacteriaceae bacterium | reverse complement strand
CGTCTGCGGTTGCTGAGTTTACATTGTGCAGCACAGCATTGCCATTTCCACCTAAGAGCTCCTGGATTTTTGTAACGACTCGCTCTGTATTACCTTCTGTAGAGCCAAAGAAAATTCCAATTGTTGCCATAGTTTATAGTTGTATTAGTCAATGTTCAAATTCATAAGCTGTCATCATCCCAGTCTCTGTCTTTCGGATGATACTGCATAAAGATCTCCGACTTCATCAGTATATCGACGTATTGAGCCCGTTTGTATACAAAGGGATCGATGAGTTTGCCACGTGAGAGTTTGCCGCGGAAGTCATCCAGTTTTGCATAGCCTTTCTTCTCCATCCACGTCTCCAGGTCGTGAATCATATGACCGATATGATCCATGCCTTTCTTGTAAATGGCGCTGACTACCTGAACTGCATCCGCTCCGGCCAGCAACATTTTGATCACATCTGCACCGGTGAAAATACCGGTATTACAGCAAATTGATCCTTTGGTTTTTCCGTAAAGCAATCCAGCATAACGCAACGCGAGCCGGTTGTCGTTCTCGCTGCTGAAATTGTATGGGAAGTGATGTTCTTCTTTTTGAATATCAATGTCAGGCTGAAATAACCGATTGAACAATACAAATCCATCAGCGCCCGACCGGTCGAGTTCAACAACATGACCAAGCGTGTTCGTGTAAAACGGACTTAGTTTTACGATAACCGGGATCTTGATTGCATTCCTTACAACATTCAGGGTTTCCATTTCGCTTTCCTCGATTACCTCGGGTTGGGTAACAGGGTTCAACTCGGATGCGTAGAAATTTAATTCGAGGGCGTCAATTCCTGTGTCTGCCATTTTCACTGCATACTCGCCCCAGGTATCTTTTGAAACACAATTAAGACTTCCAATCAATGGAATGGAAAGCATTTTCTTCGCCTTCTTCAGTTGCAGCAAATGTTCGGCAGGGCCGGCATGTTCTACCTGCGGAAACATGGTTTCGTGTTCCGAATCCCAATGGCTGTATTTGGACATCGTGTTCTCCAGCTGGTAAGATTCAATCTGGATTTGTTCTTCGAACAAGGATTTGTAAACAATGGCAGAAGCGCCTGCCTGTTCCAGCAAAATCAGATTGTTGGGAGCAGTTACTAAATTACTGGCTCCGACAATTATTGGATTCTTAAGTTCGATGCCTGCATAGTACGTTTTAAGATCTGTCATGGTAGTTTGCGTTATTGGTCGATGAGATGTTTCAAATCGTGTAGCCGTTGTGCGTTGTCTTTCTCGGCCAGTTCAAACAATCGATCAGCTTCTTCCGGATCGGTCCAATGCAATGTTTTGTAACGGATTTCTTCCTCCAGGAAATCCTTGAACGATGTGTCAACTGTTTCATTATCCCAAATGAAAGGTTCCAGCCCCTGTTTGCGAAGATCAGGGTTAAACCGGTACATAGGCCAGTAGCCACTTCGTGCAGCTTTTTCGGATTGCTTCTTGGCCAGGCGCATATCATATCCATGCGCGATGCATGGAGAGTAGGCAATAATGATGGAAGGGCCTTTGTGTTTTTCGGCCTCAACAAATGCCAGAGCGGTCTTTTCGCGGTCCATGTCGTAATTGACTGAGGCCACGAAAGCGTTTCCATAAGTGGTCATCATCAGGCCGAGGTTCTTCTTCCCAAGCTTCTTCCCATCGGACGCAAACTTTGCGACTGCACCTCGTGGTGTGGCTTTCGATGCTTGTCCTCCGGTGTTAGAGTACACTTCTGTATCGACGACAAGGATGTTGACATTTTTGTTACTTGCCATAACATGGTCCAGGCCTCCAAACCCGATGTCGTACGCCCAGCCATCGCCGCCGATGATCCAGATGCTTTTGTCGACAAAGTAATCCTTGAGTTCAATTACCTTGTCAAGAACTTTTTCCAAATCAACGCTGATCTTCTCTGCTTCAAGGGGAAGTAAGTTCTTCACCACTTCAGCGTGATCCTTCGCGTTCTGTGTTACGTCGTCGAATAATGTGATGCTCTTTTGGAGCGCCTCTTTGAGGTCCGCCGAAATGTCACTCTTTATTAATGTCTGTACGTTTGTCTTCAATTGCTTGCGAATAGCATCAACCGCGAGTCGCATGCCGAACCCATACTCGGCATTATCTTCAAAGAGGGAGTTTGCCCAGGCAGGGCCTCTTCCGTTTTTGTCCTTTGTATAAGGTGTGGATGGGAAGGTGCCGCCATAGATCGAAGAGCACCCCGTTGCGTTGGCGATCATCATGCGGTCGCCAAATAATTGAGTCACGGTGTGTAGGTAAGGAACTTCGCCGCAGCCCTGGCAACTCGGTGCATATTCAATGTACGGATCTGTGATGTTGCATTCCTGCACAAAAGGAAGTTTTCCAATAAACACGGCGGGGTTTCCCGGAACACCTTTTCGCTCGAAGCGTTTGGTTCCCGTTGGAATGGCGCCGTTCAATGGCATGAGTGAGACCGGGATCGAATCACCTTTCAGACGAAGAATGGGATCCATGATCTTGTTTGCAAAATCACCGGCGTCGGCGGGTACGAGTTGTGCAATGTCTTCCCACTTGTCGAATGTTGATGGCATGGGCACTTCTACAACTGCATTCGCCGACTCGTCGATCGCCTTCCAATTCATTTCGACAATTTCTTTGCCCTTGCGAGAGAAAGTCTTCTCAACATATTCCTTCATCATGCTGATTGCTTCCGCTTCCGGAACGACACCTGCCAGTTTGAAGAATGCAGTTTGCATGACGGAATTGATTTTGCTACCCAGCCCGACCGATTTGGCAATCTTTGCTGCATCAATGGCGTATACCTTGAGCTTCTTGTTCACAATGGTCTCCTGCATATCTTTTGTCAAAAGCCTGTAGATGTTTTCCGGTTTTTGACTTGAGTTGATGAGGAATGTTCCTCCTTCGGTAATGCCTTCCAGGATGTCGTAACGCCCGATGTATTGCGGCCGGTGCAAGGCGACAAAATCAACTTTATTCAAAAGATATTCAGACTGAATCGGTTTCTTGCCGAAGCGAAGGTGTGACACCGTGAAGCCGCCGGACTTATTGGAATCATATTGGAAATAACCTTGTACATACAAATCAGTACTATCGCCAATGATTTTAATAGAGTTCTTGTTTGCCGAAACTGTGCCGTCGGAACCATAGCCCCAGAATTTACAACGAACAATTCCTTCCTGCTCGGTATCAATTTCTTCCTTTACGGGAATTGAAAGGTTCGTCACATCATCGTTTATGCCCACGGTGAAATTGTGCCATCCGTTATTGGTGACGTGATCAAACACGGCCTTCACCATGCTCGGTGTAAATTCTTTTGATGATAACCCATAACGACCGCCGATGATCTTTATATCAGAACGTTCGCGAAGCGCGGCCACGACATCAAGATAAAGGGGTTCGCCGATTGCGCCGGGTTCTTTGGTCCTGTCCAATACAGCAATTCGTTTTACGGTCTTTGGAACTAGTGCGACCATGTCAGCAACAGAGTACGGTCTGTAGAGACGCACTTTGAGTGCACCCACCTTTTGTCCTTTGGCGACGAGGTAGTTGACGGTCTCTTCAATGGTATGAATGGATGAGCCCATTGACACAATGATGCTTTCAGCCTTGGGGTCGCCGACGTATTCAAAAAGACTATATTTTCTTCCGGTCGTTTTGGCGAACAGATCCATATACTTCTGCACAATGGCCGGGCATCGATCATAATATTGATTGACCGTTTCGCGACCCTGGAAATAGACGTCAGGATTTTGAGCACCGACTTTGCAATAAGGATCATCCGGCTTTAATGCACCTTTTCGAAACGCCTCTACATATTTCATTTCCAGCATTCCCTTGAGTGTATCATATGAAATTTCATCAATTTTCTGAATAGAATGGCTGGTACGGAACCCGTCAAAGAAGTGGACAAATGGGATCTTTGATTCTAAAGTGGCTAGGTGTGCAATCACCGCCATGTCCTGGGCTTCCTGCACATTTCCAGATGACAGGAATGCGAAACCAGTGCCGCGGGCGGCCATAACATCACTGTGATCTCCAAAAATAGACAACGCTTGGCAGGCGAGTGACCGCGCAGAAACATGGAATACCGTGGGGAGCATTTCACCCGCGATCTTGAACATGTTCGGCACCATCAGCATAAGCCCTTGCGAGGCAGTGAACGTTGTAGCGAGGGAACCTCCCGTCAGTGCGCCGTGTATTGCACCTGCAGCGCCGGCTTCTGATTGCATTTGGATGACATCAACGGTTTCCCCAAAAATATTCTTGCGGCCAGCGGCTGACCATGCGTCCGCTTTTTCACCCATGTCAGAAGATGGTGTAATTGGGTAAATCGCAGCTACTTCGCTAAATGCATAGGCAATGTTCGCAACTGCAGAGTTGCCTTCGGTACTGATCAGGGCGTTCTTACGTTTCATTTTTTGAAAGATTTATAGTGTTGAATCATGGAATACGTGCACTCCATTCGATAAGAAATGGCTACAGGATGCGAAAATCCATGGCTTTAAAAATTCATACAGGAAGGTAGATCGAACAGAATGTTCACAAGATGCGAAAGGTCAATACGTCAGATGATTTATGTCAGATAGATATTTGGCTCAATGCGATTGTCCTGAAAAAATTAAATCAACGAATTGCAATTGTGTTGTAACAACCATGATGAACAATTCCCGCATTCTGGGATTGACAATTGGTAACTAAAGTAGTTACTTCATCCCATCATTCTTTTTATTCAGAAATAATCCCCTTGAGATTAATTCAAATTCCATCGGGATGCTGGTGACGCGAACAAGGTGACGTCAATTGAAGGGACCCTAAACTTTCAAACGTTGTACACTTAGACTTGAAGTTGTTATGCTACTCAATTCACTTTACCAACAGGACACTTCTTTTTGAGGATGGGATAATCCCGCATCATTCATCATAATACGTATGGCTAACCGACCGGGTCTGGAAAGGCTTCTTTGCAGTCCTTTCTCTTTTATCAATAGAAGGAATGACAAGTCAATGTCTGATCATTAATAAAATGGAGTAAGCCGAAAATCCAAAGAAGAGTAGGCAATAGAATTTTTAAAGTTATGTCAAAGCAAAAAAATGAAGAAATGCTGAGTTTAGATGATGTTTTAGAAGAACAAAACATCATGGCGAGATTCAAGATTGGTGACGGTGATTTTTTAAAACGCGCTCATGCCGAACAACCCGAAAGCACCAGCGCAGAGGTTATCGAATCGATCTTCTCCGAACAAAAGGGAATGGGGTGGCTTCGTGATATGCCCGACTTCAGAGATTACAATATCAATACTGAACTTGACGACGTAAGCAAGAACAGGATATCAAAGGGCGTTAAGCGGTCGGTCAAAAAAATGGCAGATGAGTTAAATGTATTGAAAGCGCCGGCTACCCTTCCTGCAAGCGTTAATTTGGTTGCGTGGTTCTCCCCGGTCGAAGATCAAAGTTCTCTGGGTTCGTGCACGGCAAATGCAGGAGTTGGTATTGTTGAGTACTTCGAACGGCGCGCCTTTGGTCATCACCTTGATGCGTCAAGATTATTTTTATACAAAGCAACACGCAACTTGCTGAACTGGACTGGCGACACCGGTGCTTACTTACGTACAACTATGGAAGCGCTTACAGTCTTTGGCGTCTGTCCCGAAAAATACTGGCCCTACAGGATCAACACCTATGACACGGAGCCAACAGCGTTCTGTTATTCGTTTGCGCAAAATTATCAGGCTATCAGTTATTTCCGGCACGACTTGCCAGGCATGACACAAACAGATTTGCTTAATAGAATTAAAGCCTGGATTGCGGCGGGCGTACCGGCCATGTTTGGTTTTACCTGTTACTCCTCGTTGAATCAGGCCAATGTGAACGGCAAGATTCCGTATCCATCACCAGGAGAAACGGTAATTGGTGGCCATGCCGTTGTCGCCGCCGGTTATGATGATCAGCTTTTAATAACTAACCGTAATAATAACAAGACAACCAAGGGAGCCTTCCTGATCCGCAATTCGTGGGGAACAAATTGGGGGAACAATGGCTATGGTTGGTTGCCTTATGAATATGTGCTCAAGAGCCAGGCGGTTGATTGGTGGTCGCTGCTCAAAGCCGAATGGGTCGACACTGGTAAGTTTGGATTGTGATCATTACCAAGTATCGAAATAGTCGACGTTAATTAAGCGGAACAGCTGATCGCTTTCAACAACGGGGCGATACAATATAATATAAGCAGGGTCTTTGTATGGAGACCCTGCATTTTCTGTGAAACAACTTTGTAATGGCCACACTTCATTTTACAAAACTCCGACGATCTCGGCCAAACGATTGGTATACCCAAACTCATTATCAAACCATGCACCTATTTTAATATGGTTTTTTAGCGTCTTTGTTAACGTAGCATCAAATATTGCCGAGTGCGGATTTCCAATAATATCGGCGGATACGATCGGATCGTTCGTGTAGTCAAGAATATTTTTTAGCGACTGCCCTGCAGCATTGTGATACAGTTCGTTTATTTCATCAGTATGGACTTTCTTATCAAGGACAATCGAAAAGTCGGCTAACGCCCCGCAGAGAACGGGAACACGCGTGGAGGTAGCGGTGATCTTTCCGGATGTTTCAGGAAACAGGCGTTCGAGTGTTTCAGCCAGGTCAATTTCGACGGGAATGATCGAAGTGCTTGACGCCCTGCCCCTCCGAAAGTTTTTGTTGGCGCCATCCACCAGTGACTGTCGCGACGTGTAGGCATGAAGCACGTTGATATGTATGGAATGAATTCCGTATGCTCTTAACAATGGTGATATAATCGAAGAGGAACAATTGGTCATGCAACCTCCGGAACACAAAATGGCTTGGGGCATGGAAAGAATATCATCATTTAGTCCCCGGATGACGAGTGGAATTTCTTCGGACCCGGTAGTGGACAGCAAAACTTTCTTAGCGCCTGCCTTGATGTGTTTTTCGGTGAGGGCATAGGTGGTGAATCGTCCCGTACACTCTACTACGAGATCAATGTTCATCTCTTTCCAGGGCAATTGCTCCGGATCTTCTATATGGAGTACCTGAATACTGTTGCCCGGAATACTTAATACCTCATCCTTCAACGTTATTTCTTGGTGGTAGGCCCCGGAAATGGAATCATACCTGATGAGGTAATGCAGGTTCTCAGCACTCATCAGTTCGTTAACGGCAACAATTTCAAATTCTTTTTTTTCGGAGAGCAACTTGAACAATAATCTTCCAATTCTACCCATTCCGTTAATAGCGATTCTCATAAACGATTCGATTCAACCACAATATACGGAAGCATTTTATGTAAAGTTTCGGATCGTCCTTACGAGCGTGGCGCGCTGACGTTCTGGTAAGAATTTCTCGCGTGATAAAATCCGGCTAAAAGGTTTGCAGACATTTCTCATAACATGACAAAAATCATTATTCAATCTTTGCCAAATCAAGTTAAGTGAAGTGGATTAAATGGATATTCAGGCTTGACTAACGGAGCGATATGATTACCGAAGTGCGTACTGCCAATTCTCCTGACTTGAAGTTTTTGCAGCGCGAATTGGAGGCTATACAGGAAAAAATGAATCAGGCGGTTGATCTGCAAAGACCGACCATAGCCGCGTTGCATCCCGCCCAAAAATTAAGTGCCGAAAATTTAATTCGTTACCTCACTTTACGGAGTGACGACATCCGGAACCTGCAGGACCATTTGCACATCGCCGGCCTCTCGTCATTGGCGAGCAGCGAGTCTCATATCCTTCGTCAGCTGCAGGCAATACTTCAGCGACTGGGACGAGAAATTGAGACCAGTGAGCTTTCTGCCTGCGATTATTTAACGGGCAGCACACTCATCCGCCATCGGTCTACTCAACTTTTTGGTGAAAAGAATGATCCCTCTATACCTTATTTAATGGTAACATTCGATTCGGAATTCGCCGACAACTTTCAATTGATAAAAAAATTACTGGACGCCGGAATGAATATAGCCCGCATCAACTGTGCGCATGATGATGAAGAAACGTGGAGGGATATGATTGATCTGGTTCACGAGGCAAGCAAAAGGACAAGAATTCCATGTAAGATCTATATGGATCTCGGAGGGCCGAAACTTAGAACGGGCCTTTTAGGAAGGGGGAGGCGCGTGGGCAAGGCTTCATTAATGGAAGGGCAGGAGTTGATGCTTGCGGAAAAGGATTCGGATTACGATCCATCGGCTGTGGTGATCAGTTGCAGCGAACCGAATATTATAAGACAATTAAAGCCCGGTGAGCGCGTGTTATTTGATGACGGTATCATTGAAACAATTGTTCAATCCAATGCGAATGGCATCGCGGCATTAAGGATCGTGCGCATATCCGGAAAGAAACCACAAATAAAAACGGGCAAGGGAATAAACTTTCCCGACAGTGAACTTGATCTGCCCGCACTTACGGAGCGCGACCGGTCGCTGCTTCCCTTCATCTGCGAACATGCAGATTTGGTTGGCTATTCTTTTGTCCGTGAAGCTGAGGGTGTGATGGAGTTGCAAAAGATGCTGGGATCCCATTCAACGAAACCACATATGATCATAAAGATCGAAACGCCACAGGCCGTGAAGAATCTTCCGTCACTTTTGATTCAGGGAATGATGGACGAAGTTTTCGGTGTAATGATCGCGAGAGGTGATCTCGCTGTGGAAATAGGTTTTGAAAGGATGAGTGAAATCCAGGAGGAAATTTCCTGGATTTGTGAAGCCGCACATGCGCCCGTTATCTGGGCGACACAGGTGCTGGAAACCATGAATAAATCAGGAATTGCAACACGCTCTGAAATTACCGATGCCTCACATGCAGCGATGGCGGAGTGTGTGATGATTAACAAAGGTGATCACATCATCAAGGTGTTGAAAACATTAACGGATATTTTGAAACGAACGGGTGGGCACCACGTCAAGAAGCGCTATACGTTCAGGCCAATGCAAATTGCCAAAAATTATTTCCTGATCGATCCTGACTAAAATATTCTGCCTTTAATCAAAGGAACTTCGATTGGCGGGTCGCGGCGATTACCGCATATATACGCGGTCATGAAATTGAGATAAAAATAGTGTAGATTCATCTCACGTAATAAATACTAACTGCAACATAAACAATTATGGAAAGAAGAGACTTTATAATCAAATCCGCTTTGGCCGGATCAGCGGTCTTCGCTTCACCCTATGTGAACGCTTTTAACGGAGCACCAAATAATAAGGTGATCATCGGCATAATGGGTACCAATGGCCGCGGAGGATATCTGGCCACTCTTTTTTCTGCCTTACCTGATGTTGAAGTGGGATATATCTGTGAGGTGGATGAAAATGTTTTGCAAAAAACTATTGCCGCGGTCGAATCGCTGACGGGTAAGAAACCAAAAGGATTTAAAGATGTTCGTAAGCTGCTCGAAGAAAAAGACCTCGACGCCATTGCTGTTGCGGCCCCTGACCATTGGCACGCACCTGCTGCACTGATGGGCGTAAAAGCAGGCAAACATGTATATGTTGAAAAGCCGTGTTCCCACAATCCGGCTGAAGGAGAAATTTTAGTAAAGGCCGCAGCGAAATATGGCAAGTTAATTCAGATGGGCAATCAACGCAGATCGTGGCCAGGAGTTCAGGAAGCCATTCAATCATTAAAGGAAGGAGCCATCGGGAGACCCTATTATGCACAAGGGTGGTATGCGAATTCAAGAAAGAGCATTGGTATTGGAAATGAAGTGGCTGTTCCTTCAACACTTGATTTTGATCTCTGGCAAGGTCCGGCTCCGAGAAAAGCATATAGGGACAATCTCATCCATTATAACTGGCACTGGTTCTGGCACTGGGGAACTGGCGAAGCGCTGAATAACGGTACCCATGAGCTTGATGTGATGCGGTGGGGTCTTGGTGTTGAATATCCTACGAAAGTCGTTTCCGGGGGCGGACGGTTTCACTACAAGGATGATTGGCAAACACCCGATACACAAACGATCTCCTATGAATTTTCAAACAATACGGCAATTTCCTGGGAGGGAAGAAGTTGTAATGGTTTCAGGCAGGAAGGTGCTGGCAGAGGCGTGATCTTCTATGGCGAGCAGGGTACCCTGGTCATTCCGGGTGGTGACAGTTATAGAATTTATGATATGGAGAATAAGCTAGTAAAAGAGATGAAGAGTCCTCTCGACACGGAGGAAACAACTAACACGACGGGTATGGGAGAAAAACTGGACAGCCTTCACCTCATCAATTTTGTAAACACAATCCGGGAAAAGGACAAACTTCATTCCCCTATCGCAGAAGGATTCAAATCTACTTTGCTGCCGCAGCTAGGGAACATTGCCTATCGCTCCGGAAAAGCATTAGCCGTTGATTCCACTGGGCGCATTAGCGATAAAAAAATTATGGATGAGTTGTGGGCCAGGGAATATGAAAAGGGATGGGAAATGAAACTTTAAGTCTGTGAAATCAACCAGCTAGGTCTGAGTTTGGCGACTCAAATGGAAAGTCAGGTCAAGTCAATTTTTCTGATCCTTGTTTTAATTCAGGGCGCTCACTCCATTGAAGAGTACGTTGGTAAACTATGGGAAGTATTTCCGCCGGCGAGTTTCCTGACGGGACTGGTATCAGAAAATCATGAAGTGGGCTTTCTGATAATCAACATTGGACTCTTTATTTTTGGAATGCTGTATTGGCTTCTCGCGTTTCGTGGAAACTATATATGGGCACCCCTGATACTTTTCGTTTGGGTGGCCATTGAGATCATGAACGGTATCGGTCATCCCATTTGGTCTTTAATGAAAGGCTCATATACACCGGGAGTCGCCACTGCTCCCATGCTTTTTATTGTTTCGTTATTATTATTGAAGAGACTTTTACAGTACTTCAGATTGAAAATGAGTAATTAAGGTAATCATATGATTAGATGGATTTGTATGTTCTTGTCGTGTGTTTCTGTTTGTGAAGCGCAAACAGCAGATGAAATAGAAGTAGCTGCACAGGTTGAAAAACTTCGCCAGGTAATGATCAAGCCCGACAAAGCTGTGCTGGAAAGTCTCGCAGCGGAAGAACTTAGCTATGGACATTCCAGTGGCATGATTGAAGATAAAGCTGCCTTTGTAAATGAATTCGTTGAGGGCCATTCTGTTTTTACAGCCATGACTTTGGAAGATCAAACGATAAAGATTGCCGGCGACGCTGCCATTGTTCGGCATCGCTTGCTGGGAGATTCATTCAATCAAAACACAGCTGGTAAAATTGATATTATCATTCTCATGGTGTGGCAAAAACAGGAAGGCGTTTGGAAGTTATTGGCCAGGCAAGCGGCTAAGATTCCTCCGGAGTACGTCAGGCACTAGTCTACACGTGTTATTATTTCCAGCCAGGATGTGGTCGAAGGGACGACGATTAAAAATTATAGTAGAATTGAATTTGTACCCCGACATTATTTTCTTGTTTTAAACCATTCGCTTTTATAAGCATTTGATAGAACAAGCCGGCCTGGTACGAGAATTTATCCAACTGGTATCCGATCCCCCCGAAAATTCTGTTTTGATCGGGTTCGTCGAAAGTCACCATTTCGCCGGTGCTGAAGAAAACCTCGTCATAGAAGCAGGCAAAATATGTGTTTGATTCTATCTCAGTCTTCTTTATCGGGACCTTACCATTAAACCGATACCTGAACCGGTTTTGGTTGATGACGTAACCGTCATTCACAACTTCCCCATCATCGCCCATGGAGTGAAATTGTATGAAGCGTTGCTCGATCCGCAGACGATGATCGAGTTTGAATCTTCCGATCGAGTGTTTGTACGACACCTGCTCCCAAATGCGATGTTCATTGTTTTCGAATATGGCGGGCTGATCTCCGTATTTAAAATTCCAGGTGTAGACATATCCCAGCGGTATGATTGAGAAATGATCGTTTAGTTTTATTTCAAGGGCCGTTCGTGCCTGGTATTGCATCGGCTCGAATCCCCTGGCGTACCTGAACTGCCCTTCGACAATGGCTTTTATCCCTTTGGTGACAGGGATAGTGGAGGTGAGAGAGAACCATTCGACAGGTTGGGTGACAATTTCCCGGCCAGCGGGTTGAGCGGTCGCGTCGCAAATACACAGTAAGATTGCCCAGCAACCGGGTAAAAACTTCAATTTCAAGGTTTGGTAGATTTAATCCAGTCCGCAATTTATGGACTTTGTTGCTTCTAACTTAACATTAACTTAACATTATTTTAACATTGGAGTTGAGTGGAACGTCCAATAAAAGGCATCGTCGGTGGAGAAGGGACCATCAGATAGATTTTCTAAATGCAGTTGCCTGGTATGCGCGCCGGAGGCAACCTGGTTTTGTTACCTCACTGTAATCGAAATGTTTTCTCTTCCTTTCGAAGCAACAGAATTCACCTCCATTGTTAAAGACACGTTGATCTGTTATTAACGTTTGATTCTAATCGCAGGATTATTTTTGAAACATCATGTTACCTATGTTTTCAGATTCAAATCTTGCTTTTGTTCAGACGACATTCACGCTCCTCATACTTGTATTTTTGCTGGTGAGCATTGTCTTTTCACCGGAAGAGGCCGTCGCAGGGATTAATGGTATGCATACACATTTCCTGGATTTATTTTTTGTGTATATAACCAATCTTGGAAATGGTTTGATCCTGGTTCCATTTGTGATCCTGTTGGTTTTCCGGAATATTTACCTGTCGATGGCTTTGGCTGTGAATGGAATAATTCAGGGCGCCATCGTATCAATTTGCAAGCGGGTTTTATTTCCAGGTGTGCTGAGACCAGCACAGATTATTGATCAATCGCTCTTGCATTTTGTTCCCGGGGTTGAAGTCCACAAAGTAATGTCTTTTCCGTCTGGTCACACTGTCACCATTTTTGGTTTGACTGTTTTTCTCGCACTTTGCTACCGAAATAAATATGTAACATTAATTCTGGCGGCGCTCGCATTTACGGTTGCCATTTCACGAGTGTATCTGCTTCAGCACTTTTTTACGGACCTGGCGGGAGGGGCAATCATCGGAATGGTGGTTGGAGTTTTGATTTTTAATGGGTCAGAGCAGATAAATAAACCGAAGTGGATGAATCAGCGGTTGAGGATAGGGTCCAAAGACACCGATCCTGGTCTTGGTTCTGTCAGGTAAAAAATTTATTCGTTTGCACAATCTTCAATCCCCTTCAGTCGGAAACCTAATGATACCAACCAAGGTTATTATATCCTGACAACTTTTCATTTTGATACGCCCAGTAATCATTTCATCCGCCAGGGGTTCTCTGAAAAAACCGCGATCAATAAAGACGAGGAGCGTACTCGCCCATCAGACAAACTTGTTAATGCTGGGCATCATTGGCGCCGCTTATGTGGGTGGCTTATTTATCCCGCTCATGAACAACGACTCAGCGCATCACGCCAACATTGCGCTCCATATGTACGAGTCCGGCGACTTTATTTCGCTGATCGACCGGGGAAAAGACTACCTGGACAAACCTCATCTTTTATTCTGGTTAAGTGCACTGTCGTATAAAATCTTTGGAGTTAATTCATTCGCATTCAAATTCCCTTCATTTCTTTTTTCAATTCTTGCCTTGTACTCTACTTATAGACTTGGCGCGCGAATTTATTCAAAGAGAGTTGGAGCACTGGGCAGCCTCATATTGGCAACAGCTTATGGTTTTTTCCTGGCCAATAATGACGTGCGGATGGACGCGTTATTGACAGGCGCCATCATTTTT
>DASUGQ010000197.1:0-3377 GCA_036273935.1 Cyclobacteriaceae bacterium | reverse complement strand
GCTCCGGGAACTTTATAAGTCGCACTATCCGATGATCCTGAACATGGTTTGTTCCAACAGTGGAACAGAACAGGAAGGCAAGGACATTTATCAGGATGCAGTGATCGCTTTTTATGAAAAGGTACAGCAGCCGGATTTTGTTCTTACCTGTAAAGTTAAAACTTATCTCTTCGCTGTTTCAAAAAGACTTTGGTTGAAGCGATTGGCTGAGAAGAAACGATACACAGGAAGGATTGAAGAATCTGAAACATTCCTCGAGATCGATGCAGAAATGATTGACCTTGAAAAAAAGGAAGAGACATTCAGACAAATGTCAAAAGCGCTCGAGTCGCTGGGGGAGCCTTGCCGGAGCATCATTGAGGATTTTTATTTCCGCGATCAAAGCATGGAACATATTCGCGACAAGTTTGGCTATACCAATACCGATAATGCTAAGAACCAAAAGTACAAGTGCCTTCAGCGATTGAAGAAAATTTTTTTTTCCGATTATAATGAGGAGGAGTCATGAGTGATAAAGAATTATTTGAGAAATTAGATCAGCTTGCGCAGGGCCGTTTGAATGAGGACGAGCGCGCTGAACTGGATGCCATCCTCAATGTTGACCCCGCGTTGCGCGAAAAGGCCACTGAACATCAGCGCTTGCTGGATGCATTGAAGTTTTTTAACAAGCGCACCGCACTGAAAAGAGTGCTTTCCGGTATTCACAATGAATCTTCCCGGGACGTTTCTCCTTCCGTGATGCCAGCAGTTGTGATGGAGAAAAGACCCAGCGCATGGAACAGGTATTGGCCCCTCGCAGCAGTGGCGGCATCAGTCGCGTTGATCAGTACTTTTACCACGTTGTACATTGCACAATCACTCGAGACAAAACAGACTGCATACTACAAGGAACTCGGCCGAAAAGTTGAGCAAATTAAGAAGTCACAAAATATCATAATGGCTGATATTGCTGAGTCAAAGGGAAAGGCAACACCCGTTCCGGCAAACTATATGGGCACCGGCTTTTTGATTTCACCAAATGGCTACCTCGCCACGAGCCATCATGTTATTAAGAATGCAGATTCGATATATGTTGAGAATGCCAGGTTTGGCAGTATGAAGGTAGATGTTCTTTTCAGTGATGTGGACAAGGATGTGTCAATTTTGAGGATACCCTCGGATAAGTTTAAAGTCCTTACGTCGCTGCCATACCTGATCAGTGATAAAGAAGCGAACCTCGGAGAGGATGTTTTTACGCTTGGTTTTCCACGGGAAGATATTGTTTTTGGGGAAGGATCAATCAGCGCAGCTACGGGATACAAGCAGGATTCCAGCGCCTACCAAATATCTGTTCCTGTCAACCCTGGCAACAGCGGAGGACCGCTGTTCAATTCAAAGGGCGATGTAGTAGGGATAATCAGCGGACTGCAGACAGAGACATCCGGTACTGCTTTCGCTACAAAATCGTCTGTATTACTCAAGACCATAACTGAAATTCCGGATTCGGTTCTAGGGGCTTTAACATTGCCCAGACAAAATGCGTTGAAGGATCTCGCCAAAACCCAAAAACTGAGTAAGTGGAGAGATTATGTTTTTATGGTAAGAGTTTACAGTGACCCTGCAAAAAATTAAAGTTCAGTTTTACCATTCGCGAAAGCCATAATTTCCCGGACATCCATCCGGTCGTTCAGTCCTTGTGAATAGTGAAGTTTCTTTATCACCAGATCTTTATCTAACAAGAATTCAGCAGGTAGTGTGCTGAACGATTCTCCATCAGCCATCATATGCACGGGTACACCGGTCGATTTAGCTTTGATCACCGTCTGAACGAAAGACGTCAGGTGACTGATCGATGACTTAACGAAGGAATCCTCCAGGCCATAGGTTTTATACCAGGTCTTGGAGGGATCTGAAATAATTGGAATAGGAGAAACGCCCTTGTGAAAGCTGCTTCTTAAAATGACGTGCTCCTTTGATTCAAAGAAGAAGATCATTTCAAGTCCCTGTGATTTCAGATCATCATGCACCTTTGTTAACGTGTGTACCCTCAGATTGCAAAATGGGCATCCCGCATGCCGGAAAAATCCGATCAAAACTTTTTTGTCTTTGTAATCATTCAGATCTACGACCCTGCCAAAGACATCGTTCAATTTAAACGCAGGGGCTGTAACCTCTTTTGAAATACTCATCCTCAAGTATAGATATTTCCAATGAGTTCACCCATATGCTTCCTATGAATCCATATCCGATTCGTACAGTTGTTTGGTAGCGACAATTCTTAGGCTATGGATTTGTCACTCTATCGCCTTTACATTCAGGTGTACCGTAAGATAATCAGACAAACTGATACTGTTCCCTCCGACATCGTAGTCTCTTCTGTTGATCTGGAACTCTCCGTTAAATATGCCGCCGATCGAATAGGTAAAAGGAAAAGAGATTTCCCGGGAAATGTTTTTTATGCTAAGATTTCCCGTCATCACGAATGTATTGAGTTTCGCAGTGGGAGCAACCTTTTTGGATTCGAACCTGATTTGGGGAAATTGTTTTACGTTAAGGTATTCTTCCTTTTTCAGATGATTGTCCCTTAAACCAATGCCAGTGTCAATGGTATTCGCATCTACCGTTATATCAAAATGCGAGTCGCCTGGAATAGCAGGGTCAAATATAATTTCACCTTGCAAACCACTGAACGATCCATCGACGGTGACGCCGAAGTTTTTGATGATGAACGTTATATGAGAATCGGCATCAGATGGCACGAGCGGCGCTTGTGCAATCGAAAAATTGAAAATGCCTGAAGCAAGTGCGAATAAGGCAACCCAACGATCCAACCTCATTTTAGTTCAGCTTTCCCAAATAAGACAGAAAACTGCTGACACCAAATAATGACAAATTTATAATCATTGATGTCGGGCATGCCGGTTACATCATATGATTGCTTGCCCATCGTTGATTTTAACGGACCGAGGTTGATATATTCGGTGGCGTTTTCGTCTTTACTTAAATAAACTTTTAAGTCCGGGCCGTTCTGCGCCGAGAATGGATCAAGCACAACTGTCTTCTTTCCAGCTTCATCATATACTTTGGCTGTTCCACTCACAGTATGGCCCACACCAACCATCTCGCCCTCTTTGAGCAATGTCGCCTCGGTCGGCTCAAAGTCATCATCGATGGGCGCAGTAGGTGTATTGTCCTCGTCATTACTGCATGAAACTAATAATAGGAATGAGAAAATTACAATCAGATTTTTCATAGTCTACAATTTTAGAGCGACACCCGCTGTGAACAATAATGATTTATTTCTGAAGCGATCATTCGGCTCCGGGAATTGCTGAACGTCAGAGTCGGTGGTGTATTCGGTAAAAAGAAATTGTAGCCCTCCCTTCAGCGCCCATTTT
>DASUGQ010000196.1:0-9426 GCA_036273935.1 Cyclobacteriaceae bacterium | reverse complement strand
TGGTAAGCGGAGCGACTTCAGTTGCTACCGATCCCGACGGACGGATTCTTGCTTCGCATGATTTTTATGGCAAAGGGGAGCGGATATTGACCGCTTATGTTCCAGTTCGAAGAATTGTTACACTTTACTCTCATGTGGGAGACGTGTTAGCCTGGATATCCGCTGGATTTATTTTATTGCTTTGGTTAATGGCTCTATTAAGAAAGATTCCAATGTTTTCGGATAAGCTCGCGCCGCTAAAAAAGGATTATCTTTATTGACCAAATCAGTTAAGGTGTAATTCGACATGGAGGCAAAGGATAAGTTTACGCTTGGGTTGGAACTGCCGACAGATCCGAGATGGGTCAATATCGCAGAAAAAAATATTGAGGATATTCTTGTTGACCATGCCTATTGTGAACAAAAGGCTGCGTCGTCATGCATTACTCTTATTGTTCAATATCACGACAAACAGAAACTTATCGATGTTTTGTCGCCGGTTGTCGCGGAAGAATGGAGTCATTTTGAACGTGTTGTCGGTGAGTTAAGAAAAAGAGGTTATGAACTTGGCGCACCCAGGCGCGACGAATATGTTGAAGCCCTGAATAGGGTGCTGCGTAAAGGGGGAAGTCGTGAGCAGCAACTTATGGAAAAACTTTTGATGAATGCACTCATTGAGGCGCGCAGTTGTGAACGTTTTAAAATCTTGTGGAAGAACATTCATGATGCAGAGCTTTCCGAATTTTATCATGAACTGATGATTTCGGAAGCAGGTCATTACAAAACATTCATCAGGCTCGCAAAGGAATATATTGATGAAGATATTGTTATGGCGCGATGGCGGGAACTGTTAGAGCAGGAAGCAGAGATTGTGAAAGGCATGGAAATGAGGGGCGACCGCATGCATTAGGAGGAAGGAATAAAATCATTTTCCGAGAGAATGCTTAGTGATTCAGGTATCTCTCCTTCAATATCTTCATGTGATGATACTCATGACCGATGGTAGCTTTCAGGAAATCTTCAACGGTAAGTTCAAACTTCCAGGCCTTCCCCTTGAGTTGAAGTTGTTCAGGAGATAATAGATTGATAAGGCTTACTGACGCCCTTCTCACGTTTCTCAAATCTTCCAATAGGTCGTCGAATTCAATCTGGTCAAATCTGCTGTTGTTAACCATCAAATCCTGATCGTAACCAGGCAGTGCAGTTGGATCCTTCCGGCTGAACCGCAGTACTCTGTACGTCATGATGCGCTCATGATCCGTGACATGCCGATGATTTGTTTGATACTCCACTTGCCCGGAGCGTATCGATAATTTGCTTTATCATTTGTGATGGTCGACAGGAGTGCGAAATTTTTGCTACTATGAAAGGCAAGTTTGACATCAGCTTCCTCAACCAGGGAAATGTAATAAGGGAATCCATCTGAGACCGTGAGGTTCATTGTTCTTTCTTTTGTTTTATAATGGTGGATTTGAAATCTCGAATTCAATAACGGGCTGTCGTTATAATCACGAGAATTTTGCAACGCTCTTGATCACCTATGTCTTCTGCTTCTTTTTCTTTGCGGCAGGAAACAACACGTTATTGAGGATCAAACGATAGCCTGGCGAATTGGGGTGAAGATTAAGGTCTGTAGGTTCTTCTCCAACCTGATGTTGATAATCTTCAGGATCATGGCCGCCGTAAAAAGTCCAGAAACCTTTGCCCAATACTCCGTGAATATATTTTGCTTCCTTGATCTCTTTATTTTCACCCATCACGACCACATCAGGTTTGATTAATTGTGTTTTAAATCCGGTAGTTTGCCCGAAGAAACCCTTGATAATTTTAGTGTGGTTCTGGGTCAACATGGTTGGGATCGGATCCCATTTAGCAGAAAACTCAAAGAGGGTGAAGAAGTCATTGTCCTGACGCAGGCCGCGCTCGGTGGGATGATTGTCGATGTCTGAGAACTCGTAACGGTAAGGATCCATCTCAAGATGGAAGTCTGTAAACGCAAACGTGTTGTCAAAGTTTAACTTGCTTTGAGCACTAAGGTCAGCTGCATCACCGTCGTACATTCGCTCACAGATATCGAGACCTTCCGCAGCCAATGCAATATCATAGCTGTCGGTTGCCGAACACATGGCAAACATGAATCCGCCGCCGGCCACAAACTCCTTTATCTTTTTCGCTACGGCAAGTTTTAACTGAGATACCTTGTGGAATCCATGCTTGCGTGCGAGTTCTTCTGCTTCTTGCTGCGCTTCAACATACCAACCCATATTATGATAGGAGCCGTAGAATTTTCCATACTGTCCTGTGAAATCTTCGTGGTGTAGGTGAAGCCAGTCATATTTTGGCAGCGCGCCTTGCAGTACTTCATCATCGTAAATAATATCGTAGGGAATTTCAGCGTACGAAAGGACCAGGGTGACTGCATCGTCCCAGGGTTGTTTGCTTTTTGGAGAGTATACCGCGATCCGTGGATATTTTTCCAGCTTCATCACGTCATAGTTCACGGCCGGACTCGCAATTTCTGAAAGGATTTGATTTGCAGCAGCATCCGAGATCACCTCAAAGGATACACCCCTGATGACAAGTTCATTCTGAATGGCAGGATGATACTTACACATGAAACTTCCGCCACGGTAATTAAGCAGCCAGTCTACTTCCATCTCACTTTTCAGGATCCAGTACGATATACCGTAAGCTTTCAAGTGATTACTTTGTTTCTCATCCATCGGGATGAGAATAGAGTTGGCTCTACAAACGTCAATGAAGAGTGTAAAAACAACAAGGAAAATCCATCTCATCATACCTTTTGCTTCAGCTTAAAACACCAAATTTACCGAAAGCCGATCAGAATCGCCTTTCAATCTGCGTATTTTTACGAAATCGACTTTAAAACGATTATTTTTAGGACTTACCTGTAACATTTCGGGCATCAATATCAACGAATAGAGGCAAAGGTTTATTTCCGAACTATGGATATAATGGAAAACATCAGGGAGGGTCTCCGATCAGTAAAAGCTAATCTTTTGCGCTCCGTTCTCACGTCATTGATTGTGGCCATCGGAATAACGTCCCTTGTAGGTATACTCACTGCAGTTGACGGTATTGAACAATCCGTTTTTGAAAAGCTCAGCTCCCTTGGATTGAATACATTTGATATCACGTCAAAGTCCAATCGGGGCACCAGTCATCAGGGGATAGTGGAAAAGAACTATGCGATGATCAAGTACGATGAAGCGAAGCGTTTTATGTCGCTCTACAACATACCTTCATCGATCAGCATTTCAGCCCATGTCACCGGAATCGCGGAAGTGAAATACCTTTCCGAGAAGAGTAACCCCAATGTTCAGGTAGAGGGAGCGAATGAAGAATACCTGGCAATAAAGGCGCTCGAGCTGGCCCGCGGAAGGAACTTCTCAAAGATTGAAGCGGATGCAGGTGCCCATGTTGTGATCCTAGGGAACAAATTAGCAAAGTTGTTATATAAGGAACACGAGGATCCGATCAATACCCACGTAACGATCCTGGGGACAAGCTTTCGTGTAATCGGCGTTCTTATTGAAAAAGGCGGATTGCAGGAGAATAATTATGACAACATGGCTCTGCTCCCCATGAACGTGGCGAACCAGCTTGCAGGTGGCAGGGCCCTATATTATAGAATGACTGTAGCGGTTGAAAGTCCGGATATGTTTGATCACGCTATGGGCGAAGCAACCGGCCTTATGCGTAAAATAAGACAGGACAGAATTGGTGAGGAGAATTCTTTTGAAATAGAAAAGAGTGAAACGCTGAAAGAAAATCTGGCGAGTATCACTGCCGGGCTTTATTGGGGAGGATTTGGTGTAGGATTCATCACGTTGTTAGGAGCTTCTATTGCATTGATGAATATCATGTTGGTTTCGGTAACGGAGCGTACGCGTGAAGTCGGAGTTCGCAAGGCGTTGGGTGCTACACCGCGAAGGATACGACAGCAGTTCGTCATTGAGGCGATTGTGGTCTGTGTTTTAGGAGGCCTGGCCGGAATCGTACTCGGAATTGCCGTAGGAAATCTTCTGGCTTCTCTGATGGGTGTTCACAAATTTGTCATACCCTGGGTCTGGATGTTTATGGGCCTCGTTGTCTGCGTAACCGTGGGGCTTATCTCCGGTTATTATCCTGCGCACAAGGCATCACGACTCGATCCGATCGAGTCGCTCAGATTTGAGTGATCAGTCTGCTCAATCCAACTATTGCTTGGGCGGTGGATTTATCATGATATGAGCGCGATGGGTACCGGGATCCATAATCCATGGCATTCCGGGAGCTGACGGTTTAAGGGGAAGGCCGGTTGATTCTGCAGTAGCATAAGGAATATAGATTACGTAGCGTAAGTATCCATCCTTCACGTCACCGGTACTTTTATCATATTGCTCATCTTTGGCGCTAAACACAAACAGTGTTGAAGGCGCTTTTGGCATCACGAGTTTTCCATCTTTTACTTCCTGCTCGCGAGTATCGAAAACCTCTTTATAGTTCTTCCCCTCTTTTTTTAATTCTCTGCCGCGCGCCATGAAAGGATCAAGGTCTTTGTGATAGCAGGAGACGTTCAGGCCTGGCTGATTTGGATCATCGGCCAGGCATATCATTTCATTTTCACCCTTCCTCAGTGTGACAAACTCACCCTTCTCGTTGTATCCATACACCATTGCCTTCTCGCGTTGTTCTTCCGGCGCAGCCATTACGGCCAATTTTATTTGCACATCGGCTGCGGGAATCTGTCCGAATGACTTCAGACAAATGGAAAATAGTACAATTAGCAACGGTCTCATATAATCTCTGGATTAGTGAAGGTGTATATCTGTCTTTAAAAGAAAGTTATGAACTGTTTACATTAGTTCAAATTGTTTTCCTTTTGTTCATTAATGATTTTCCAGCTGTTTTTCCGCTTCTGTTACGCTATGTACAGGCAGTTTACATGTTTTGTTGAAACAAACGTATATCGTCGTTTGCTTATCGAGCGGCTCTTTCCCAAGGAGGAGTGGGAGTGAGCTTTTGGAAGCGGCACCCATCGTGATCATGAACGGATGGTATTGCGTCTGAAGTTCTTTTCGCAAGACTGTTGCCTGGTCTCCCATGATTGCGACTTCGGCCATGTCGTGTTTTGTCTCCATGAGGGCGATTGCCCAATTTGACATATAGGTTGGTTCACTTAGAATCAGGCTGGCTATTGATTGAGACATCTCGGATGATAATTTTTTCCATTGCTCTTTGTCCCAGATTGTGCCGAGATAAAGGAGGTTTCTTGCCATCACTGAATTGGAAGCAGGAATAACATTGTCGAAGATTTCTTTTTTCCTCGTGATCAGCTTTTCGTTGGCATCATTTGTATAAAAGAAAAATTCTTCCTTTTTATCAAAGAAACGATCAAGTGAAAATTCCATGAGTGCTTCGGCTTTTTCAAGGTAGGGCTCTTCAAAGGTTACCTGGTAAAGATTCACGTATGCCTGAATCACAAAAGCATAATCGTCAAGAAATCCTTTTGCTGTCGACGCTTTGCCTTTAAAAGACCGGAAAATGGTTTGCCCCTTTATCAATTCCTGCTCAAGAAAGTGCATGTTCTTTTTGGCGGCTTCCAGAAATTTATCTTCGCCGAGCGAACGATAAGCATCGACAAGCCCGGTGATCATCATCGCATTCCAGGATGTAATAATTTTATCATCAAGGCCAGGTCGGATTCGCCTTTCACGCGCGTTCAGCAACTTGAGCTTCGCGATCTCCAGGGTTTTTTGCCAATCATCGGCGCTGATCTTATTCTTATTTAGGAAAGTCTCGTCCGTTTGTTGTCGAATGAAAATGTTGCTGCCTTGCTCCCAGTTCCCGGTATCTTTCACTGAAAAATATTCTGAAATATTATTGCTGTCATCCCCCAGGAGTGAGTCGAGTTCCTGTTTTGTCCATACGTAAAACTTTCCTTCAACACCTTCACTATCCGCGTCCAGGGCGGAATAGAATCCTCCTCGCGGATCCGCCATTTCACGCGTCAGCCATGAAAAGATGTCTTCAACTACTTTCTTGAATTCTTCATCTTTTGTCAGCATATAAGCCTCAGAATAGAGCGACATCAACTGGGCATTATCATACAGCATTTTTTCAAAGTGGGGAGCAAACCAATAGCTGTCCACAGAGTAACGCGCAAAACCTCCACCAACCTGATCATGAATACCACCCATGGCGATTCGCTTCAGCGTAAGCTTGATCTGATTTAACGCACTGTCATTTTTTGTTAAATGATAATAGCGAAGCAACATTAGCCACGTTGAAGGCATCACGAATTTGGGAGCTTTATCCATGCCGCCCCAGGTATTATCGAACTTGGGTGACAGTTTTTCATAAATTTCCCCGAGGTCGTGATTTAATTCCGAAGCTTGTGCTTTTTGCTTGAAGCGTTCCAGGTCACTCAGGGATAGGATGTTGCTCACTTCTTCGGCTGAGGCTTTTATTTTTTCTTTGTTCGCGGCATAGGTCTTGTGAATGCTCGTAAGCGTCTGAGCCCATTGTTGGGGAGGGAAGTAGGTGCCGCCGTAAAAAGGTTTTTGCTCCGGCGTCAGGAATACGTTTAATGGCCAGCCGCCGTTCATTCCCATCGCCTGAACCGCTTCCATGTAAATTTGGTCAACGTCAGGTCGCTCTTCGCGGTCTACTTTGATGCATACAAAAAATTCGTTCATGATATGCGCAATGTCTTTATCTTCAAAAGATTCGCGCTCCATGACATGACACCAATGGCAAGAGGAATAGCCAATGCTAACAAGAATCGGTTTGTCCTCACGTATGGCTTTTTCAAATGCATCTTCACCCCATTCATACCAATCCACCGGATTGTGTGCGTGTTGTAAGAGATAGGGACTCGTTGAGTTGATCAACCGGTTCGTGTGATTGTGATTGGTTTGCATAGGAATCGAATCCTGTATATTGATAAGGGCCGTTAAGGTGATAAGCAGAGCAGTCATTGCTTTAGCAGTATTCATGGTTGCTATATATTACCGACCTTAAATCAATTCAATTGGGATTTAATAAATTGTTCTTCTTCATCAACATTAACAAACTTTTTAAGTTCATTCAAAATATGAAGGGTTTCTTTCAGGAAAAGTTGATGGCTGGCGGCTGAAGGATGAAAAGGCTGATGCGAAAGTGCAGAACGTATTTTCTTCCATTGTTTGAAAAATTCTCTTGTCATCTTGTCGAAATAGCGTTCAACAAATATCTCCCAAATGTATTCTTCTGCCTCCTCCGTCGGATGGATCATGTCTGATTTGTAGAAGCGGTAATCGCGTAAATCGTCCATCATTATTTCATAGGAAGGAAAATATTCAACATCGGAGTAAGTTGCTGCAATCGAGTGACACCCCACGCGAAGGACAGACTTGCTAACGGCGTTTAGCTCAAGTGTGTCCTTGATATGTCTCACTGGACTTACCGTTAGAACAATTTGCGCGGAGGGATTGATGCCTTTCAATGCTTTATGAAATACATCAAAAGATTCAATAAACTTTTTCTGGCTAAGGAGAGACTTTGTGAAGTTTGCAGCTGGTAATTTATGACAGTTAGCAACAATTTCACCTGTGTCAATTCGCTCATAGACCCAGGCAGTTCCATATGTTATGACGATCGTTGTTGCGTCTTTTATAAAATAATGTGTGATTCCTATTGCTTCAGCAAGTTTTGAAGCGAGCGCGTTCTTCTCAGGTGAAGAGAAGCTTGAATGGAAATCATAATGGGAATGGAGGCCGTTGTGCTCGAGAAAGGAGTTGTCCGAGGCGACCTCATTACAGATCGACTTGATCAACACCTTATGAATGGAGACGGGATTAAAGATTACCCCAAATGGATTGGATAGTGTGTGTATTTTGTGTGTAGTGAGCCGATCGCCGATGGCTTCTGCGAAGCATGATCCTATTGTGAGCATTTTGGATTTTATGGTGCAGGTGTGTGTCGACACACTTGGTTTTAATATCGTTCTAAAGGGTTTCATAAAAAATGTTACCGGTAACACAGCTTAATTTCGCACATTTTGGATAACTTTGAAATTCAATCTTCTGAATCGTAAACACCATCCAAATTATGAACATTGATCTGACATCTTTCGAAAAAATTCCAGTTAAAATCTTTTCCTCTTCTGATGCAGGGTCCACTTTTGTTGCAAAGGAAATCGCATCGCTGATCAAAGCTCGGCAAGCGGAGGGCAAACCCCTGGTATTAGGCCTCGCCACCGGATCAACCCCAACGCGCGTCTATGCAGAACTGGCAAAGATGCACAAGAATGAAGGATTAAGTTTTAAAAATGTACACACATTCAATCTTGATGAATATTATCCAATGCAGGCAGATGCTCTTCAGAGCTATGTGCGCTTCATGAATGAACACTTATTTAATCACATCGATATTCCCAAAGCCAATATTAACATCCCGGATGGAACGCTTGCCAAGGATAAGGTTAATGAGTTTTGTGTTAATTATGAGAAGAAGATTGAACAACTCGGCGGAATCGATTTACAGGTCCTGGGAATCGGGCGTACGGGACATATTGGATTTAACGAACCAGGCTCCTCGGAGAAATCACTGACACGACTCGTCACCCTTGATCAGGTTACCCGCATCGATGCAGCAAGCGATTTCTTTGGTGAGGAGAACGTTCCCCGGAAGGCCATAACGATGGGGGTAGGCACCATTCTGAAAGCCAAGCGAGTGATTATGATGGCCTGGGGCGAAGGAAAGTCAGCGGTGATCAGAAAAGCAGTAGAAAAAGAAATCACCGATCAAATACCTTCTTCATTCCTTCAAAAGCATAACAATTGCCTTGTTGTTTTGGATGATGCGGCTTCCTCAGAATTAACCCGCATAAAGACACCGTGGTTGCTGGATAGCGTCGACTGGAACGATAGTCTCATTCGTAAAGCTGTCGTGTGGTTGTGTCAGCAAGTCGATAAACCCGTGTTGAAGCTGACAAATAACGATTACATGGAACATGGAATGGGTGATATCGTGACTGAGTACGGATCGGCCTACCAGGTAAACATAAAAGTGTTTAATGACTTGCAACATACCATCACCGGATGGCCTGGCGGGAAGCCAAATGCAGACGATTCACATCGTCCCGAGCGGGCAAAGCCGTTTCCAAAAAGAGTTGTGCTTTTTTCACCGCACCCCGATGATGATGTAATCTCCATGGGAGGAACATTCATCCGTCTCGTTGATCAGGGACATGAAGTGCACGTGGCCTACCAGACATCTGGTAACATTGCCGTATTTGATGATGACGCAATCCGTTTTGCGGATTTTGTGAGAGATTTTAATGATCAGTTCGGTTTGAGTAAGGCCGATGGGGAAAAATTTTATCGCAAGGTAGTGCAGTCGCTTAAAGAAAAAGGTCCTGGTCAAATTGATTCCAAAGAAGTGCTTTCGATTAAGGGAATG
>DASUGQ010000195.1:0-4544 GCA_036273935.1 Cyclobacteriaceae bacterium | reverse complement strand
ATCCATATTTTTATCCGCCAGCTCATTAAACCAGGGAATCACAGCGATCACCAATGATAACGCCAGCACAAATGAAAACAGAACAACCAAAAACGATTCTGTCAGAAACTGATTGACAAGCTGGCCACGCACAGAGCCAATGGATTTTCTAATGCCCACTTCGCGGGAGCGTCGCTCCGATTGCGCCGTGCTCAGATTCATAAAATTGATACACGCCAGAAGCAGGACGAAGACACCAATAATTCCGAAAAGCCAAACATACTGAATCCGCCCACCCGACTCGCGACCATCCTTCCATTGCGTATACAAATGCCACCGGCTCATGGGCTGAAGGAACAGCAGGGGGTTTTCCTGCTCTGCCTGCTCGCGACTGATTCTATCGGATTTCAGATTACTCACTCTCGCTGACAGCGCGTCAAAAAAAGTATTGGGATGAAGTTCAACAAATACGTTGATGCCGGAATTCCAATTGTTCTCTTCCATTTTCAGCCACTCATTAGCTGATACCCAAAGGTCCCAGGTAGAAACAAATTGAAGTTCGTGAAATCGCGAGTTCGATGGAAACGGTTTGAAGACGCCTGTTACTTTAGCATCAACAACATTATCGATGCGCAGGATTTTATTGATGGGATCGTCATCACCAAAAAACGCGATGGCTGCAGGCTCCGAAAGAATAATTGACGCCGGTTCCGCCAGGCTCCTGTGATCACCCTTCAGCATGGTAAATGAAAACATCGCCAGCGCTTCAGGGTCCATAAAGTTTCCGACCTTTATGGATCGCGTTTCATCGATGGACAAAATGTGATTGCCGTTCCACCACGCCCTGACTACGCGTTTAAAATCGTTCGTATAAGTCGTTCTGAGCTCAGTACCCAGTGGAATAGGGGTTTCCGATGTAGTGTTTATTTCACCGGTAAATGTCCGGTGTTGATATACCTGTGCTATGCGTTCATAGTTGGTGTGACATCGGTTAAAGGTAATTTCATCATACAGCCACATTCCAATCAGCATGGTCACCCCCATGCCAGCCGCCAGACCAGCTATATTAATTGCGGAATAGCCCTTGCTTCGCACAAGATTTCGCCAACCTACCCTGATATAATTCCTGAACATATTATGATTATTTAAATGTTTAACTCCAAATGACCGGATGATCCCCGGCCTGAATAACAATAACACATCGACAATAAACTTCGCATCCGCCTTTCTCTTTCCAACCTGGTTCACACGTTCGTTATACAACTCCATCAAATCGCCCTCTATATGTTTCAGCAACTTCGGATGGCAATACCATCGGAAGAAGCGAAGGGGAAGTTTGGGAGGTATTACGTCCTTTTTCATTTTATTCAAAGTTGACAGTCGACAAAATGGATAATTGATAACAAACTTCCCGAACGGATCCTGGCATTGTGTCAATTGTCAATTGCATATTGTCAACTTTTTATTCTGAGCGGAGGCTGTCCACCGGGTTCATCATCGCTGCTTTTACCGATTGCCAACTCACCGTTATCATTGCGATCAGGACTGCCGTTAATCCCGCAAGCAGAAATACTCCAATACTGATATCAATTCGATAAGCGAACCCTTGTAACCAGCGGTTCATAACATACCAGGCAATGGGTACGGCTATCAAAAAACCGATCGTCACCAGTTTTATATAATCTTTACTAAGCAGTGTGATCACATTATATACTGTAGCACCCAAAACTTTCCTGACGCCGATTTCTTTCGTTCGCTGCTGGGCCGTGAATGTTACTAAACCGAACAAACCCAGACAGGCAATGAATATTGCCAATGCCGCAAAAATGCTAAAGAGCCTCGCGAAGCGTTGGTCATTGTGATACTGAGCAGCAAACATTTCATTTTCGAAAGCGTACAGAAAGGGATTGCCAGGAAATAAGTCCTTGTATATTTTTTCAATAGCAGACAGGGTGCCCGGTAAATTCGCTGTCCCCATTTTGATAGAAATCTTGGAAAGGCCACGTCTAAGAAAGTAAAATGCATTCTCCCGTTGTTGATGTGCTGAAGACCAATTGAAATCCTTGAAGACGCCAACAACGCGACAGATATTTCCATCAGCAATATCTATCTCCTTGTCTATTGCGTTTTCCGGCGTTTCAAAGCCCAGTGCATGAATGGCAGTTTCATTGGCAATTATGGGATAAGGTTTTTGATTTGCTGCTGAGATAGGTACATTCTTAAACCCATTGCCCGCTGTCAGTTCCAATCCATACAGGCGGGCAAAGCTTGAATCAATATAAGTGACAGCACCGGGCACGTTTGAGGAGGGATCTGCCCCGACCCTTTGTACACTGGAAGTAGTCCAGCTAAAATCTTCTCCAGGCAACGATTCGGACGTGGCAGTCTTCATGACAGAGGGAAGCCTGCTGACTTCCTGCGTAAAAGTCTCAACGGCGTTCGCCCGGCCAGTGTCTTCGGGAAGTACCCGCGGCGCTGATACCGTCAGTATCTGTTGAATATTGATACCGAGATCCATATCGCGCATAAAGTTGAGTTGTGCATAAACAATAGCAGTACCGACTAAAAGCACAATAGAAGCAGTGAACTGAAGCACAACGAGCCCCTGTCGAAGCCATGTACCGCTGGTGGATCCGCTTCCCTTTCCTTTCAGTACGGCTACAGGCTTGAACGATGAAAGAACAAAGGCTGGGTATAATCCGGCGAGTAATGTCGTAGCGAAGAATATAGATGAAAAAGTAATCCAGAAGTTCGCATTTATCAACAGCCCGCTTTGAAGGTTTATGCCCGCCAGGTCGTTAACAAATGGCTTGAAAAATTCAGCCATCGCGACAGCCAGTGCGAAAGCAGCGAGCGTTGTAAGCGCAGATTCAACAAGAAACTGAGTAATGAGTTGCCTCCGTATGGCCCCGATTACTTTTCGCACGCCAACCTCACGCGCGCGATCGAGTGCGCGCGCTGTCGTAAGATTAATGTAATTCGCCAGAGCGATGAGCAGCGTGATCATACCTACAATGGCGAAGAAGTAGACGGCACGGTAACTGCCCATGACTGCCTTTGCGACTGGTATAGCCTCATTGAGGTGAATGTCGCTCAGGGGCTGTGCATAAACATATCCTGTGATGTTCGCCCGACGCCAACCTTCTTCCTTGCGCTTCTTGAATAATTCGGTAAACTTTTGGTCAATGCCGTTGAGATCAGCACTTTCGTGGAGTTGAACGTAAGTAATAAAGTTCTCCCAATCCCAGGCAGTTGAAGATTCGCTGAACTGACTTTTCTGGAGAAGGTCCACCATTGGAAGAAGGATATCAAATTTGAGGTGCGAATTGTCCGGTACATCCTTAAAGATACCATCCACACGAAAGCTGCCACTGATCCACCCCCTGACGGTCAGCGTCTGCCCCACAGGATCCTCATCACCAAAATATTTTTTTGCCGTCGATTCAGATAACATAACAGTGCCTGGTTCGGCAAGCGCGTGTTCGGAATTACCGGATACAACAGGGTATGAGAATATTTTAAAAAAAGTAGAATCCGCATAATACACCCATTGTTCCTCGAATGCTTTGTCAGGTTGTGATGGGTTAGCTATGATCGCATTATCATACTCCGGATGCAGACGGACATAGCTGGCAACTTCGGGCACCTCTTGCGCGAGCGCCGGACCCATGGCCCATCCGAAGGTAGCCCCCGTTTCTGACTCGCCCCCGCCACGTACTGATTTCTGAATGACCCTATAGATATTTTGATTTTCATTAAACGCATCAAAACTATATTCAAAAGCAACATATTGAAAAATGAGAAGGCAACAAGCCATTCCGATCGACAACCCCAGAATATTGATGGAGGAATAAATCTTCTTGCTGAGAAGACTCCGGAACGCAATTTTGAAGTAACTCTTATACATACCGCAAGTGTTTAAATCTTTAAAACCTTTTGGAGACCGGATGATCCCCGGCCTGAATAACAATAACACATCAACAATAAACTTCGCATCCGCCTTTCTCTTTCCAACCTGCCTCACACGTTCGTTATACAGCTCCATCAAATCTCCCTCTATATGTTTCAGCAACTTCGGATGGCAATACCATCGGAAGAAGCGAAGGAAGAGTTTGGGAGGTATTACATCCTTTTTCATTTTATTCAAAGTTGACAGTTGACAAAATGGGCAACTGACAACAAACTTCTCGAAAGGATATTGGCATCTTGTCAATTGTCAACTGCATATTGTCAACTCTTTATTCTGAGCGAAGGCTGTCCACTGGGTTCGTCATTGCTGCTTTTGCCGATTGCCAACTCACTGTTGCCATGGCGATCAGGACTGCTGTTAATCCGGCAAGCAGAAATACTCCCATACCAATCTCAATTCGGTAGGCGAAGCCTTGTAGCCAGCGGTTCATAACATACCAGGCAATGGGTACCGCTATCAAAAAACCGATCGTTACCAGTTTTATAAAATCTTTACTAAGCAATGTGATCACATTATACACTGTAGCACCCAAAACTTTCCTGACGCCGATTTCTTTCGTTCGCTGCTGGGCCGTGAATGTTACTAAACCGAACAA
>DASUGQ010000194.1:0-3586 GCA_036273935.1 Cyclobacteriaceae bacterium | reverse complement strand
TTTGAGGGCAGCAAAGCGAGGGAGGTTCTAATAAAAGATGAGGTTAGTTTGGAACAATTATTGAATGAATTGAAAGAAAAACACGGACAATTTTAACTTTGCAACTCAATTCTAAGAGCCTTATAATGAAGAAAGTACTTTCTACTGCCGCTATCTCCCTTGTATTCCTTCAGTTCTCACTCGCACAATATGACCCCAAAGCCCTCGAGACGCTGGACGCAATGAGCAAGAAATACAAGGCAATCCCAGCGTTTGAAGCTGATTTTTCATGGACCCTCACGAATGATGTGGACAATATAAATGAAGAGTTTAACGGGAAAATCACAGTGAAAGGGGACAAGTATAAGCTTTCCCTTACCGAGCAGGAGGTCATTAATAATGGCACCACGTTATGGACTTATCTCCCGGAAGCAAAGGAAGTGAACATCGACAATTACGATCCAAATTCGGAAGATGTGAATCCGTCAAAAATTTTTGACCTCTACAAGAAAGGATTCAAATACCTCTATCTGAAAGACGAAACCGAAGGCGGCGCCCTTTGTGAAGTCATTGACCTTGTGCCCGAAAAGAAAGATGCGCAGTATTTTAAAATCAGAATGAATATCGCCAAGAAAGACAAGAGCATAAAGAGCTGGACCATGTTCGACAAGGGTGGAAATCGTTATAAATACACGATCACCAAATTCAATCCCGACATTAAAGTTGACGATTCATTTTTCACCTACGATCCCAAGCAACATCCCGGTGTTGAAGTGATTGACTTGAGGTAACTGGCGCGTCACGAAACGCCACAGATTTCAAAAAACTTTTATCTGATTCTTTGCGGGATAATCATATTGGCTAATTTGCTCATCAAATAATGGCCATGAACCGTTCCCAGTTGTTTGAGCAAATCAAGAAGAAGAGTTCTTATTTGTGTGTTGGCCTGGATGCTGATATAAAAAAAATACCTCAATACCTTCTTTCTTCTCCTGACCCGATATTTGAGTTTAACAAGCAGATCATTGACGCAACGCATGAATATTGTATTGCTTACAAACCTAACATAGCATTCTACGAAGCCTTGGGGCCAAAGGGGTGGGAGAGCTTGCAGAAGACAATTGAATACATACCCGGCGGGGTTCTTACCATTGCTGATGCCAAGAGAGGAGACATTGGCAATACATCATCGCTGTATGCCCGCGCTTTTTTTGATCAGTTGAACTTTGACGCTCTAACGGTGGCGCCGTATATGGGTGAAGATTCCGTTCGGCCTTTTCTCCAGTTTGAAGGTAAATGGGTGATTTTACTGGCCCATACCTCAAATCCGGGGAGCGCGGACTTTCAACTCCTCGAATCAAAACTCACCGGAAAGCGTTTGTACGAGGAGGTAATTATAAAAGCGAAAGCCTGGGCCGATGCCGACAAAATGATGTTTGTCGTTGGCGCTACACAGGCAGAAAAAATGGAAGCCATCCGTTCGCTCGCCTCCAAATATTTTTTTCTCGTGCCCGGTGTTGGCGCGCAGGGTGGAGATCTTGAAATGGTTTCCAAATACGGAATGAACAAGGAGTGTGGATTGATTGTGAATTCTGCGCGGGCTATCATTTATGCCTCTGACGGACGGGACTTTGCATCAAGAGCAAATGAAGAAGCCAGAAAGGTTCAACAGCAAATGGAGGGTTTGCTGGAAAAATATATTTGAATTCAATACCCGCTCACTCCTCCGTCCGGTGACCTTGGATCCGCATGACCTGATAAGAGTTTTTTCTCCGCATCGTAAACAATTCCCATGGCCGCACCCTGTGAGGAGGTCGGCGAACCCTCTTTTATTTTATGACCTTTTTCTTCCAGCAATGTTTGCGTATCAGGTGACAGACAATGAAACTCGGCAGAGATTATATCGGGAAGCCATTGGTGATGAAAGCGCGGCGCATCGATTGACTGGGCTATGTTCATTTCATTGTCAATCACGTTAAGGACGACTTGCAGAACGGTATTGATAATCGTTCGTCCGCCGGGACTTCCAATGATCATGAAAGGTCTGCCATCTTTTGCAATGATGGTTGGGGTCATGCTGGAGAGCATTCTCTTCCCAGGTTCGATTAGATTTGGTTTTGTACCGATCTGCCCTTTTGTGGTCGTAACACCCGGCGTCGGATTGAAATCGCCCATTTCATTGTTCAGGAAAAAACCTAAACCGTCTGCCACAATCTGGGAACCGTAACTATACTCCAATGTATAGGTTAATGAAACAGCGTTGCCATCCTTATCCATGACAGAAAAATGGGTTGTGCTTGGGCTTTCATAGGTTTGTGAGAAATTTATAGAATCACTCACGGTAACGGTATCCATCTTGATGGAACTACGCAACATGGCGCCATAATCCTTCGACATCAGTTTTTCAAGAGGCATATCCTCGTTGAAGTCAGGATCACCCAGGTATTTCGCGCGGTTGGCGTACGCGCGTCTCATGGTTTCCGCCACTACATGAACGTAGTCGGCACTTTGATAACCCAACGTTTTCAAATCATAACCCTCCAGTATGTTTAACATTTGAATAAGAGAAACACCACCTGAACTTGGTGGAGGCATGGAATAGACATCGTAACCCCTGTACGTTCCCTTCACCGGTTTGCGTTCAATTGCTTCATACTTTAACAAATCTTCATTCGTGATAATGCCTCCCATTGACTGAACGAAGGTCGTTAATTGTTTCGCCACAGTTCCCTGATAAAATCCGTCTCTCCCATGCTTTTTTATTTGCTTCAATGTTTTTGCCAGGTCGGGTTGTTTCCATATCTCATCCGGCTGATAGGAAGTGCCGCCTTCTTTATACATCACCTTTGCCGTAGACGGATATTCCTTCCAGCGTTTTTCGAAGTAGAGAGCATGATTGTATAATGTGTACGTAAATGGAACTCCCCTGGAGGCAAGTTTCACAGCAGGATTCACAATTTTTTTCCAGGGGAGTTTCCCATATTGTTGATGCGCTTTATACAGACCGGCTACTGTTCCAGGAACACCCACGGCCAGTATTCCGTCGTGATTTGAATTTTTAATAATGTTGCCCTGCTCATCGAGGTACATTGTTGGAGTCGCTGCCAATGGAGCTTTTTCCCTGAAATCTATTGTCGTGACGGCACCTTGATTGTTCATGTAAACGATGAAACCACCGCCCCCAATGTTTCCAGCGGATGGCCAGGTTACAGCAAGGGCAAAGGCTGTTGCTACGGCAGCGTCTATCGCATTTCCTCCGCTTTTTAAAATGTCACGCCCAACATCTGACGCAATCTGGGAGGAGGAGACCACCATGCCATGCCGGGCATATTCCGGACTTTGGGCGAATAGGTTAAATACAATTCCCTGGAGGAGAATGAGGTAAAACAACAGCTTCACGGTATTCTTCATGTATGCAATGAATAATTGGTGAATAAGGTAGGAACATTTTTTAACCTTTATTCTGCCATCATACTAAAAGAAAACAAAGGGAGATTATTTTATAATTAAATCGATTTCTGATTACTTTAATGGATTAAACCCTCTCTGATCATGACAGAATCATTTCTGCATTACGTCTGGCAATTCCAGTATTTTGAAAAAAGCA
>DASUGQ010000193.1:0-4795 GCA_036273935.1 Cyclobacteriaceae bacterium | reverse complement strand
CGCCGGCAAGCCTCAGCGGATGGCTACACCCTGAACTCGAACGTGATTACAGTAGAACTCGACCCGCCGCAGGGAGATCGTGTCTCCTTTGGAAATAATGCATGGATCGGGTATGTGTATGACAATTTTCAGGATGCAGTGTGGAACTCGGCTGACTACCTCGGCTACATCGAAGAAACTACCATTTTCAGCGAGCCGTTCTGCGGATCAAATTGCACATTTCCGATTACTGGATGCGACGTCAATACAGAGTCGTTCTCGACTCAGTTCTTGAATGAAATGACATTGGAATGTGGGTATTACGAAATATCCATAACATTCAAGGATGGTGCAAGATTGTTTATTGATGATGTCGTGGTTCCCGGACTCAACGAATATTGGATACATGGGCCGGTCACTACTCTGACCGAAACAGTCTACCTCTCAGGTCCGTCACATCAATTTCGTCTTGAGTACAGGGAAGACGCATTCAACAATATTATTGGTTTCGACATGCAGTATCTCGGTGCAGGCATTCCGGGGGTTGTGGGTAGTGACCAGACGTTTTGTTCGACCCCTTTTGATCCTTCAACGATAAGCGGGTCACCACCTGACTTCACGTGTTCAGGTGACCTGACACCCAGTTACCAGTGGCAGATCTCGACGGACGGTACGAACTGGTCAGACATCTCAGGGGCAACCGGAGACACGTACAACCCTCCTGCAGGTCAGACCTCCACACGGTACTACCGGCGGAAGGAAACGGATGATCTCCTGAATGTATTGTATTCAAACGTCATAACGACACTATACGAAAACAACGACCCCCCTACCTATACAGGCACCGAGTACGGAACTGCGCCCGAGTGGATAGGCCATGTGTATGATGGTGTGTACGATGCGCCAGGCAATTTTGCCAATTATCAAGGCAGCTTTATCGAGACCATGATTGGAAATGCATTTGATGAAAGCTTCTGCGGAGACCAGTGCATTTTCCCGATCGATGGTTGTGACATTTCGACTACAACTTTCACAGTTCAGTTCAGGACAAGGATCGATCTTCCGGCAGGTTCCTACACTTTTACAATTGGAAGCGACGCCGGCGCACAACTTAGTATAGATGGGGGAGCCAGTTACTTGATTGATGACTATAATCACGCCGCGGGTCATGGCTACCGGACAGCCTCCAATCCTGTGCCTGTAGACCTGACCGGAGGCACATATGAACTTGTCCTGGATTACTTCGATAACTTTACCGAAAACCGTGTCACCTTCTCCTATACTTCTGTTCCACTTCCTGTGACCTGGTACTATTTCGATGGCTACTATGAGAATGGCACTGCGTTCATAGAATGGTGGACCGCTTCTGAGATCAACAATGAGGGTTTCGAAGTGGAAAAAAGCAGCGACGGCAAGAACTTCGAGAAGATCGGTTGGGTAGCGGGACACGGCACCACCAAAGAGGAGCAGCGTTACCGATTTGCTGATGGTGCACCACAGACCGGGTGGAACTACTACCGGCTCAAACAAATAGATTTTGACAGAGCATTTGAGTACTCACGACTCATCCCCGTGTACGTGTACGACCTCCCCCGAGTTGAAATATATCCAAACCCCTTCCATGATCACCTCTATCTTTCGAGGATCGAAAAAGATGTACGGACCGAGGTTACCCTTATCACTTTACTGGGTCAGCAATCCTGGACGTTAAACCAGGATCCAATGCAACCAGCGAGATTTGTCCTTCCGGCGAGACTTGAGCCCGGATATTATACCGTAACGATCCGTTCAGGAACTAAGACCATCGTCAGAAAAGTTATGGTCGAATGAAATTTCCTGAGCTATTGATCAGCTGGTCCTTCTTAAATGACTTTCTGAAAATGAGCCCCCTGTCGGAATCGAACCAACGACCTACTGATTACAAGTCAGTTGCTCTACCAGCTGAGCTAAGGAGGCTTCTATTGAACGTTCATTGGAATTAAGGCATCCAGATTGCCATTACAATCAAAAAATACAAAAATGAGGTGCAAAAATATAGTTTGTTTCCTTCTTTGCAAACAGATTCAGGAAACTGTCCTGAGATATTTCAGCTGTTCTTTTAACTGATGGAGGTGGTCGCTGGCGGTCTTAATCTTATCGTTGAATTCATCGCGGTATTTTTCAGCGCTTGCCGTGTGTTTGAAGAACTCAAGATTATTTCTCCACACGGCAATGTCGTTCTCCACCTTCGTGATCTTCTTCCTGATTGCCTGCTCTTTCTGAAAAATCTTTTTATCGGCATTGGGGTCACTCCTCAGGTTGTCGATCTGGTTTTCAATGAGAATTCTTCCTTTATCATCTTCGCTCACATCCGCAAGGCTCGCTACAAATTTTTCAACGGCCAGAGTATATTGATTCCTGATCGAGGCTATATCCTTGCGCGGAACGAATCCGATATCATTATATTTTTGCTGCAGTTCGTGAAGGGTATCAACTGTACCGGTTCCATTCGCGGCATACTGTTCCAGTTGTTGGCAAATGGCCATTTTCTCGGCAAGGTTGTTTTCCTGCTCCTGTTCGACCCTTCCAAACTGGTCGCGTCTGTGCTCAAAGAAATGATCGCAGGCTTCTTTGAATTCCTGGAAGACCTTTTCCCTGAATTTTTCGGGTACAGGACCCACTTCCTTCCATCTGGCTTGCAATCCCTTTAATTCATTTGACGTCGATTCCCAATCCGTGCTTTCCCTTAGTTCTTTCGCACGATTTACAAGGTCATATTTGAGTTTAAGGTTTTGCTCCCGCTCCTCATCGAGTTTTTTAAAAAAAGCATTTTTATTATTAAAGAAATTCTTAAAGGCTGACCAGAATTTTTTGTTGACTTCTTTCGCCTTCGCCCTGGGAAGCCCCCCAATGGTCTCCCACCTTTTCTGAATATCCAGAATATCTTTTGTCTTTTGATTCCACTCTTTGATGCGGTCGGACTGAAATGAGACGAAAGGTTCAACTTCTTCACAGAGTTGAATTTTCTTTTCCAGATTCGTCTGAAGTTCTTGCTGTAAATTGTGCAGGTAGTGGTCGCGTCGGGCATATACTGCATCTGAAGCCATCTTAAATCGATTCCAGACGGCATCCTTATCTTCAATAGGCACAGGGCCTATGTGTTTGAATTCATGATGAAGTTCATTCAATTCCCGGATTGCATCCTTAATGATCTCAACGCCGGTCAGTCGTTCGGCCCTGGCACATAGCTCAAGCTTTGATTCCAGGTTCCTTCGTCTGTCCAGCTCCTTAAGTTCAAAATAGATGCTTTGGTTGTCATAGAAACGATCAACGAGCGCGTGGTAATTGGCCCAAATAGTTTTCGCTTGTGGTCCTGGTATTGGCCCGATTGCTTTCCATTCCTTTTGAAGTTCCTTGAATGTGTCGAATTGATTATTGGTGTCCAGCGAATCAACCAACACCCTAAGCTTTTCCAGCAATTCAAGTTTACGCTGAAGGTTCTCTGTTTTTTTGTCCTCTTGCTGTCTGATGTATTGAAACCGCCTGTCTTTTATCAGCCGAAGGTTAGCCTCAAAGGCAATGTCAAAAGTGTCGCCTTTATATTCGAAATCTTCCTCCACCCCTCCCGACGACTTAAATCGGCTCAGGGCATCGATTCGTTCTTTTTCCTTCAGTTCATCAAACAGCGGCCTGATCTCTTTGACGATCGCGTCGACCTTCTTGAAATTATCCTCTTTTGAAAGTTCCTTGATAAGATCAACCAGTTGCTTTTTACTGTAATCGCTATAGTCCTCAATCTTGTGATCCAGCTCAAAATTTTCATCGTGTGAATCACTCTCCTCGTGATCGGCCATATCGGCTTCCGTATGTACAGCAACGCCACCATGGTTTTCATCCATCCCTGGGGAATCCGTATTCTTCTGCTCTTTCCTTTGTTCGTTTTGCATATCCATGGTCATGGTCCATTTCTAACGCACTTATTACCTAAAGGTAAATTTACTAAAATTGCTCAATTAAGCCTCGGATCAACCGGATAGTTGGAATAAAGGGAAAAACGTCCTCCCATATCATCCAATGCTTTTTTCCACATCATTTTAGGATCGGTGTCAAACAACAAGTCCTGCGTTACATAATCACAAACAATCCAGGATTCCTCATCGAGTTCTGACTCCAACTGGCCTGGCCCCCACCCACTATAACCAAGAAAAAAACGGATATCGTTTCCCGAAAGCTGTTGTGTATCATCCAGCAAGAGGAGGCTTTCAACAGAGCCACCCCAATAGATTCCATCCAGGATAACGGAGGTATTCTCAACTGCAGTATTTCTATGAATGAAGTGCAGGGTATCCTGTTGGACCGGCCCACCCACAAATACCTGTTCGTGGAGATTCTTCACGTCCTCCATCACCTCACTAACCTTAATCAGCGAGGGTTTGTTCAGTACGAAACCAAATGACCCTTCCTCGTTATGCTCGCAAAGTAAAACCACCGTGCGCTCAAAATTTGGATCAGGAAGAAACGGCTCCGATATCAGGAGTCTTCCTTTTGCCGGCTTGATTTGATTTTTATAATTGAAAAAGTTTAATTCTGACATACCCGTTCCAATCTGATAGATAAACGTTTAAAGGTGCAAACCTATTTACATATGAATAAAATACTTCATATTCACACCTGCAAATTTTAAGTTTGATAATAATTACAGCGATTGAATTGCAACCGTATGCGAAGCATTGCCGATCTGAGAAGAGAATATACAAAGGAAAAACTTGACAGTACTTCAGTTGAGAGTGATCCTATTCAACAATTCCACAAATGGTTTAACGAAGTGTTACAAGCC
>DASUGQ010000192.1:0-41678 GCA_036273935.1 Cyclobacteriaceae bacterium | reverse complement strand
CCTAAAGATTTTCTGAAACTTTGTTATGCATGAAAAAATGGCTTTTTTGTGCCAAAATTGCATGTTTGAGGATAATTATAAGCAGCGCGGATTGCGCAATAAACTAGTAAAAAAACTCCGTTTGAAAGGCATTTCTGACGAGCGAGTTTTGGACGCAATCGGGAAGGTTCCAAGGCATTTTTTCTTTGAAAATGCCTTACTCGAACATGCCTATGAGGACAAAGCATTTCCTATTGGGGAAGGGCAAACGATCTCTCAACCTTATACAGTCACCTTTCAAACAGAAAAACTTGAAATTAGGCCGGGAGACAAAGTCCTTGAGATAGGTACAGGGTCTGGATACCAGGCCTGCATTCTACTGGAACTTGGGGCTAAAGTGTATACCATAGAATATAACCGAAAGCTATTTGAATCGACCCGCAAATTCCTGCCCGAAATTGGGTATCATCCATATTTCTTCTACGGAGATGGGTCAAAAGGACTTCCCGCAAAGGCGCCTTATAATAAGATCGTTGTTACAGCCGGGGCTCCGGTTGTACCAGCCGCACTTACCGACCAACTGGACGAGGATGGTATTCTTGTAATCCCAGTCGGTGATCGGGAAAGGCAGATGATGATGCGCATCAGGAAAAAAGCGGGAAAACTATATGAGGAGCGATTTAATTTTTTCGCGTTCGTCCCATTGCTGGGTGAAAAAGGATGGAAAAAGTAAAGAGACGAAATACCCTAAAATTGATTCAGGATTAACTGTTTGAAATCCTCGAACTTATTAGACATTATCTGGCTTCGTTTTTCTTTTTTCAGAAAGGCTTCCAACTCTGCAGGAAGGACAATGTTGTGGTTCAATGTAGCCTGTACCGTCTCAACAAATTTTCCCGCGTGTGCAGTTTCCAGGAAAATTCCTGTCGTGGCGTGGTGATCCTTCAAATATCGTTTAAGGCCAAGGTACCCAATCGCTCCATGCGGATCCAAAACGTACTTGTTGTTAAGAAAAACAGATCGCATGGCTTCCTGTGTCTCTTCGTCCGTAAATGCATACCCGGTGATGTCATCGGATATTTTTTCAAAATCATTTTCGTAAAGATCCAGCATACGGACAAAATTGCTCGGATTGCCTACATCCATAGCATTGCTTATTGTCTCCATGGAAGGCCGCGGCGAAAATATCTTGGTTGCAAGGTACTGTGGAACAACATCATTGGTATTAGTCGCCGCAATAAAGTGTTCAATTGGCAATCCCATCTTCTTTGCCATCAGCCCCCCGGTTATATTGCCAAAGTTTCCACTAGGCACGGAGAAGACCACTGGATTGCCCAGGTGCTTAACTTGTGCAAACGCATAGAAGAAATAAAAGGATTGTGGAATTAATCGCGCTATGTTAATTGAATTCGCCGAAGTAAGGAAGAACTGATCTTTGAGATCCTTATCCAGAAAGGCCTGCTTGACCAGTCTTTGACAGTCATCAAAGGTGCCATGAACTTCAATGGCAGTAATGTTTTTGCCGAGCGTCGTAAACTGCTTCTCTTGTATTTCGCTCACCTTACCTGAGGGATACAGTACCAGCACCCTCGTTCCCTCCACTCCAAGAAATCCATTTGCTACGGCGCTTCCCGTATCTCCTGATGTTGCCACCAAAATAATAATCTCCTTCTCTTGCTGCTTTGAGAAGTATCCCAACAATTGAGACATAAATCGGGCTCCAAAATCCTTAAAGGCAAGGGTTGGCCCATGAAATAGTTCCAATACATAGACACTTTCCTCAATCCTGACTACCGGAGCATCAAATTGAATTGTGTGATTTATTATCTGCTCCAATTCATCCTCAGGAATATCATCACCTATAAATCGGTTCGCAACTTCAAAAGCAATCTCACGAAAGGATTTTCTTTCGATGGACTCAATAAATTCTTTTGGCAACGTCGGCATTCGTTCGGGCATGTAGAGTCCATTATCAGGAGCCAGTCCACGTGTAACGGCTTCATAAAGACTAACTTTGTGATTTTTATTGTTGGTGCTATAGAACAACATTTCAATTAACTGATTTAAAAGGAAATGATTGCGGCAAATCAAATGACGGTTGCTCCCGTCTGATTGACCCGTGAAACATAAATCTCACTGTCAACATTGAAGCGATTAAATTGACGTTGAATGACATCGCCTACTTTTACAGCTGTGTTCATGTCTTTACTCAACGCGAAAATTGTTGGCCCTGAACCGGAAATTCCGGAACCTAACGCGCCGGCTTTTACGATCTCATCCTTTATTTGGTCAAAGCCCGGTATCAAAACGGAGCGGATAGGCTCAACGATATAGTCATGCATAGATCGACTGATCAAATCATAATCCGGCTTCATCAAGCCCGCAACAAGCCCGGCAATATTTCCCCATTGCCTCACAGCATCGCGCAATTGAACAGATACCTTTAAGACCTTGCGGGAATCTTCCGTTTTTAGTTCCAATTGCGGATGAACCAACGTACAGAATAGATCATCTGGCGTGGGAACATTGACGACATCAAGAGGATCATAACCCCTGACAAGTACAAATCCACCCAACAACGATGGAGCTACATTGTCCGCGTGACCCGATCCACATGCTACCCGCTCAGCCTCCATAGCGAAAGGAAGAAGTTCATTCCGTTTGAACGGTTTACCCAGTAGATGGTTGATTGCGACTAATGCCGCCACCGAACTCGCCGCACTGGAGCCCATTCCACTTCCCAACGGCAAATTTTTCGTCAGCTCTATCGTCGCACCTTTTTCAGTTCCAATCGCTTTGAAAAATTCGTTCACAGCGACCCCTGCAGTATTCTTTTCCGGGGAAATGGGCAACCTTCCTCCATCACCGTGAATTTTTGAAATGGTAACACCGGGCTCATCCTTCAACGTAATAATTACCTCATCAAAGGGACGCTCAACGGCAAAACCAAAAATATCAAATCCACAGGTTACATTGGCGACGGTTGCTGGCGCTATAGCTTTTACACGAGTCAATTTATAATTCCTTTAGTTAAACAGATATTCATTTTTTATTTGGTGTAATGACCGATGCGGATAATGTCAGCAAAAACGCCGGCAGCAGTAACATCGGCACCTGCCCCAGGTCCACGTATCACCATGGGCCGTTCATGATAGCGCTCAGTTGTAAAAAGAATAATGTTGTCGCTCCCTGAGAGTGAATAAAACGGATGCTGATGATTTACCGATTTCAATTGAATGGACACCTGTCCATTATCCAAAACAGCCATGTACCTTAGCTTGGTATTTTGATCCGCTGCCTGCTGTCTCATTTTCCCGAAGTCATCGTCATACTTTGCAAGTTCGATCCAGAACTTCTCAATTGACATTTCGCCGCGGCAAGAATCCGGAACGAGGTTTTCAACTTTTATATCCTTCAACTCGAGGTCCCAACCTGCTTCGCGCGCCAGGATGAGAATTTTTCGTGCAACATCCATCCCGTTAAGGTCATCCCTCGGATCCGGCTCCGTATATCCTTTTTCTTTTGCTTCCCTAACCACTTCACTGAAGCTCCTTCCTTCCACAAAGGAACTGAAAATAAAATTCAATGTTCCGCTCAGCACCGCTTCTATCGAGATTACTTTATCGCCACTTAACAGAAGATCATTCATCGTGTTAATCACGGGAAGGCCCGCACCAACATTTGTTTCATATAAAAATTTGACGCCGCGTCTGGTTGCGGTCGACTTAAGTTTTTTATACTTTGCAAGGTCGCCACTGCTGGCCTTCTTATTGGGCGTTACTATTGAAATGTTTGCTTCAAGAATCGCCTGATAAAAGCTTGCAACTTCATCGCTGGACGTGCAGTCCACAAAAACACTATTAGGAAGGTTAAGTTGAAACATCTTGTCAACAAATGAATTCATGCTCATTTGGCCGCCATCAATTCTCATTTTATCAACGGAACCCTGAAAATGAAGTCCTTCCTCATCAAAGAGCATTTTCTTACTGTTGGCTATAGCGATGACATTTATCTCAAGCAGGTTTTCAGATGATAATTGTTTAAAATTATCGTGTATCATTTTTAGGAGGACCTTTCCAATTAAACCTGTTCCCACGAGAAAGACATTCAATACCTTTCTGTCCGAGAGAAAGAAGGCTTCATGCAACGCGTTGAGTGCTTTGGAGATATCAACCTGCCGAACTACAGCAGAAATATTCAATTCTGAAGAGCCTTGAGCAATGGCATATACATTAACACCATTTTTACCCAGTCCGCTAAACATCCTGCCGCTGGTTCCCGGGTTGTGTTTCATGCCTTCGCCTACGACGGCAACAATGGAGAAATCATTTTCAACCATTACCTTTTCCATCTCCTCATTTTGAATCTCATATTGAAATTCCTTTTCGATGGCTGTTTTAGCGCGCCTTGCCAAATTGCTTTCAATCGCGAAACAAATGGAGTGCTCGGAAGATGCCTGACTGATTAGGATGACATTAATTTTTTCATTTGCCAAGGTTCCAAACAATCGCATGGATACACCTACAACTCCCACGAGGCCGCTACCCGTCACATTCACAAGGCTCACCCCATTCATGGATGAAATTCCCTTAATGATTTTGCCATTGGTGACTTCGCTGCTTATGATGGTGCCGGCAAATGAAGGATTGAATGTGTTCTTGATCCAGATTGGAATCTTCCCGGCCATAGCTGGCTGCATAGTAGCAGGGAAAATGACTTTTGCGCCGAAGTGCGAAAGTTCCATAGCCTCTTCGTAGCTCATCTGTGGCACTGTAAAAGCCTTCTTCACCATTCGCGGATCAGCTGTCATCATTCCGTTTACATCGGTCCATATTTCAAGCGCCTTTGCCTGTAATGCACCCGCAAAGATTGCTGCAGTATAATCGGAGCCACTCCGGCCCAAAGTTGTTGTTTCCCCACTTTCGGACACGCCAATAAAGCCGGTAATTACCTGCAGAGAATCGTGTTTTTGGAAATAGGTTAGTATCTGTTGATTCGTAGTTTCAAAGTCAACCCTGGCATTTCCAAACTGATCATCCGTACGAATCAACTGTCGCGCGTCAAGAAATTCCGCATGCATTCCGCGGTCTTTCATTGCCTCCGAGATGATGTAAGCTGAGAGTCGCTCACCAAAGCTCATAATGTAATCCAACGTCCGGGCAGTCCGTTCCTTTACCAGGTAAACGCCATGTAAGACATCCTCTAACTCATTCATTTTTATCTTGACCTGCGCCAGTATACTTCCCTGTTTTTGCACACTCAGCAATTCCCGCACTGCTTCCAGGTGGCGTCTTTCCAATTGTTCAAGTCTAGCTGTGTAATTCGTATCTCCCTGCAGAGCAAGCTGACTGATTTCAATCAGTGTATCCGTTACTCCGCCAAAAGCAGAAAAAACAACAGCCACTCCATCGTTCTGATATGGCTTAATAATTTCTGTTACCGCCTGTATTCGCTGAGGTGTCGCTACTGAAGAGCCACCAAACTTTAGAACTCTCATTGTAATTGATTACTAAAATAATTTGATTCAAAATCGGATGGGCCCTGAATTGCCCAATCTGTTGGGGTATAGCTGAGACCGGGAGCTACCCCGTAATGGTTGTAGAAATAGTAGATGTTATGGCCGAAGCGGAATAAGTAAAAAAACTTACCATCGGGCATGAAAAGAACGCAATATGGTTTTTTCCCTTTTGCATAACGCGAGCCGAAATAATGAAATCAAGTGATGCTTTGCAAAATTTTTTTATGATTTTTGTGCGGTTCCTACAAACGAACACTTAGTAGGCCCCGCGGAAACTTAAACCTCCAACGATTGATCACAGTTTTTATCCTCCAAAAACCTTATAGATGGCACGCAAAAAGAAATTTCCCCATGATTCGCTGGTGAGCATGACGGAACTGGTTCTGCCGAACGACACAAACACATTGAACAACCTCATGGGAGGCCGATTGATGCACTGGATGGATATTGTCTCTGCCATCGCTGCTCAAAAGCACTCAAACCGAATAGTCGTTACCGCGTCAGTTGACAACATTTCTTTTAAGCATCCTATTCAACTTGGTAACGTCGTTACGCTAAGAGCGAAGGTCACCCGTTCCTTCCACTCGTCGATAGAGGTCAGAATAGATGTCGAGGCCGAGGACGTTCCTTCCGGAAAGAAGATGGAAAGCAATAGCGCCTATTTTACATTCGTTGCCATGGATGAGAATGGGAAACCAACCGAGGTACCAGAGGTTGTCCCGCAGACAGAAGACGAAAAAACGTTGTTTGAAAGTGCTTTGAGACGACGACAACTTCGCCTTATTCTTGCCGGCCGGATGAAACCCTCCGAAGCCAATGAACTGAAGTCTATATTCGACATTAAGGAATCATGAAACAGGAAGCAATACTGGATCTTTTCCAGGAAGAAATTTATAGCCTGCCTCAAAAGCCGTTAGTGGTCATTCCGGTTCATTGGAACGACTTAAATGAAGAAAGTGTCCGGTTGCTTGGTAAAATTCTGGCAGCCGTCAAACTAAGTGCATCAGCCGTAAGGGTTGAGACTTTAGAAAAGCTGGAACCTATTAGCGTGGAGATCGACAGCCCCTCTCACATACTTTTGTTTGGCGTTCCCTCAATTCCAGAAATAGATTTATATCAACCGACAAGTTTTCAGGGTATACCAGTTGTTGCTGCTGACGCCCTGGATGCATTGGATGACGCTAAAAAGAAAAATCTTTGGGCGGCCCTGAAAACAATGTTTTCGGTATAAGCCGCCAAGGATGAGACTGGTAATGTAAATCATCAATTCAAGCTGACAAAGGTCTTTCTGCAGGAATTGTGTTGCCTGTTGTGTGTATTGCAAGTTCTCCTATATTTGCGCTTCTGTTTAAAAACCATTGTTCAACAGATTGGTCTGAACGATCGGTTTTTTGGCGTGTTAACTGAAAACCTATTTCTTCACCATGGAAAACATACTTTACTTTTTACCTGCGTTCGGCATTGTGGGGCTTCTGTTTGTATTCTGGCGCAGTGCCTGGATTACAAAGCAGGATCCCGGAACGGACAAAATGAAAAAAATTGCCGGCCACATTCGTGAAGGCGCGATGGCCTTCTTAAAAGCGGAGTATAAGGTCTTGATAATCTTTGCGGTCTGTGTTGCCATTTTATTGGGGCTGACAGCAAACAAGGATACCTCCTCACCACTCGTTGGCGTTTCATTTCTTATAGGGGCATTTACATCCGCATTGGCCGGTTTCATCGGCATGAGGGCCGCAACTAAAGCTAATGTGCGCACGACAAACGCAGCGCGTACCAGCCTTGGCAAAGCACTTGAAGTGGCCTTTACCGGCGGATCGATTATGGGAATGGGCGTTGTTGGTCTCGGTGTATTGGGGTTAAGTCTTCTCTTTATTATTTATTCGAATATGTTTGGCATCGACACCCAGGATAACCTTAACAGAGTGTTGACCATTATCACTGGATTTTCATTCGGAGCCTCTTCGATAGCCCTGTTCGCGAGGGTTGGTGGTGGTATCTATACCAAAGCAGCCGACGTAGGTGCAGACCTGGTAGGTAAAGTTGAGGCTGGCATTCCTGAAGATCACCCGTTGAATCCTGCTACCATTGCCGATAATGTGGGTGATAATGTAGGTGACGTGGCCGGCATGGGAGCGGATCTTTTCGAATCTTACGTGGGCTCAATCATTGGGACGATGGTATTAGGCGCAGCCTTTATGGTTCCTGAATTCGTTGAGCAGGATGACCATTTCAATGGTCTTTCCGCGGTGCTTCTTCCTTTGGTTCTCGCCGGCGTGGGCATTGTTATGTCTTTTATCGGGACCTTCTTTGTAAAGGTGAGAGAAGGTGGCGACCCGCAGAAGGCTTTAAACACTGGAGAATTCGTGTCCTCCGTAATTATGATCATCGCCTCGTATTTCATCATTCGTTGGATGCTCCCGGTAGAATGGTATTTCAAAGACCCATTATACAGTTGGCAAGATCCGGAATTGGGCAACCGATATACCGCCACTGGTATCTTCTGGGCAACTGTAATTGGACTCGTCGGTGGAGTCTTGATTGGGATTATCACGGAATATTACACCGGTACTGGCAAGAAGCCTGTGCTGTCCATAGTAAGACAATCTTCGACAGGGGCCGCTACCAACATTATCGCAGGTCTCGGGGTTGGAATGATGTCGACCGCGCTGCCGATCCTGATCATCGCGCTTTCGATCATTGGCGCTTTTCATTTTGGGGGCCTTTATGGTATTGCCATTGCGGCTGTTGGAATGTTGTCAAATCTTGGAATTCAATTAGCGGTCGATGCCTACGGTCCAATTTCAGATAACGCTGGAGGCATTGCGGAAATGTCTGAGCTTCCAAAAGAAGTTCGCTCAAGAACAGACAAACTGGATGCCGTTGGAAACACCACCGCGGCGATTGGCAAAGGGTTCGCCATTGCGTCCGCTGCTTTGACAGCACTTGCTCTGTTTGGTGCGTTCATGACCACGGCCCACGTAAGCACCATTGATGTTTCAAAGGCTCATGTCATGGGCGGATTGTTCATTGGTGGAATGCTGCCATTTGTTTTCTCTGCTTTGGCGATGGGTGCGGTCGGGCGCGCGGCTATGTCAATGATCGAAGAAGTAAGAAGACAATTCTCAACTATCCCGGCATTAAAAGCTGCACTTGAAATGATGAAAAAAAATGGCGACACGCCTGTTGATGAGTGGTCTCCTGAAGACAGGAAAGTATTTCAAGACGCCGATGGCAAAGCGGAGTATGGTAAATGCGTTGAAATATCTACTCAAGCTGCAATCCGGCAAATGGTTGTGCCTGGACTAATGGCCGTGCTTGCCCCCGTGATCATTGCCTTTGCGCCTGGTTTCGGCGTTGAAGCATTAGGTGGCATGCTTGCTGGTGTGACCGTCTCGGGCGTATTGATGGCTATCTTCCAGTCAAACGCTGGTGGTGCCTGGGACAATGCAAAGAAAACTTTTGAGGAAGGTGTCGAAATAAATGGTGTAAAATATTTCAAGAAATCAGACCCGCATAAGGCTGCCGTTGTTGGGGACACCGTTGGAGACCCCTTCAAGGACACTTCAGGTCCATCGTTAAATATCCTTATTAAGTTAATGTCAATCGTCGCGCTGGTGATCGCTCCTTTGTTAGCTTCAGACAAATCTTCGGTGTCAGACATAAAAGAAAAGAAACAAAATACAGAGGTTGTAAAGACTGATAAGGTCGTCAAGAATTATTAATCAACCTCTTCAGTTATCGCCTGACAATGGCTTCCCCCTCGGAAGCCATTTTTTTTATGAATTAAATTACCGGGGGTTTTTGTATTATTGTCAAAAAGCCAAAGGAGTAATGCATAAAGTATTTTTGCTCAATGCGACATTTGCCGTTATCGTCACTGGGGGTTTTGCACAGCACCGCATAGAAGGAAAGTGGAAAACCATTGATGATAATTCCGGTAAAGTGAAATCTGTATCCTGTATGCAACAAATGCGCCTCAACCGATCCACGTTATTTGAAAAAGATCATTGGCATGAAAATCCTGCGCGATTTGATAGAGGCGGACGAAGATTACCTTGAAGGAAATATCCTTGACCCTGAGGTCGGAAAAGTCTACCGGTGTAAAATCTGGCTGGAGGAAGGAGATCTAAAAGTAAGGGGATACTGGGGACCATTTTACCGGACACAAACCTGGAAAAAGGTATCATAAATTCGATTGTATAGGTCAAAATGGCGATCTATAAGGTTAAATTGACATTTTAAACCTGTTAAGAAGGTTACCATAACAATTCATCATGGTATTTAAGTCGAGCTCGCACATGAACGAAAAAGAGATTTTCGAGCGTATCCAAAAAGGCGACGAGAAAGCTCTTGAGTTTCTGTACAAGAAATATTATCGGATGATGACCAAAATGGTTATCACGAACAGCGGAACTGAGGAAGAGGCGCGCGATATCTACCAGGATGCTTTAATTGTTTTCTGGCAGAAGGCAACCTCTGGTAACCTGGTGATGACCTCCAAGATCAGTACATACATTTACAGTATCTGTCAAAATCTCTGGAGGAAAGAATTAGATCGGAAAAAGAGACTTTCGAACGAAGAGAAAGATGCCCCCGTCTCGATGGACATGGACACGGCGGAACGCGAAAAGATAATTGCTCGTTGTATTGAGCAGTTGGGCGATACGTGCAAGAAGGTTTTGATGTATTATTATTTCGACGAAATGTCCATGCAGGACATCGCTGATAAATTAGGATTCGCGAATACCGATACAGCGAAAACCAAGAAGTACAAGTGTAAAAAGAAACTGGATGATTTGATTAAAGCTCAATACACAGAGCATGACTTTTTAGATTAGAGAACATGGCAACAGAAAGAGATTTGGAATTGTTAGACGACTACCTTTCTAATCGAATGAAAGGGCAGGAAAAACTTGACTTTGAGAAACGACTCGAGGCCGATTCGTCTTTGCAAGGTGAACTTGGTCTGCAAAAAGGATTTATAGATGGCATCAAAAAGGCGCGGGTGGCGGAGTTAAAAGCGATGTTGAGCGAAATTGCCGTGCCCGCACCCTCCAACACTTCATTAATGGTTAAGGCTGCACTTACTATAGTGGTTGTTGCTGCGGTAGGAACGGGATTGTATTTCTTAGTTGATAAGGACGAAATGCAAGTTCAGACAGAAGCACCAAAGCAGGAAAAGATTGCTTCTCAACCGCCTAATGAAGAATCCGACGTGGTTGAAAATAAAAAGAACGCTGAACCATCAAAGGATACCGAGGTAATACAGAAGGACACAAAAACTAAAGCAGAAAACATTAAGGCTGACAAAAAGAGTGCCGTCGAAAGCGGGCCGTTAAAACAGCCAAGTGTAGCTCCATATGATCCCACGAAGGAGTTAGAACATTCGGATGAAAAACCTCAAAACATGGAGGAATCGACTCCGGCTGTCTCAAATTCATCTATTACCGTGGTAACTGACAACTCTGATAAAAAATTAGATTTTCATTATCAGTTTAAAGACGGCAAGCTCTTCCTACTGGGATCATTTGAAAAGGATTTATATGAGATACTTGAATTCTTTAATAACAACAAGCGAACGATCTTCTTGTACTATAACTCAAACTACTACCTGCTTGATGAAGGTCGAGCAGAACCAACGCCGCTAAAAGCAATTACTGATCAATCATTGTTGCAAAAGCTCAAGGCTTCGCGAGCCAAATAGCACTGGATACCTGCAAACCGGGTGGTCTATGAAAGTCCACCCGTTTTTATTAACCCGCATTAAATAGTTGTATTCGTCCATTCCCATATTTTTCCTTGTCAAATCGCCCTGAAGTTCTTATAATTGAGGTTTTAACTAGTGTTTTGATTGTAAACTCAAAAGATTAAGCTGATGAAGAAGACATTTTTTTTGACGGCATTATGCCTTGTACTTGTAAGTCTGGCCAATGCGCAGGATGCTGCTGCGCCGGTAAGTGATGATGAATTGCAGCGTTATGCAGTAATGATGGATTCAATCGATGAGATGCGTATAGATTTGCTTGCGGAAATATCGGAGATGGTAAAAGGTACCGACAAGATTACGGTTGCCCGCTACAATGACCTTTCCAAAATTTCCAACGATGCGGCCAAGCTGGAGGAAGCCAAAGCAACTCCGGATGAAATTTCGTTTCTGAAAGAAATTCAGACACTCAAGGAGTCTGGCACCGCAGAGATCAACACAACGTTTAGGACAATGGCCAAAGATTATGTTGGAGCGTCAACTTATAACAAAGTAAAAAAGGCGATTACTGAAGACGGTGAAGTGAAGTCAAAATATGAGACTTTACTCAATAAACTTAAAGAAGACAACGGTGGCTAAAACAACCGAGCCTTCAGATATTCTAAATTGCCCTTACCTTTTGGTGGGGGCTTTTTGTTGATGCCCCCTTGAGAAAACATGAAAATCTCCTTTCCACGCAATTTTATCTTTGGCACCAGCACCGCCTCTTACCAGATCGAAACCGCTGTTGATCATGACTGGCAGGGCATTCGTTCACGGGATGGCCATGTTTTCGATCGCACCACCGATCACGAAAAACGCTTCATTGACGATGCAAAACTCATCGCTTCGTTAGCCCCCAACTACAGGATGAGCCTAATGTGGAGTAAACTTCAGGCTGAGCCACTGGGTAAATTCGACGCCTCAGTTGTTCAGCAATATCATTTATTTCTGCAAACGCTTGTCTTAAATGGTGTTTCAATTATGATGGTTCTGCATCACTTCACCAATCCCAACTGGTTTTCCCAAAGGGGTGGTTGGGAAAAAGAAGAAAACATAGCATTGTGGGTCGACTTTTGTAAAAAATTGATTGACGAGTTTGGCGAATATGTATCCTACTGGAATACGTTCAACGAACCGAATGTGTATGCAAGTTACGGTTGGGTGGTCGGTGAATTTCCTCCCTTTAAGACCAATCCGGTGGCCGCCTTCAAGGTGGTTAAAAATATGGGAAAGGGGCATGACATAGTTTTTGATTATATCAAAAGTAAATTTCCCGATCATCCTGTTGGTCTATCAAACAATACTACCATCTTTTCCTATGAAAATTTTCTGGGCTGGATTCCCGCTAAACTCTCTGATTTGTGGTTCATGGAATTTATACCGCGCCATTTTGAAAAGTGCGATTTCTTCGGAATGAGTTATTATGCGCGTATATCGCACGATCCATTTCCCATCACTTATATCGAAACTCCCCATAAAATAAAAAAACTGGGAAAAGATCACGATGACATGTGGGAATATTATCCGGAAGGGCTGGGCGAATCTATGTTGCGGTATTGGCGACTATACAAAAAGCCAATCATCGTAACCGAAAATGGCGTTTGCACGTCAGATGACCAAAGACGCACCCGTGCAATTCAGGAGTACATGAGGATCATTCACCAAACGATGAACGCAGGAGTAGACGTAAGGGGATACTTTTATTGGAGCCCTTGGGACAATTTTGAATGGCATCTTGGTCCAACGTATCGTTTTGGGTTATATGAATGCGACTTGAAAACGAAGAATCGAATTAAAAGGCCAAGCGCTGATTTATTCTCAAAACTTGCATATTCAAGGGAGATCGAAATCGATAGCAATTTAATCTCTGCTGCTATCAACTCACCTTCTTTAAAACCTTCTTTAGGGAATTACTAAAGATTTTTATCTTTGCGCCTTCAAAAGTTCTTAACCTCTTGAATAGAAGTCTTTTTATTTTCTTTGTTGGTGTTCTGTTTAGTCTATCGCTTGCAGCTTATGGTCAGTCCTCGGTTTCTGACCCACTCAGTGTTGATTTCTTGGAATCCCTCCTAGATCGTTCACTCCGTTTCGATACAACCTCATTCATTACTCAGTCGGAAATATTTTCCACAGAAGAACCTGATATGTGGCGGGAATGGGCCCTGGCGAGCAATTTCGAATTTGGAAAAGATCGCGGGGGATTGCCCATGATTGCGGATCTTAAGTCTCTTCACCCCTATTTTCGCGATAAAATTTTCAGACTTATCAATACCTGCCGGAAAAAAGGAATTGAATTGGCTGTTGTGGAATCTTATCGTACCAAGGCCAAACAAGCAGAGTACTATTCGATGGGTAAAGAGTACACCCAATCGAAAAGCGGAAAATCAAAACACCAATATGGCCTCGCAGTCGATCTTGTTCCAATGGTCAAGGGGGAACCTAAATGGGACGACAAAGTTCTCTGGCGGAAAATTGGAATGATCGGTGAGAGCCTGGGATTGCGTTGGGGAGGACGATGGCGGAGTATCTACGATCCTGCTCATTTTGAATGGACAGGAGGACTGTCAACCTACCACCTCGAAAGAGGAGTTTATCCAGCGCCGCCAGACCCACTTCACTATCCTTGCATTGAAGAAGATCTTGAGGACCTAAAGAAAAATTGGAGTGAATGGGAAACTGAGCAATCGAGCCTCGCAAGAAAGAACTAGAATGTTGACGTGGTTCAGACATTCAAATTCATTTCCATTCTTAGCATATGATTTCACATCACAAAGAACTCCTGGATATCGTTCGTAAGAAATCCGAAAAACCAACCCAGCATACTTTCCTGAACAGCTACCTCGGCAACGATCATCCGCGCTATCCCATCAGCATGCCCGTTTTGCGCACCATTGCAAAAGAGTGGATGAAGGAACACCATGATCTCTCATCAAAAGATTTTTGTGCTTTGCTCACAAGTTTGATCCAGGGCGAATCCTCCACTGAGAAATGTTTCGCAGGTATTCTCATGGGCTATGCAACAATGGAGCAACGACGATTCGATCCAAAGCATTTTGATTTGTGGCTTAATTATCTTGAGGGTTGGGCAGAAATCGATTCGCTCTGCACGGGAAGACATCTTGCTACAGATATTCCGGAAAATTGGCCTAGCTGGAAAAAAGTAATCACGCAATTCTCCAGAAGCAAAATGATAGGCAAACGAAGAGCCTCACTTGTATTGCTCTGCTCACCATTAAGCCAGGTTAAGGATGAGCGATTGACTGAAACGGCGCTGAAGAACATTGATCGCCTTAAAAGCGAAAAAAGTGTGTTAATAACAAAGGCAATTTCATGGCTATTGCGCAGTATGATAAAACATTATCCTGCGCAGGTAAAGGAATACCTGGACAATAATCGCGAAAGCCTGCCAAAGATCGCAGTCCGTGAAGCATTGATGAAACTCAAAACCGGAAAGAAAACAAAGCGCAAATAATAGTTTGTTTATCGCCACTGAAATACATTAATTGAGACAATAACGATCAATCAATAATGATTAAGAACGAACCTTTTGGAAGAACAACGGATGGGGATGTAACCCTTTACACACTCATGAATTCAAACGGGCTGGAATTGAAAGTAATGAATTATGGGTGCGTAGTAGTGTCTTTAAAGGTCCCCGACAAAAAAGGAACACTTGACGACATTGTCCTTGGTTTTGATTCTATTGACCAATATGTCAATGAAAGTCCTTTCTTCGGGGCAGTCGTTGGACGGTATGCAAATCGAATTGCAAAAGGGATGTTCACACTGGATGGGATAACCTATAGACTGGCTGTTAACAACGGCCCAAACCACCTGCATGGTGGGGTGAAAGCGTTTGACAAAGTACTCTGGAATGTTGAAGAGAATAAGTCAAATGAAGGGCCCTCGCTAAAATTCAGGTATCTCAGCAAAGACGGCGAAGAGGGCTATCCGGGAAATTTAGAAGTGACCGTTATCTATAGTCTTACGAATAGCAATGAATTCAAAGTGAGTTACAAGGCAACCACTGATATGAAGACGGTTGTGAACTTAAGTCAACATAGTTATTTCAATTTTTCAGGAAACGCGAAACGCAGTATTCTGGATCATGAAATCATGATAAACGCTGATCGTTTTGTCGCTATAGATGAAACGTCTATCCCTACAGGTGAATTGAAAGCCGTACAAGGGACACCATTTGATTTCAGAAGACCCTGGCGAGTTGGTGATCGGATAGACGAGGATGATCTTCAATTGAAAAACGGACAGGGATATGACCACACATTTGTTTTCAACGAAGCAGTAATCAAAAAACAAGCCGTGGCTGCATCACTCTATGATCCCGTTAGCGGCCGATATATGGAAGTGTTCACGAAAGAACCAGGTGTTCAATTCTATTCTGGAAATTTTCTTAAAGGATACAAAGGAAAAAATGGAGCCGTTTATAATAAACGTTTTGGACTTTGTCTTGAAACCCAGCATTTCCCAGATTCACCTAATCAACCTGGTTTTCCCAGCATTGTCCTGTCACCCGGCCAGGCTTACGAAACATCCACTGCTTACACGTTTTCGGTGAGGTAAGTCTTATTACAACGGCCTATTGAAACTAAGTCGCTTAAACAAGCCTATATCATTCCCTGGGTAACCAAACCCTCATCGTTCCTGCTCCGCGATTAGACCAAACATAATAGGGAATGGCTGTCATCATCTGCTCTTTCCCATCATCAGACCGGACTTTGCCGTTGATGATATTTACACCGCTAAGCATGCTTTGCCGGTACGTAACTGTCAAAGAAGAATTATCAGGCAGATGCATCAGGAATGTAATGTTTTCATTATCGATCCCCTCTATGCAATAAACCACCGGACCATATTCCAGGGCAACCATGTTTTCATCCATTTTCACGTTATTGTTAGCAACAACACGACGGACTCTCATCGGCAATGTTAGCTCGATTATATCGCCCTTCTTCCATTTCCGGCTTATAGATACATAACCTCTTTCAATGGACGTTTTGGCTTCCTTTCCATTCACTTTGATTGTTGCCGCAGGGAGGTCCTTGTCAATGTACTGATACAAATCTCCTGGCATTACCTGGTTCCGCGACCACCCCGGAATTCGCAACTTCATGACAAACGTTTTGGGCATTTCGGGAGCCACAGTGATTTTGATGTTGCCGTTCCATGGATATAAGGTCTCTTGTGCAAGGCGGACTTTGTTCCCGTTGACGGTCATATCCGCATGACTTGATGCGTACAGGTTAACATAGGCGGTATCCTGTTGTGTTGCGTAGATAAGGTTTGGCATGGAAGGAATGAAGCGTACGAGATTTGTCGGACAACAGGAACAATCAAACCAGGGTGAACGCGTCAGTGCGCCTTGATTAAAAGTATATTTGCCATCAGCTTCCAATGGATTCGGGTAGAAGAATTCATCACCGTCAAGTGAAATGCCGCTTATCAAGCCGTTGTACAAAGACCGTTCAATCACGTCATAATATTTGGCGTCACCGGTGAGCATGAACATGCGTTGATTCCAATAAACATCACCAATCGCCGCACAGGTCTCGTTATAGGCTGTTAGGTTGGGCAACTCATAATTATCTCCAAACGACTCACCTTCATGTCGGGCGCCTATTCCGCCGGTGATGTACATTTTTTTATTTACCATATTTTCCCACAACGTCTTTACGGCGTTCAGGTATGCCTCATCACCATATAACGCCGCCACGTCCGTCATGCCTGCATACATGTACACCGCCCGAACGGCGTGGCCGACAACTTCATTTTGTTCAATGACAGGCTCGTGGTCCTGGTTATATTCACCGTATAATTTATGCGTACTGGCATCGCCACGAATATCAAGGAAGTATTTTGCAAGGGCCAGGTATTCCTTTTTGTTGGTTACACGATAAAGTTTTATTAATCCGGTTTCCACAATCTGGTGTCCTGGTGGCGCTTCGATCTTCCCAGGACCAAATGTTTTTACCAATAAATCAGCATTCTTCAAAGCAATGTCAAGCAGGTTTCGTTTACCTGTTGCCAGGTAATGTGCCACCGCTGCCTCATAAAGATGTCCTGCATTATATAATTCGTGACTACTGATTTCACTTTCCCACCGCTTACCAGGTTTCACCCAACTTGCCGGTGGATGATCAGCATCAATCGTGTGCCATGTAGTCAAGTACCCATCATCTTGTTGACCTACCTTTATGATTGCGATAATGGAATCAAGATACGCGTCCAGTTTTTTGTCGGGTGCACTGATCAGGGAATAAGATGCGCCTTCAATGATCTTGTAGACGTCAGTATCATCAAATGGCATTTTACCGCGGGTCTTCCCTTCCATCTTTCCCCCCGCAATAAGAAAATTTTCCATACGCCCTTCCTGTTCACATTTATCGAACCCATAACGAATGGTTGTGTGCTGAATCGTCTTGATTTTAGGAAGCCAGAAATTATCGGTAAGATGCACATCACGGATGTCAACAATCTGAATGGGGTAATCGTGAGTGTCCTTTTGGGCATGAGCCGTCGAAAAGGATAACAATATTGCAGCCACTATTAATCTTCTGTTCATAAACATGCTTTGGATTCCAGGTTAGTTTGTATTCATTTTATAGTGCAGATTATCAAACGAATTTACCGTCTTTTAATATAGAAAATATTTTCGAGGAAGATGTCCTGCGAAGTGCCAACTAATTGAATTTCATTCTTCACAAACGCCGTCCATATGTTAACCGCCTTTCTTTACAAAGATCAATCTATTCAACAAAAAACTATTTTTCTTTTCGTGTACGGAAAACCGGATGGTTATTGTCTTCGTCAATTCTCCAACATTAAGATCACAAACATAAAGGCCCTCATCGCGCTGCTCATGTGGACTGTTTGTCCTTAAGACAGGTGAAATTCTCGTCTGTCGCTGCCATAAGGAGAAATCACAGCCATCAGGCTTTTTGATAAGGTCCATATAGAGTGCGTATTCACCCTCAGGAATTTCATCCATCGAAATCCTCAACCAGGAATTATTTTCTGTGGTGTAGGTAAAACTTTCTCCTCCTGTATTGTACTTCCAGGCCGATCGAAAATCAATGCTCCCTGAGGTTGTAACGTTCATGAGTTGAGGGTAAATCATCAAAGTATCCGGCACAAATACATTGCTTAGTTCATTCGTTGGTTTCAATACATCTGTGGCTGGACCGTCAGCATAGAAGAGAGCCAACGATGTATAATCAACGGGAAACGCATTGCCCCTGGGTCCATGTTCAATACTGTGAAAAATGTACTTCTTAAAAGAAATCTTATCAGACAAATACAAACGATACCCACCCGTCCTGCAAAAAGGAAGGGAATAGTCCAGCGACCCGTGCAAAGGCAAGCTCACCTTGCCATCCCAGCGATCGAGCATGGCGTACCATCCGCCGTTGAAATAATCTTCAGACCCAGTGCCGTGTAATTGCATCACGCCATCTACAACCGTCGAGTCATCACCTTCAAAAAAATAAGTCATTCCTGCCTTCAATCCCTGAGCCTGGAGAATAGAGCCTACATAATGACCTCTTCCCTCCTTGCTTAAAAAGACATGCGCTTTTCCTTTTTCTGATTTTGCAATCTTATTCCAATGCGCATAAAACTTTCCCTCGCGATCACGGTCTCTTAATGCATCACTGTACAACACCCTGGTCTTTATTTTAATAACACCTTGATCAGGTTCGCCAGCTCTATACATCAGTTCAACCTTGCAATGGTTATCATACGGCATAGGGAAGTAGCAATAGTTTATATTATCCTTACTACCCAACAACAAACTTTGCATTGAGGATGTACCAAATGCAAATCCAAAAAAATCCGCGACTGGAGAATAGACCGCCGGAATTTTCTCATTATCCCAGGTGATCTTGATATCAATAGTTTTAACCAAACCCTCAAAGACTGCAGCAGGACTTATTTCCAATGCCATAATCCTGCCTCCTTTATCTGATTCAAAAACTGTTGACGACTTCCCCGGTGCCAGAACAATTTCATCCGTCTCCTCTTTCCATGATGAGCTACTTTCGGCAAGAACTTTTCCAAGCTCAGTTCCTCTTGCTTCCCAAATTGATTTGATTTTTTTTAACGTCTTTGTTTCATCATCGTTCAGCTCCATATTAAATGTCTTCACGGTTGCACCTGTCTCATACATTCGGTATTGTATCTGATGAAATTGCAATTTCTTTCCCCGACATACAATTTTACATCGCTTCGCAAATGGAATAGGAAGGTAACAATAGAATCCACCGATCTGATTTCCGCACAAAGGTGCGACAAACGGGAATTTCTCCCCGGAGAATAGATCACTATACTTAATTGAGAAAGTTGGCTTGACCGCGCCGTCCAAAAAGAAATCGAGGGTGTCGTCCGTTGGTGTGGGAGTCCATATCCTGTCAATCACCGCAGGACCCTGAACATCAAAGATCACGAGGGTACTGTCAGAATTTCTTCTCAGAAAAGAATACTTTCCACCGAAACCATCATCGTTTCCCCCAGTTGTATCATATGTCGATACCTGTGCGCTTACAGAAGAGGTGTAAACTGGCAACCGATCAAAATCGTACAAAGCAGCTAGTTCGTAATTCAAATCATAAAGCACAGGGACGTCAGCAACTGGATTGTTCCTTTGGCCTTGCCTGCAAGAGAAAGCCGCAAGGCAACTGATGATAAAAATACATCGGAGACTCCACCTGGTCAGGCAAGGTTTGTTCGTTAGTTCACAAATTTGGAACCCAAGATAATATAACTGCGCAAGAGCCGTAAGCCAATCAATGTGAATCTATCGCGTTTACTGCTACAGTTTTGATTGAATGTGTATTAGACACACGGTATGCTTTATAGGCCGTTCAACCATTTAGAGGAATTGTGCCCAACAATCAACCCCCGTTTACTCAAAATATTCATCCAGCTAATCATTCTGACAAGGAAAAAACTCAGTAAAAAAAGAATTTCGTCCCGCTATGTAATTCCCCTCAGGCAAAAAATATGGAAATATGGGTGATGTGGAATTGCTTAAGGATGAATTAAATACAAACAAACAAGTTAACCAATGAAAAACAAATTCCAGCATTTTGTTTTGGCCTGTACCATGTGCGCGGGCTTCTTTAGTGTTCACGCGCAGGACAACCAACTCGATGAGTCGCTCTACGAACTTTCTCTGGAAGACCTGATGAATATTCCTATTCAGTCAGCTTCAAAGAAGGAGGAAACACTTTTTGATGCACCGCTCTCAAGTTACACCATTACCCGGTCGGATATTGAACGATCAGGTGCCCCTGGTATTATGGAAGCCTTGCGAATGGCCCCAGGCGTGATCGTTCGAGAACAATCGAATGGTGAATATGATATTCACATCAGGGGAATGGAAAACCTGACGCGTACCAATGGAAATTTCATGAAGACCAACATCGCCACATTGGTAATGATCGACAACAGACCTGTTTTCAACCACGGTCTTGGTGGTACATATTGGGAATCCTTGCCCGTTGACATTAATGATGTAGAAAGAATTGAAATTGTTCGCGGTCCCTCATCTCCGTTGTTCGGACCAAATGCAGTGACAGGCGTAATCAATATCATTACCAAACGAATAACTAATGAGAAAACATTGGTTAACGCAAATGTTCAATCCGGAAATTTGAACCCCCTGATCGCTAACGCCAGCATTGGTAAGAGACTGGGAGACAAATTCAGCGTAATTATATCAGGAAACATGCAGGATCGTCATCGTTACGATGATAGTTATTACAATTCGTCAACAGGCGAATATGTTCCCCTGGAAGAATTGATACCTGATGCGACCGTTCGCTCACTGAAATATCCCAATCCCGAGCGATCCCTAAACAAGTGGGGAGTGAATGGATACCTGAATTACAAGGTTTCTGATAAGACCTCTATTGACTTAAGCTTGAGCACACAGGGATCTTCTTTCCAGCGTCAATTCCTTAGTGCAGGATTTGACTACGGCACTACAAAAACATCTGCAGCAAATCTGGCTGTTAACCTGGGGGGCCTGAAATTCCGCACGTCGTATGTGGATGGACACGTTTTAGATGTTAACTATGACGTGCCCCATGGAGAATACGACTATTGGGTTGCTGATGCCATTGCCGAGTATGACTTCAAACTTGGTACAAAATACACTATCACGCCTGGGCTAAGCATACAGAACGCTGAATTTGATGACACGGATTATGTAAATCCTAATGAAGGAGACATCGGGTATTTTAACGGCAATAATAAAATCAATACCACCGCCGCATTTTTAAGATCGGACCTGAACTTCACAAAAAAATTCAGGGTCATCGCCGGCCTTCGTCTCGATCGATTCTCCACGCCGGATGATGCTTACCTTGCTTACGAGTTCGCATCTACCTACAAGATCAACGATAAAAACCTTGTGCGTGCGGCCGTAACACGCTCAAACAGTGGCTCATTCCTTGGGTACAATTATCTGAATATCGGTGGCTCTGTTGTTGGTAATGACAACCTTGATATTTTTACTTTGAATATGATCGAATTAGGCTATCGCTTGCAATTAACAAAGAACCTCCAATTCGACATTGACGCCTTCCGCCAGACAGCCGACAACTTAACGGCAATTATTCAGACGAGCACCAACCAGGAATTCCAGAACATTCCGACAACGGCAAACCAAATGGGTGTAACACTTTCAGTAAACTTTGTTCCTAACGAAAGAATACAGTTCAAGCCGTTCGTAACCATCCAAAAAACCGAAACAAAGGATTTGCCTTCCGTATATCTTGATCCGACTTTTGCTCAACAGCTCGGCATGCCCATAACTTATAACAACAGCGACCATCTTTACACCCCAGGTTCATATGGTGGTTTCTACTTTAACTATAAGGCAACTTCAAAACTTAACGTGAACCTCAATAGTTACTACTTCAGCAAGCAAACCAATTACGATGGAACATATGATGCAGAAGATCCCGCTTCAAACCCTGCTCAATACCAGGCAGGACAGATCGAGGGGAAGTTCATCCTGAATGCAAAAGTATCATATGAAGTAATCAAAGGTTTGAACGCGTTCGCAAGCGGCAGAAACCTGTTTGGTGCCTCTTCAAGAGAATTTTATGGATCAGAACAGGCGAAAGGTTTATTCCTCCTGGGCTTGACTTACAAAATGAATTGATTTCAAATCATCAAGTCGATACAGAATTATTTTTTAAACTAAACCTAACTTGGATTTTTTTTAGAGAGGCGCAAATGCGCCTCTTTTTGTTTTTTTGCTGACGCCGCCATACTACTATTCAGGCAAAGAGAAAGCAACAACATGTCCGGAGGGTTCTTCCCTGGTACCTGTAACCGAAATAACAATGTATTGCCTTCCATCAATCATGTAGGTGGATGGCGATGCATGACCATTTCCCCGAAGAGTCGTTTCCCATACCAACGCTCCGGTTTGCTTGTCAAAGGCACGAAATTTTTTATCCCGGGTCGCGCCAATGAATAACAAGTCGCCGCCGGTGACAATTGACCCTCCATAATTTTCTGTACCTGTCGGCGGCTCACCCTCCCGTTGCCATTCCGAATAGTTTCCCAGGGGAACTTTCCAAACCAGTTCTCCTGTGTTGAGATTGATGGCATTCAGTGTGCCCCACGGCGGCTTGATTGCAGGGTGGCCCTTTGCATCGTTGAAGTACCCATAGGCTGTGATGTTCTGAAATGTAGCTGTGGTGTCGCTAACGACTGCACGCTTTCTGTATTGAACGTTCTTCTGCAATCCAAAAAGGTAAGCAACGATTTCATCTTCCTGTCCATTAAGGACAGTGGCAAAGCCTGGCATTCTCCCCGCTCCCACTTCTATTTTATTTCGAACCTCCTGCCTGGTCATTCGCTTGTCAATGCCGAGTAACGATGGATTATTATGCAAACCCCCTCGATCAACCCCATGGCAGTTCGCACAATAAATCTGATAGAGGCCTTTACCTACATCATAGACGGTTTGGTTTTTCACAATACTCGTCTCCTTTTTTGCCCTTTGGACCCGCGCAATCTCTGGTGATTCGTTCGCATTAATATAAATAATGCCAGTCGACGGATCATAGGCTGCACCGCCCCATTCTGATCCACCGCGACTTCCCGGGATCATCAATGTTCCATTCGGATCGGGCGGAGTATACATACCTTCGAATCGCAGTGATCGGAAAACTTTTATGATGGAGTCCAACGCCTCTTGCGAACTGGCCGTTAAATCATTTTCTGTGATAGTCTGACGAACGTAGGGATCTGGCTTCACAGGAAATGGTTGCGTAGCCCATGTCTCCTCACCTTGCACATTTGTTTTCGGCACTGCTCGTTCATCAATCGGGAATATTGATTCACCTGTCTCGCGATTTAAGACAAAAAGGAACCCTGTCTTCGTTGTCTGGGCAACTGCGTCAATTCGCTTTCCATCTTTTTCAACGGCAACCAGATTCGGAGGCGAAGGAATATCGTAGTCCCATAGATCATGATGAACTGTTTGGAAATGCCAAATGAGTTTTCCCGTTCGTGCGTCCAATGCAAGGATACAGTTGCCATAAAGATTTGCTCCCTTACGATCGGCACCATAGTAGTCATAGGTCGGTGAGCCTGTGGCTGCGAAAACAATGCCTCGTACCGAATCCAGGGTCATGCCTCCCCAGCAATTAGCACCTCCGACATATTTCCAGGCGTCCGCCGGCCATGTTTCGTAACCCATCTCTCCGGGTAATGGAATTGTATGGAAAGTCCACTCCAGCGCTCCCGTCTTCACATTGAATGCACGAATATAGCCTGGAGCCGCACCGTAGAGTTCAGAGACCTCTGAGCCTAAAATTATTTTGTCTTCATGAATAATTCCCGGAGAAGTCGGGATAACCCATCCGGATAGAGTATCGCCATTCAAAACAATTCCAAGATTGACTTTGCCCTTATTGCCAAATGATTGTATCGGCTGCCCGGTCTTCGCGTCAACAGCAAAAAGATGATTACCAGCTGTAAATAATATCCGCTCATCCACACCTTCGTGCCAATAAGTAACTCCCCGATACATTCCTCCGCCTCGTTCTCCGTCAAACGGATCAAATGACCATAGTTTTTGGCCATTACGAGCATTAACTGCATAGAGCCAATGTCTTGCCGAAGTAAGGTACATGACATCTCCAATGACAATTGGATTACATTCATACTTACCAAACATGGAACCGTCCTTCACATCGTCCGGTTCGAATGTCCAGGCAATCTGAAGCTGACCAACATTATGCTTGTTGATCAGGTCAAGCGGGGAATAGCTGGTGCTCGCTGCATCACCTTTATAAACCGGCCAATCCTTATTCCGGTCTTCATTTCGTTTACAACTTGCGCAAATAACTATCCCGATTAAAATGACAGGGATATCCGGCCTCCAACGCATCATGTGAAAAACATTAAAACATTCTGAAAAAATCAGAGAGGTCATTAAAGATAAATTCAAATACTACAATATGCTTTTTATGATTGACCGATTTTGCCGGCACTCACAATTATTTTTTAAGTGTTACCGGCTGATCTTTAACGGTCATCTGATCGTCCACCAGCCGATTATTATATTGTTGAATGATCGCTTTTATTTTTTCCTCCATTTTCAGAACCGCTGCTGGCTGCTCCTTTTTGAGATTCTTGGTCAGCATTTTATCGTTGACAAAATCATAAAGAGCAACTGTCTTTGCTCCATCAAACATTAATAAGTAGTTGTCCATCATTAATCTGTACACATCATCACGATAATTAAAAGCAAATGGCTGTTGTGACGGTTCAAAAACATTTCTTCCAAACGCAATGAAGTTCCTGTCATAATGAAGATTGCCCATTACCGAAGGAAGAATATCAATTTGCTGTGTAATGGTGTTCTCATGTCCTGCAAGGGAATGATCCGGCTTAAAAAAAATCACAGGAATAGAGAATCCACCCCACGCGGTGTGACCTTCAGGAAAAAGGACATTGGATGAACAGTGATCGGCTGTGATGACGAACAGTGTATTCTCATACCATGGCATTGATGATACCTTGTTAAAAAATTTCCTAAGGGCAAAGTCCGTGTACTCGATGCATTTCAGAATCGGTTGAGGTCCACCTTTGAATCTTCCCTCAAACTCGTCAGGAACCCTGAACGGGTGATGGGACGATACCGAGAAAATCACAGAGACAAAAGGCTGCCGAAAGGTGTTCATCTTTTCGCCAAAGAAATTAAAAAACTTGTCGTCCCAAATTCCCCAGATGCCATCCGAATCCTCGGTATCGCCATATTCATCCATACCATAATAATCATCAAAACCGGCGAGGTTCATAAAGGCTGAAAAACCCATCGATCCATTTGGGGCTCCATGAAAGAAGGAAGAGTAATAACCCTTCGCCTTCAGTAGGGATGCCAGGCTATTAATCGTGTTTCCCGAATAGGGTGAGAGAAAGTAAGGGACGCCCAACGAAGGGATACTGCTAACGACAGAAGGAAGTCCATCGATCGATTTTCTTCCATTGGCGAAGGAGTGTTCAAATGATAAACTGTATTGAAGCAATGAATCAAGAAAAGGTGTATAGCCTTTATAAGTTCCGTTTTCCTTTTCCTTGTTGAAGTAACCGATGAATTCTTTAGAGAAACTTTCCAGTACAATGACAACAACATTATCCGGACGAAATGGGATCGTATCGCCGGGGTGATGTACAGGATTATAAATTCTTTCCAATTCCTGTTTATTAAAATAGTTGACACGTTTTACTTTTGTTTTTCCAAGTGTTCGCAAGACCGCAAAGGGTGTGTTCAGGACGATACTTACGTCGCCCGGATCTTTTACAAATTCACCCGCGTTGCTCAAAGTAATGGGACGTGTACTCTCACGAAACCCTCCTCTTATACCGCCCACTACGAGATAGGCGATCAACAACATACTGACAAATCCGCTGATATAATAGGTAATCTTTGATTTCATGAGTGGACCACTCACCTGTATTCGGTTGTACACCTTCACCAATACTACCAGTAATAAAATCCAAAAGATCAACGCGTACCAGTAATCGATTAGGAATCGGCCGAATAGTAACCCGAGGTTTTGCTCATGTTCAAACTGTCGAAAGACATCGGCGGTTGTGCGCCGAAGGGTAAACTTGTAGTAAATAAAATCAGAAACATTTGCCGCGAGTGCGATGCCATTGGAGATGAAGAATAAGTACTTGAGGACCTTTTGGAATATAGGGTTGAACCGATAGTTAAGGGGTATGATCAAAAGTAGAATGAAAAGGAGGTTGCAATACAACACAGCAGCTAAATCAAACTTCAATCCCCCCCACATGAGGTACAGAAAATTTCCCAATGACATTTTTGGGAAGGAACTTGTATTGTATAGATAAAACCCGATCCGACAAAGACTGTAAAGGGCCATCATCAACAGCAAAGAAAAGATGAGGTGGCGATATACGTTATCCTTCCAGCGCCATCCATCAAAGAAGTCAAGAAATCTTTTGATCACTCCCGAGGCAATTATTTAACTACTCAAAATTAACAGAATTACATTATCAAGTCACTGCGACCCTCCGCCGCATTACTGAAGTGGCAGAACATTTTTATTCATCTTTTTCAACCTTCCCCATTTCTATTGCTCATCGGCGGCGAAGGTTATCCAGCACGATCCCGGTCGCCATGGCCGCATTAAGAGACTCGGCTTTTCCAAATTTCGGTATGGTTATGCGCCTGGTCACAAGTTTTTCCACTTCCCCTGAAATTCCTTTGGATTCATTGCCAACAACGATCAGGCCGCCATTCCCAAAATTAACGCTATGTACATTCTCTCCATCTAAAAACGTCCCAAAGACCTGGTGGGGAGTCTGGCGCAGGAAGTTACCCAGCTCAGTATAATATATCTTAATGCGTGTGAACGACCCCATCGTGGCAGTGATTACTTTACCATTATAGATCTCAGCACTCTCGGGCGAAGCGATTATCTTTTCGATGCCGTACCAATCGGCTGTGCGGACAATGGTGCCCAGGTTTCCCGGGTCGCGGACATCATCCAGCACCAGTCCGAACTCATCGGCATTTACAGTAACCGGCTCGTTTGGCTTGATCCTGGCAACGGCAAGCCCCGAGTCATTCGACTGAAACTCTCCGAGGCTACTTAGTTCATTTGTGCTTACCGGTATCACTTCTATGCCTTTTCGAATCAGGCCTGTATATTGCTGCAAAAATTCTTCAGTCGCCGCTAACATGACAACCTCAAAGTCGGAGTTGAATAGCTCAAGGACACTCTTCTTACCCTCCGCCACGAAACATTGTTCCTGTTTACGGTATTTCTTTATTTGCAGAGATTTAATGAACTTACTTTTCGCCTTTGAGATCATAGTAGAAGCTTGAGAGCAAAATATAAATATTTAATCATTATTGTTATTTCCTCGTTTCTATTGGGGGGATGCATGGGCACAAAATATCTCAAGCCTGGCGAGAAACTTCTCTATAAACAGAGAATAAAGGCTCCAAGGGAAATCAGTAAGGATGAATTAAATGATCTGTATGTTCAGGAGCCAAACCGAAAACTCTTTGGCGTACTTCCCATTCATTACCTTGTCTGGCTCTATTACAAAGGCGAGAAGAAATATGACCGGGAGAAGTTTGTTCGCAAAAAGGAAGCAGTCCAAAAAAAGTTTGATGAAAAGATTGCCGCAATTCCGGAAAATAAAACAAGGAAAATCAACAATCTTGAATTCAAAAAACAGAAGCAGATCAGGAGTTTGGACAATAAGATCGAGAATGGGAATAACGTCATGCAATGGGGCGAAAAGCTTTCTATTTTGGACACAACAGCAGTACGCCTTACCAATGAAAGAATAAGCGCCTATCTCTCTTCAAAAGGATATTTTAAAAATACCGTGGCCTACAAAATCGACACCCTGGATTCTCAGGCGGAAGTCACCTACATCGCCAACCCTGGCAAAGCATACTTTCTCGATACAATTTTCTATGACATCGATGATACGGTCGTCAATAATCTGGTGATGGCGCACGTAAAAAAAAGCCTGCTAAAGCGCGGCGAGCGGTACGATCAGCAAAAGTTTACTCAAGAACGTGAGCGGCTGGATTTCCTGCTTCGGGATTATGGTTACTTTGATTTCAGCAGGCAGTACATTGCCTTCGATGTAGATACTTCATTTCGGGCGGACAAAAAGGTTGCCGTTAAAATCATCATACGTGATCCGGCGAAACGCGATAATCATAAAAAATTTTTTATTACCGAAGTCAATTTCATGACCGATGCCGGGATCAATGTGCCGGGCAAGAACAGGATGTCACGCAATTATCACGGCATTCATTTTACTTACTACAAGGATAAATATAATCTCCGCATCCTCAGTCAACGGGTATTCCTTCAACCTGGCAGCGCCTACAGCCGGTCTAACACCTTCGATACGCAACGACAACTCGCCAACCTTGACGCCTTTAAGTTTGTAAACATCAACTATGATACAGCTGGCGGCCAATTCATCGCCAACATCTATACCAGTGCTTTAGATCGTTATCAATGGTCAAACGAAGCAGGAGTGAATGTTACACAGGGATATCCCGGACCTTTTTTCAACACTTCATTCAAAAAAAGAAATGTTTTCCGCGGGCTAGAGTCCATTGATTTCTCAGGTCGTTTCGGTTTCGAGGGTGTTGCATCCGCGACCAGTGACCAGAATATTTATAAAAGTACGGAGGCAGGTATTAATATTACCATGACCTTCCCTCAAATCATTTTTCCCCTTAACGAGCGAACCAAATATGGCCTTGGAAACAATAATCCAAAAACGAAATTGCTAATAGGCTATGCTTATACCGATCGCCCGGAGTACCGGCGGACCTTTGCAACCCTCTCAGGAACCTATTCACTTGAAAACAAGAGAACGACGCAATATTCATTTACTTTTGCCAATATATCATTAATTGATACTTTAAATACGTCACCCGACTTCCGCGAGTTCCTCGCAGAACAGGAAAGCGCTGGAAATTTCAGTCTGGTCAACTCCTTTTATCCTTCGTTTGTTACGAGTATGATTATGGGGATGACATGGAATCACAACAATTATGGCGTCATGGACAAAAATTCGGTTTTTATCAGGGCGCAACTCGAAAGTGGTGGAACAATCTGGAATTTTGTTGACCCAGGTTTTTTATCAGAGTACGATCTCCAACATTTTCAATACATACGGGTCGGTGTTGACGTGCGGAGAAACAAAGTCGTAGACAAAAATACGGTTGTCGCCTATCGTTTCAATGGCGGGTTAGCCTATCCTTATGGATCAAATGAGTCGGTTCCCTACGAAAAATTCTTCTTCGCTGGTGGTAGTAACAGTGTTCGGGCGTGGCGACCGAGAAGGTTAGGTCCGGGATCATTTAAACCAAACCTGAGCGCAGATCCGGAAGCCAACGGGTTATTCGATTACAACATTGAAAAGCCGGCCAATATCCTGCTCGAAGCCAGCATCGAAATGAGAAGAAAACTTTTTGGATTTGTTGATGGCGCAATTTTTCTCGATGCAGGGAATGTGTGGACGTTCGAACCCTGGGAAAAACGCGTTAATAATGAAGTCGTTGAAAACGGAAATTCCGAATTCAAGTGGAATCAATTCTACAAAGAACTTGGTATCGGAACCGGCTTCGGAATTCGTTTCGATTTTACATTTCTAATACTTCGATTTGACGTGGGTATAAAGGTTTATGATCCGGCCCGGGACGACGGTGACCGCTGGGTATTGTCAAGGGCTAAATTTTTTAAACCGTTCGGTGTGAACAAGGAGCCTGTTATTTATAATATAGGAATTGGTTTTCCTTTTTGAGAGAAGCTATGGGTTACATTACCTGATGGCATAATGCGATTGCAATCAACCATTAACGATTAACTGAACGATGTTATCAAAAGACACGATACGAGATTGGCTCCTGACGTTACAGGAAAACATTTGCGATGAAATTCAGGAAGCAGATGGCGGAGGTTCATTCATTGAAGACGACTGGGAGCGGTCAGGAGGTGGCGGTGGACTTTCACGCATTCTTACAGATGGAAAGGTTATCGAAAAAGGGGGCGTCAATTTCTCCGCCGTATGGGGAAAGACGCCGGAGGTCCTGCTTCGATCCATGCAACTGGATCCAGGCGATGTATCCGAATTCTTTGCAACAGGAGTGTCCATTGTAATGCACCCTCAAAGCCCAATGGTCCCTATCATTCACATGAATGTGAGGTACTTTGAAATGACGGGAGAAAAAAATATTTGGTGGTTCGGTGGCGGAATTGATCTCACGCCACATTACGTAATAGAAGAAGATGCGGTCTATTTTCACGAGCGGCTGAAGCAACTCTGTGATCGCCATCACGCCGATTATTATGCCGAATTCAAAAAATGGGCAGACGACTACTTTTACATTAAACATCGTCATGAAACAAGAGGTGTTGGTGGAATATTTTTTGATTACCTGAAAGATGACGAAAATTTCACAAAAGAATCTCGCTTTGCTTTTGTTCAAGATGTTGGCAAAGCATTTGTCCCCATCTATACTTACTTCATGAAAAAGAACAGTTCTTTTCCGTATGGAGAAAAAGAAAAAAGATGGCAGCACATTCGCCGTGGACGTTATGTAGAATTTAATCTCGTGTGGGATCGCGGAACAAAATTCGGACTTGACACCGACGGAAGAACAGAGTCGATTCTGATGAGCCTCCCTCCCCAGGCTAATTGGATGTATAATTATGTCCCCGCACCAGGCACGCCTGAAGAAAAAACACTTTCCTTATTGCGAAAGGGCCTGGACTGGATTCAAACACCTTAACAATCAAATTTATTGTTTAAACAAATTGACCGATTGAAAAAAATATATCACAACTGACAACCAACTTCGATCATCAGTTGTTAGCCATTTACAGTTTATTATAAAGTTTAACCATTTTATCAAAAGGAGGTATTTATGACATTGGTAAAACGCTCAGACTGGCCGTCTCTTGTTCGAGACTCCTGGCTATCAGATTTCTTTGATGGCAATCGCTTCCTCGATTCCGACATAATGCAAAGATCGGTGCCTGCCGTTAATGTGGTGGAAAAGGACAACCTGTTTGAAATTGAATTGGCTGCTCCGGGGTTGAACAAAAAAGATTTCAACGTCACCGTTGACAAAGGGGTTTTGACTATTTCCGCTCAGAAAGAGGACTCCAAAGAAGATAAAGGAAAAAATTTCACAAGGAGAGAATTCAGCTTTACATCTTTTAGCCGTTCGTTTGCGTTGCCCGAAAATGTGAATGAGGAAGACATTAAGGCGCACTACGAAGACGGAATACTTCAATTACAGATCCTGAAGAAGACGCCAACCAGGCAAGTGAAAAAAGCAATTCAAATTTCATGAATCCTACCTCACCCGTTGTCAATTCGATAGGCAACGGGTGATTAAACAATCTTTCCCTTCCACCGGCCCGATCGAATATAAAGATAGGCCATGACGAACATGCAAGACCAGTAAACCCACTCAGAAGCCCAGCCCCATGTGATTGACATCCTCAATTGTTCCAGAACGATGTACACATAGATGCTATAAATTGTAAGGGTGGTCAATTCAATAATCAAATTGATCGTCGGGTTTCCCGTTCCAATAACAGCGTTCAACCAAACACTGCCGAATGAAAACATTAACAGCGCCAGTGATACGACCCGCACAACCGGAATTCCTTCTTCGATGAACGCTGCACCCTGACCATAAAAACTCAAAAACCATTCAGGGAATACATTAAGGAGAACGCAAAGTATTGCCGAAAAACAAAAGCTGATGAATGCAATTCGTTTAATCAAGGGAACGACTTCATTACTTCTTTCCTGGCCGATGATATTGCTCACCATTGTATTGGCCGTTGACGCAAAAGCCCAGCCGAATATTCCGAAAACCCCAAAGATATTTCTCATCGTATTGGAAATTGCCAGGGCCCTTGCTCCGTGATGTTCAATAAGAATGTAAAAATATTCCCAGATGATAATGCTCATTGCATATTGAGCAATTAATGGGCTTGATTGGGTTAGAATCAGCTTGAAAATTGAAAAATCAAATTTGACATTCTTAAACAAGGTAAACTGTTTATGTAATCCTTTCCAGTGGATAACAACAAAGATCGTTACCAATCCGACTCCTTCGGCAATAATAGACGCGTAGGCTGCTCCGTCAAATCCTATCCGTGGTAAACCAAAGTGACCATAGATCAAACCGTAGTCAAAGAAAATATTTGTGACCGCTTCAGCGAACGTTCCATACACCAGCAGGCGTGTCTGATTGGTTCCAACGAGCAATGCATTGCGCATCACATAAAGGTAAAGAAGCGGAAGACCCAAAATCCTTATGTGAAGGAAGCCCAGTACCTGCCTGGCAATAGCAGGATCATGTATCGAAGCGGACAAAAGAATCGGGGCAATCCAGAAAGTAACCAGTATTCCCAGGCCGGCAATCATGAGGGCCACCCACACACCGTGAAAAAATAAACGTCCGATTTCCTCCCTGCGATTTTGACCAGCACGGCGCGAGATCAGCATTTGCAGTCCGTTATTTAATCCATTGCCGATGACGGCAAAGATGAGGTAATAAACTCCGGTAATTCCCGCACTGGCCAACGCCTTCTCCCCTAATCCACCAAGAAAGATATTATTGGTAATAAAATTGATCTGGGGAACAACCAGCGACAACGAGATGGGCATCGCCATGTTAAATATCTGGCGGTAGCTTGTTGTCAACCGTAATTCCATCCTGTCTACCTATTAAAAGTTGAATGAGGGATTCATTTCAAAAACAATGTTTGCCGGATTAAGTCTTTTGCTGAGTGTACTAATCACGAACTAACTGACTTTGCCAGGTCTGGTTAATACCATTGGATAATTATTTGGTTTCAGCACTAAGGAATCCACTTAAAATCTTATTGCTTATGAACCGGTGACTCCTACTCCACTAATTTACCATACTCTTTCTCGTCGAATCCAAGCACCACTACCCTCCCGTTAATTTCAATCAATGGCCGCTTGATCAAACTTGTCTTTTCCATCATTAAGACGATAGCTGCTTTTTCGTTTTTAATGGAAGATTGCGTCGCTTCGTCCAATTGACGCCAGGTGGTTCCTCTTTTATTAACCAACGATTCCCATCCTACTTGTTTACACCACTCCTTCAACCTCGTTTCAGTAATGCCCCTGGATTTGTAGTCATGAAATTCAAACGAAACGTTATGTTTCTTAAGCCACTCGAGGGCGGCCTTTACCGTGTTACAATTTTTTATTCCATATACCGTCATGGAGTATTGTTAGTTGTTGCTCTTTCAGTTTACGAATTTGATTCTTCATTCGTTAGAAACTTTCTCTCAAATCAAATGCTTTGCGCATTCGATCAATCATCCGGGATGACTCTTCAAAGTTCAATGTTTGTTGGCCGTCAGAAGCAGCTTCTTCCGGCTCCTGATGGGTTTCGTAAATGATTCCATCGGCCCCGCTCATCACCGCAGCCAGGGCAATTGGCTCAACATACTCGCGGATTCCAATACCGTGAGAGGGATCCACCACAACCGGAAGGTGTGTCTTTTCCTTCAGTATGGGAATAGCGTTTATATCCAACGTGTTCCTGCTCGCTCGTTCGTAGGTTCGAATTCCCCGCTCGCAAAGAATCAGGTTTTCATTGCCCGCTGAAAATACATATTCGGCCGAGTAAAGTAACTCTTCAATAGTTCCTGATATTCCGCGTTTGATCATGACCGCTTTATCCACTTTTCCCAGTTCATCCAGCAAATTAAAATTCTGTGTATTTCTTGCACCGACCTGGAAAATGTCAACATAATCGTACATCTCATCAATCTGGGACACCTGCATCACTTCACTGATAATTTTAATCCCCGCAGCCTTCGCCAGCGCATGCCACATCTTCAATCCCCCGACTCCCATGCCACGAAATGAATAGGGAGAACTTCTCGGTTTGAAAACTCCACCTCGCATAATCTTCAGGTCATTTTCCTTCAAGTGTTGCAGCGTAAGCTCAACTTGTTTTTCGTTTTCAATTGAGCACGGACCCGCCATAAGGGAAAGTGTTCCATTACCTATGAGGACATCGTCTCCCAGATCGACCGAGGTATGTTTCACTTTCCATTTTCTTGAAACGAGTTTGTAGTCGTCAGACACGCGGTGGATGTCAGCAATCCCTTTCATATGACCGATTCGACGAATGTCAAATTCCTTCTTGCCTATACCTACAATATAGTCACCATGCTGAGTTTGGACTTCGGTCGGTTTATATCCTAATGTCACGAGCGCTTTAACGATTGCCTCCCTATCGTCCTTGATAATTTGCTGTTTTAATTGAATGATCATGTTTTGAAAAATCCAGAGTTAATTTTTTCCCTTCAGAGATTTAACGAAACCCGTTATATCTCCTTCCAAATCGTTGCTGTTTCTGATAAGGTTAATGAACGCACTTCCAACAATTGCCCCGTAACCGTACGACGATGCAGTAGAAAATGTATCAGGGTTGGAAATTCCAAAACCAATTAGGAAAGGATTGGAAAGATTCATCGACTTTAACTTCTGAAAGTAATCAAGCTGGAATTGTGAAAACCCGACCTTTGCGCCGGTCGTGCTTGAAGCTGATACTGCATAGATAAATCCACTGGTGACCGAATCAATCCGGCGAATGCGCTGGTCGGAAGTTGTTGGCGACACAAGGAAAGTATTGCTTAACCCGTATCTTTCAAAAAGGTCCTTAAAGTCTCGCTGATATTCTTCCATCGGCATGTCCGGCAAGATCAGTCCATCAACTCCTGCGGCAGAAGCATCCTTGCAAAAATTCTCTATGCCATATTGCATAACAGGATTGAGATAACCCATAAGGATTATTGGCATCTTGACCTTCTTCCTGATTTCTTTAACCTGGTCGAGGAGGAGATGAAGATTCATCCCATTATCAAGGGCAATCTTATTGCTTTCCTGAATAGTGGGACCGTCAGCCACCGGATCGGAAAATGGAATTCCAATTTCAATAATATCGGCGCCAGCGTTTTCAAGGCACTCAGCGATCTTCACCGTGTCATTTAATTTCGGAAAACCAGCAGTATAAAAAACTGAAAGAATGTTTCCTTTTTTACTTTCGAAAAGATCTGTGATTCTATTTTTTACAGTAAATGTTGTCATGTTATGTACCTTTGCAAGACTAATTCTAATTGTCAAATCGCCAGTTAATATTTACCCCAACGGATATATGTTTCCAAATCTTTGTCGCCTCTTCCCGAAAGATTGATCACCACCACATCATCATTGGTAAGTTCAAGTTTGGACAGAGCTGCAATGGCATGTGCCGACTCGATTGCAGGGATAATACCTTCCAATCTACTCAACTCAATTCCGGCATTCATCGCCTCATCGTCTGTTGCGCTGAGAAACTGAACACGGCCGGTTTCAAACAAATGTGCATGCATTGGGCCGATGCCTGGATAATCCAGACCAGCTGAGATGGAATACGGCTCGACAACTTGCCCGTCGCCAGTCTGCATCAACAGGGTTTTGCTTCCATGCAACACTCCCGGCTTACCCAGCGCAGTTGTGGCGGCAGATTCGCCCGAGTCCACTCCCTTACCGGCTGCCTCAACACCAATAAGATTTACATGTTCGTCATTCAGATAATAGTAAAAGGCACCTGCTGCATTGCTACCTCCGCCCACACACGCCACGACATAGTCTGGAAATGGATTTCCAATTTCGTCCTGCAATTGTTTCCTGATCTCTTCGCTGATCACAGATTGGAATCTTGTCACCATGTCTGGATATGGATGCGGGCCAACAACAGAACCAATAATATAATGTGTGTCTGTAGGATGATTGATCCAATGACGCATGGCCTCGTTGGTTGCATCTTTTAAGGTCATGTTGCCACACGTTGCCGGAATGACTTTGGCTCCCAGAATCCGCATACGTTCTACATTAGGACGCTGTCGTTCCATATCCAATTGGCCCATGTAAACAATACATTCCATTCCCATTAAGGCACATACCGTAGCCGTTGCCACGCCGTGTTGCCCCGCACCGGTTTCTGCAATGATCTTTTGTTTGCCCAGTCTTTTCGCCAGCAGAATCTGGCCGATGGTGTTATTTACCTTATGCGCACCAGTATGACAAAGGTCCTCACGCTTCAGGTATATCCTGGCATTGTATTTACCAGACAAACGCCTGGCATGGTAAAGCGGTGTGGGCCGACCGACATAGTTTTTCAAAAGGTCGTGGAACTCTTTTTGAAACTCTTCCGCGTAGATAATATTGAGGTAGTTCTCACGAAGTTCCTCCACATTGGGATACAACATTTCTGGAATGTAGGCTCCACCATAATTTCCGTAATATCCCCGGTTGTCAACGTTGAATGTCATGTTGATTGTCTTAAAACTATATGTTGTTGAGTATATCGTATACTTCGTTCACTTTGTCAATGTTTTTAAGGCCTGGAGAAATTTCTATGCCGCTGTTCAGATCCAATGCATGGATATTCATATTCCTTAGCTGATTGATGCTGCCAATGTTGTCGGGTGACAAACCACCACTCAGGAAAAATGGGACTTCCTGATTATAACGATGGAGCACCTCCCAGTTAAATGGCCTTGCATTTCCGCCATAATATTTTCCCTTCGTATCAAAAAGGAAAAAATCGACTGAAGGCGCATACGCTTTGGCAACATTAAAATCAAAGTTTTCGTCAATCGAAAATGCTTTAATGATCTTATGGCCAGCTGCTTTCAATTCAATACACTGTTCTAAAGACTCATTTCCATGCAACTGGACGAAATCAAATTTGAATTGCCCTGCAAGTATCTTTATTTTTTCAACGTGTTCATTAACAAATACCCCTACCTTTTTTAGTGATGAAGGAAAGTCCCCTGGCATCATGAATCCTTTGCCGACAAATCGTGGCGACTTTTCATAAAAAATAAAACCCATGTAATCGGGAGAGAGCGCAGCGACATCCATGATGTTCTTCGTCTCTTTCATCCCACAAATTTTGAGTTTTAATTTTTTCATGTCTGCAAAAGTCCTCCTGGTGATTTTTTATATGCTTGTCAAATTGTTCAACTCATCAATAAATTCCTTGCAGGCTTTCTCCGGCACGCTGTGCTGCATAAAATTTTGCCCCATAAGAAATCCCTCGTACCCGTGCTCCCTTAGTTCTATGATGGCCTGAGGTGATTCAATTCCACTTTCCGAAACTTTAACAAGTTCCTTTGGAATCATCGAAGCCAGCGATTTGGAAACCTCAATGCTTAATTGAAAAGTTTTAAGATCACGGTTGTTCACGCCCATCAGGTCTGCGCCTGCATCCAATGACTTCAGGAGTTCTTCTTTGTTGTGAACTTCCAGCAGAACTTCCATTCCCAATGAATGGGCAAATGCTGTCAGCGATTGCAATTGCGTTGAATCAAGGGCGGCCGCAATTAACAAGATAACATCTGCACCGATTGACTTGGCCTCCACGATTTGATATTCGTCAATCGTGAAATCCTTTCTGAGGATGGGGCAAAAATTGAATTTTCTTGTGATGGTTAAATCTTCATTGCTTCCTCCAAAGAATTTCTTGTCGGTCAACACGGAAATAGCTGATGCTCCCGCTTGCATATATCCAATGGATGTTTTTTCGATTGAAACATGAGCGTTAATTACGCCCTTTGATGGCGACATCCTTTTGATCTCTGCAATGATTCCCGATTTATCGTCACGCTGAATGTATTTTCGCATCGAGACAGGCGGTGTCGCGAAATAAATGCTTTGTTCAAGCAGCCTGACCGGATACAACGCCTTGCGTTCCTCTACCTCGTTTCGTTTGTGTTCCAATATCTGATCAAGAATGTTCATTATGAGGTCTTACGTGTTGAAAGTTTATTTATTAACTAATTTCTTAAAAGTTGAGAGCGCCTCACCAGATCTTAGCGCTTCCGTGGCCTGTTCAACCGCTTTTGTCATTCCGTCTGCCTGATGACCTGCGTACAGCGCTATGGCCGCATTGGCGATGACAACATCATTTTGCTGTGAGGTACCTTTTCCCTCAAGAACTTGCATAAATATTCTTGCGGATTCTTCAACGGTGTCTCCGCCTTTTAAATCTGCTGCAGATAATTGCTCTAGTCCGAGATCTTGTGGTCTTGCGATTCTTTCTCCTTCATTGTAGAAATATTTAAAAGGCCCGGTCAGCGAGACCTCATCATATCCATCGATGGAATGAAGAATTACAAAATCCTTCCCCGAATTTTGAAAAAGGTATCCGTATTGCCGCGCAAGTTCTAAACTAAAAACACCAACCATTTGTCGTTTCGGAAAAGCAGGATTTACCATTGGCCCCAACATATTAAAAAATGTTTTCACACCCAGTTCCTTTCGGATCGGAGCGACATTTTTCATCGCCGGATGAAATAAGGGAGCATGCATAAAACAGATGTTGGAACGATCCAGACTTCGTCTTAATTCATCAATGTCGTTTGTGAACTTATAACCGAAGTACTCCAGCAAATTTGACGAACCACAGGCCGAAGAGACGCCGTAGTTACCATGCTTGGCTACCGGTTGCCCGGCTGCTGCTACAACAAATGACGAAAGAGTGGAAATATTAAAGGTATTCTTCGAATCACCACCTGTTCCACATACATCCATCACCGGCGCATCAAAATGGACCGGAATACATAACTCAAGCATCGCGTCACGAAATCCCTGCAACTCATCCACGGTGATACTGCGCATCATGTAGACAGTCATAAATGCGGCCGTTTGACTGGGATTGAATTTTCCTGATGCCAAATCTACGAGCACCCTGTGCGCCGTCTCCTTCGACAGAGCACGGTGGTCAATAAGTTCATTTAAAATTTCTTTCATTGTGTTTTCAATTATTCAATCTAGCTATTGACGCCAAGCCAGTTGGCGATCATCTTGGGTCCTTCTGTCGTCATGACCGACTCGGGATGAAACTGCAACCCTTTCACATCATATTTCACATGGCGAAGTCCCATGATCAACCCATCATCATTAACCGCCGTAACGACGAGGTCGGCAGGAATTGTGTCAGGTACGACAGCCCACGAATGATAGTGTGTGGCTTGAAATCTCCTGGTAACACCTTTAAAGAGCGATTCGCTGTCGTCCTTCACTTCAGCTATTGAAGTCACACCATGCAACACCCTGGGAATATTAAAAAGCTTCGCTCCATAAACTTCACCAATACCCTGATGACCCAAACAAATTCCCAGGATACTTTTTGTGGGACCAAATGCCTGCACCACCGCCTTCATAATGCCGGCTTCATCGGGGATGCCGGGGCCCGGTGATAAAAGAACTTTATCATATTGCTTAACCTCTTCAACTGCAAGTTTATCATTTCTGAAAACATCAGGCGAAAAACCAAGTTCCCGGATAATATGAACCAGGTTGTAAGTAAATGAATCGTAATTATCGAGGACCAATATTTTCATCTAACGCAAGTTTTCTTTTTCAACACAAGTCTATTCCGCATTTTATTTAAGAGTCAAATAACCTTTCAGATTTTCTCTGCCATCAACACAGCCTTGCGAAGGGCCTCGAGTTTATTGTTGACTTCCTGCAATTCGCTTTCACTTTTTGATTTTGAAACCACACCCGCACCAGCCTGGAAGATTAATTTATTTTCGAAGCTAAGGAAGGTACGGATCATGATGGCATGATTAAACGATCCGTCAAACCCAATAAACCCGATCGCTCCTCCATAAAACCCCCGGTTTACATTTTCATATTTATTAATCAACGTCATGGCCATGTGCTTTGGCGCGCCTGATAGCGTGCCTGCAGGAAACGTATCTGCCGCCATTCGAATGACTGAAGCATTGTCCTTTAATACACCGGTGACTTTTGAAACAAGGTGAATAACATGTGAGTAGAATTGGATTTCCTTAAATACATCAACATGTACATTTTCTGCATTACGGCTCATGTCATTCCGTGCCAAATCGACCAGCATTACATGTTCCGCATTCTCTTTCTCATCGGCAGCAAGTTTATTGGCCAGTTCAGCATCTTCCTGGTCATTGCCACTTCTGCGAAAGGTGCCGGCAATGGGATAAATGTGGGCCTTATTATTGGCGACCTGCAGTTGCGCCTCCGGTGATGAACCAATCAGTTTAAAATTTCCGTAGTCGAAATAAAACAAATAGGGAGATGGATTAATTGAACGTAGCGCCCGATACACATTAAACTCATCTCCTTTAAATCCACATGTAAAACGGCGAGAAAGAACAATTTGAAAAACATCTCCACGGTAGCAATGTTCTTTACCCTTGTCGATTACTTTGAGAAATTCCTCATCCGTAAAATTGGATTCCTCTCCATTTGTTAAAGAAAATTTATACGTTGAAAAACGGTTGCTGAGAATAACCTGTTCAACTTTATCAAGCGATGGTGTATCCCCTTCACGAAGCAAATGTTCAAATAAATGAAGCTCATTTGAAAAGTGGTCGATAACAATAACGTAGCGGTAGAGTTGGTAAATAATATCCGGAATGGAATCGTCAACTTTGGTAATCCCGACGTCTTCAAAATACCTTACTCCATCGTAAGCAATATAACCGAACAATCCGGAGTTTACATACTTTGTATGAATGCCCGGATCAGGAACAAACGAACTCCGGAACTTCTCAAGCCATTCGGTAACCTGACCAACCTTGGTCACTTTCTCTGTTATTGTTGATCCGTCCGGGTAATGGATGTTCACCTGTTCATTGCCGACGATGAAGGACGCAATTGGCTGGCAACAAATAAAGGATAAACTGTTTTCATGGCTGTGATAGTCTGAACTCTCGAGCAAGATGCTTCCCGCAAAGACATCCCGTAGTTTCAAATAAATGTTGACCGGGGTCAGGGTGTCAGCCAACAATTTTCTTGAATATGTTTTGAGTTTCTGTTTCATTCGTTCCTGAAATTTGATCCGTAATTGACTTAAAATACGAAGGCCCACTGTGAACAGCGGGCCTTCAATAATATTGAATTAAGGTCACAACTTAGCTGTTCACATATCGACTGATATGTGCCACCACCATGTTGTTGTAACCAATCTTTTCATACTGACTAAGCTTCAGTTTTTTTTTTGTTTGAACGCTTCGCTTTGGGTTCTGCTGCGGGAGCAACAACCTTTTGAGATGCCACTCTTTTAAGTCTTTCCTTTATTGACTTCCTTTTGCGGGAGTTACCATAGGATCCCAACGCAATCTTTCCTTTCTTCGATTTTTTATCGCCTTTTCCCATGCGTCAAAATTTTACGTGGCAATTATAGCAAACCGGCAGTTATTTACCAAAATCTATTTTTAATCACTACCAGATTTTCACTCTTTGCTGGGGTGAGCGGTACATTTTATCACCCTCCTT
>DASUGQ010000191.1:0-8142 GCA_036273935.1 Cyclobacteriaceae bacterium | reverse complement strand
AGCCACTTCTTTCCTCCCTTGGCCAGCAGGCGTGCTGTTAGGGCCGTGAATGATTCTGCTGAAATTCCCTTTCGCTCATTGCCCATGAAGAAACCTTTTTCCAACGGGTAGATGGCGGCAAATACCAAGCGCGTGTCCGCGTCGGTGAGACTTCGAATGTCGCATTGCGGAAAGGCCGCCATGTCGCCCGAGAAGGCTTTCTTGATTTGTTCCTGTTTGTTCTTCGTGTCTTCGGGCATCTGGTACCAAAGCGTATGACGCAACGGCGGCGAGGTGAAAGGAAGTTTTTCGAATGGATCTCCCTTGGATTGCCTGAGGGCGTTGAACATTCGGTTGGAGGGGTGACAATGCAAATCGGCAAACATGGCGGTTAATAGTTATTAGTTATTAGTTATTCGGCTTTCGGGTTGGCGGCGGGAGATCAGGCAAGGTTCGATTGTTCGTCAAATGATCAATACTATATTTCCAGCGGCCGGTAGCGTGTTTTAAAATTCTTATCCTTAAAAGCTTCAAGCACGTCTCTCCTGTTTCGGTCAGGATCATAACTCACGTGTACCCAATCGAAATTGAATTCATTGATGAGTTGATCAAAGGGCAACTTCAGTTCAACAATCTTCCGCAGGAGGAACTCATTACCCTTCCTAAAATCCTGGATGTCTGCCGCCTGACCACTGAGGTGCTGGCTCTTTGCCGCCCCGCCAATGATGGAATTCACCCGAAAACATCGATAGCCACTGCTAACGATAACCGGGGACTTGATAGCATCACGCAAGGGTTGAAGTATGTTGATACATAAAGCTTCAAGATTTGAGATAGCAACCTCTGACGGTTCAAATTGCTCCGTGAAACCCATTCGCGAAGCCGTCTGACTTGTCAGCATTTCATGAAGGGTGAAGTTTTTTGTGAACGATCGATTGGTTAACATGAGAGGCTATAGTTTAAAATTAATTATTTCAGTCAACAGCAATTCCTTTTTAATAAAAGCCGGGTGAATCAATCCCGTGGAATCCATTAGCCTGAAGAATTCAAAAAAGAAAATGTTGTTATAAAATGTAAAGGGAAGACTGATTTCAAATGATCAGTCACGGAAAGGGCGTGTAACTTTCCAGTACGCATTGTTCTGAGGGTAAGGCCTTGTCCAGGGAATTAAACTTATCTGATAACCGTTTTCAGTTACGAAATGAGTTTACATAGTGAACTTAAGCAAAAGGATCTGTTCGGGCAAGGTGGAACGCAAATGTAATTGTGAACAGGACAACCAGAAAATGGTGATCCCCCTGAATCCGGCAGGCCTTAAATTCAGGTTATGAAAAAAGAATTGAGAAAGGAACATTGGGAAAGGATTTATGCTACCAGGCAACCTGATGAAGTAAGCTGGACTCAGGAGAATCCTAAAACTTCCCTGGACTTTATTCATAGTTTCAATTTATCAAAGCAGGCAAGTATTATTGACGTCGGCGCCGGTGACAGTAAACTCGTTGACCGGCTGATTGATGAAGGCTTTGAGGATATCACGGTTCTCGATATTTCAGAGCATGCCTTGCAACGAGCCCGGGGAAGACTTGGAGAAAAAAGCAAGAAAGTAAGATGGATGGCGTGTGATGTAACTGAGTTGGACACTCAGCAGACATTCGACGTATGGCACGATCGGGCAACTTTTCATTTCCTGACCACCAGGAATCAGATTGATCAATACCTTGACCGGGCGCGTAAGAATATTAAATCAAATGGTTTTCTGACCATCGGAACGTTTTCAACCCATGGCCCAAAAATATGCAGCGGACTTGAAGTCAAACAATATTCTGAGGCGACACTTCAGCATCAACTTGAAAAGGGTTTCAATAAAATAAAATGCATCACTGAAGATCACAGGACGCCCCTGGGTGCCTTACAGAATTTTCTTTTCTGCAGTTTCCGCAGACTTGCAAATTAGAACGGGTAATTTATCATGTTTTAACTTTGCAGGACATTCGCTTCGAGGTGTGCGTCGAAAATTTGTGAAGGTAGCGTGTGGTGCATAAGTTTATTATCTTTATGTAACTAACGGTCACCAGGACAGGGTTGAAGGCGCTTAAGCCGACTGCTGCCCACACATCAGCCGTTGTGGTGCAGTTTTGGATTACCTTCGAATAGAATGACGAGCAAAAATGAAAAATCCCTTGATCTTACTTCTGGTAATTGGTCTGCAGTGCGTTTCATTTGCTCAAAAAAAAGCTGATTCAGAGAGAACAGTAGGCTTCGGGTGCTATGTCGGCGGAGAACCTTCGAGGGCAGTTACTAAGATTACCCAGTTAATTGAGTCAAATGGATATAATAGCATCTCGGAATTGCTGCATTCAGGAAATGAGGGTGAGAGATACCTGGCTGGGATTACTCTTCAGAGATTGAATAATATTGGAATTTATGAAATAAATAAAGAAGAAAAAGATCTAATAGAGAAGCTTCAAAAATCGCTCGACTTGGTCTCTGTATGTGAGGGGTGCACCTACTTTGACGAAGTTCCAATGCATATATTATTTTCAGATAAAGATTTGATCGGCACGAATCGCTGGTTAGAAAGAACCATAAAGAAGAATTAAAAACGAGCCGCAACTTTGGGTGAAGGCGGGAATGAGTTCGTCGGTGATCAAATTGCTTCCGGAATAAAACTGGCGTCAATAAAACAAACCTTATGCTGCTCTTTGTAGACATCCAATGATCAGATGGTTTTGGTTTTGATTTTGGTTTGAGTTTTTCATAACCTCAAAAAGATTTTTTAATAACGTGAGTTGTGAATCGAAACCTTTATAGTGGGCCTTGCTACCCTAATATCTATTTGATGCTGCTCATAGATAAACAGAGACCGGACTGAATCATTTGATAAGCCGGCAGCTTTGTCTGCGCGTAGTTCATCGGCTGCCTTTTGTGGATAAATGCATGACCGAAAACGGTAATCCACTTACCCACAAAATTATAACTATGAATGATAGTATATTTATGAATTCAATCTAAAGGTTGTGCACAGTGCCGCGCGTGCAGAGTGGCCACCGAGCACTGGTACATTTGCTTGCCGCATGTTCCAGCCCGACTCCAAAGAAAGCAAAAGAGCCAGTCTTTGCCACCCACGACAGTATATTTACTTAATTAACAATGACCAAATATTATGATCACAAGAAGGAAATTTTGAATTTACATAAATGACGCACTCATGCTATACAGTTACATAAAAATCGCATTCCGGAATTTTATGAAACGGAAAGTATTTTCTGCTATCAATATATTTGGCCTTTCTATAGGATTTGCAGTATGTCTCATCTTATTGTCATTTGTAGAGTTTGAACTTAGCTATGACAGACATAATGAAAAAGCTAATCAAATTTATCGGACCGTATCATCTTTTTATATCAAAGGAGAATTGAGAGGAACCTATCCACTCTCCGATTTTGGACAAGGCCCAGCACTTTTAGCAAATATTCCTGAGATCAATAGCTTCGTTAGAACTCACCTCATGCATGGCGGCGCTGTCATTAGTAATAATGACAACCTATCAAAACGCGTCCAGTTCTATGAAGATGGGAACATTCAATATGTTGATTCCAATTATTTTAAGATGTTTACCCATGAGACAATTGAGGGCAATCTTCAAACAGCATTAGATCAGCCAAATGCAATTGTTCTAACAGAAAATTCTGCTCGTAAATATTTCGGAAGTGAAAAGCAAATTACTGGAAAGGTTTTGAATGTATCTGGAAGCTGGTGGACAAATGGAGACCACATAGTGACAGCTGTCATCAAAGACCCTCCGAGTGCTTCTCACTTCAAGTTTGATTTTTTGATCAGTATGCATTCTTTGCTGCAAAGTGAATTTTATAGATCAAGCAATGGAACAAGTACTGAAGGTAATTTTGTAACCTATGTTGAATTGAACGAGAAGGCATCCCCGAAAGCAGTACAGGACAAATTGCCGCCTTTTCTGGAAAAATATCAAGGAGAGGAATTGAAGAGAGTAGAAGGCAAAGCCACTATGATTCTACAACCCTTGACAGATATTCATTTAACGCCTGGATACAATTTGGAAATGAGCCCTACCATCGGAATGAATACGTTGTATTTTTTTATTGCTGTTTCAATTCTGGTTATACTGCTTGCGTGGATAAATTATATAAACCTATCAACGGCTCGAGCTACCGAACGAGGAAAAGAAGTGGGGATAAAAAAAGCCATCGGAGTTCAGCGTTATCAGCTTATCTCACAGTTTATGACGGAATCATTAATCCTTCATTTAATTAGTGGACTTTTTGCTATTGGCTTTGCGTGCTTACTTTTACCGTTTGTTGGTGAGGTGGTCAATAAAGCTCTTGTCTTAGATTTTGCCAATCCTAGAATTTGGATTGCATTTTGTTGTTTTGCTTTCGTTGGAAGTTTTATAGCAGCGATCTACCCTTCGTTGATTCTATCTTCTTTTAAACCTATTACTGTACTTAAAGGTATCAATGATAGTCAATCAAGGAAATTCTCTCTACGCCATGCGTTAGTTGTATTTCAATTCTCAATTTCAATTCTAATAACAGCGGGCACATTTGTAGTCACCCGGCAACTTGATTTTATGCTAGGTCAAAATAAAGGGTTTGATAGTGATAAAATCCTTGTCATAAAAGGACCAGGATCAATTACTGACTTGGAAATTGAGAATAAGGTAACTTCTTTAAAGACCCAGCTTGTAAATCTTTCAATGGTAAGGAACGTAACAACGTCTGAGGCGATACCAGGTGGTGGATACAACTGGGGGACTGGTATGCGAAAAGATGGTGTTGGGGTAGAAGAAAATAAGAGCGGAGAAGTTGTATTCGTTGATCCTGATTTCATTGATACCTATAAAATGACATTATTGTCTGGCAGTGGTTGGCTTAACGGTATGCCACAACGACAGGCAGTTTTGCTTAATGAGATGGCCCTAAAAACATTTGGCTTTAATGAAAAAGAAGATGTAATCGGCGAGAAGCTTATTATCGACAGTGACACCTTTGATATAGCAGGCGTTTTGGAGGACTACCATTGGAGTTCCCTCAAAACACCAATTTCCTCTAACGTGTTAGCGTCAAAAAAGATATGCGGAGCCTATCTGTCCGTGCAACTTCAAAACGCTGATTGGAATGAATCGATAACTCAAATTGAGAAGTTATACAGTGCAAAATTTCCTGAAAAGCCATTCGAGTATTTTTTTCTAGATGACTTTTTTGACAGGCAATATCAGGAAGATCGGCAATTTCATAAGGTGGTTAGTTTATTTGCGCTGCTTTCAATTATTATTGCAAGCCTTGGTCTTTGGGGGATGGCTTCATTCTCAATTAGCCATCGAACTAAGGAAATTAGCATACGAAAGGTTTTAGGGGCTTCGTTACAGAGTATTCTTTTCTTGCTTACAAGTGGCCTTCTTAAACTAATTGTAATAGCCAGTATTATCGCATTGCCCATTACTATCTATGGAATAAATATCTGGCTGGATAATTTTGCCTACAGGATCAATCAGTCTTGGGACTTATATGCTATCCCTATAGCAATTCTGATTTTCATTTCCACCTGCACGATTTCTGCAACCACAGTTAAAGCAGTTCTAACTAATCCGGCTGACAATTTAAAAGCAGATTAATATAAATTGAATGACAATACATTTATTAAGGGTCCCGTGATCCAGGAAAAGGTTTTGATTCTGGTTTCAGTTCTCCATAACTTCAAAAAAAATTCTTAATGATGTGACTTGCAACCGGGCCCGGCAATCAACGACTGCGACAAATGAATCGAACAAAATACATTCTCAGAGGAACGCTATTGCTCCTGATCTTTTTACTCCTTATTAATTTGTACACAAAAAATAACGACAACCTTGCACGAATTGCAAAGTTCAAATTAGAGACACTCAACAAGATCCAGAACGACTCGTTAGACACGGAGCATAAATTCGATTTGCTGGACAACGAGACAACAAAATTTAACAAGCAGTTTATTGAGGACTCTCCAAACGTTAAAAAAGGTTTACGTTATTTGATTGGAGCCGTTGGATTACTGATAGCGGTCGAACTGGGTTTCTTTATCACAGGAAGAAGAAGGGCCGGTCAATAAGAAGTCAAATTACAATGAAGGGAATAGACCAATCGCCCTTATGACCCAAGGATCATAAGGGCGAGATGGACTGAACGTGGAAGTCAATCCAAAAAAACTAAAAAGGATCCATCCTGATTTTTGGCCAATTGGTCTCGGCCTGTTTGATCAGTTCATCCCGGTTCTCCTGCCACTTCTTTTGAACATCCTTATTATAGTTGAAATACAACTTGTCCTCCACGATCGTCCATGCATCGGGCTCCGTGGGAGCTTTATGTCCCTGCGACATTCCATAAGCACAGTATCCCCCAAACTGAGGTGCATACTTTTCTGGATCGGCTTTAAACAATGACAGGTTTTCTTCGCTGACGAAATGCCACGTAGCATCTTTCCATTCGTAAGAATAATGTCCGTCACCTTTAACCGCCATGTTCACTTTAAAATAGGAAACAGGATCGTACCCGTTGATGGCACCTTCGGGAGTTACAAATACTTCCACTGCACTCTTCTTCCCGCCACAGGCTACAGCAATAAGTGCGATCAAAATAAAATACGCCGCAAATCTTTTCATACACTATAATTTTTCCTGCAAGTTTATCCGCGTGATCTCCGTTCAAATGTCAAGCAAATGACAAATAGCCCGTCACGCCGAAGAAGGCTCTGCAAAATTATTTGGCCGGTTCGTATCCGTGAGCAGCGCAAATCTTATAGCCTAAAAGAAAAAATAATTCAAAAAAGAATTGATGACAATTGTAATTTAAGTGACAATTTTATTCATGGGCGGTCACAATGGCAAGGCTATCTAAAAAACGGCGCACAATACTGCGCATTATCAATGGCGGGGTTCAGAGTAAATTCGTAGTTTTAGTTTCTGACTAACGTTCGGTATCGTGGGACAACTTTGGAGATACTATCACCAAAATTACTGACAACAAATATTAACTGAAAAGTAAGCACAGCCCACAACAAAAATCGAAAGAGATCGCTGACTGTAAAAAATTAATCACAATGAAAATAACCTTTTTAACGCTGGCTCTTGTTTTCGGACTTCTTAAGGTTAGCAAAGGACAAACACAGACAGACGAACCTTCAAGAGTGCCATTATGGACGGAAGCTGATAGAAAGTATCTATTGGACAATCTAATTCGCTCGAAAGAAAAAATTATAGCTGAAACAAAAAACCTAACTAAAGAACAATGGAATTTTAAAGAAAGCCCTGACCGTTGGAGCATTAATCAGATTATTGAACACATCTGCTTGTGGGAACTAATTCAGATGAATGAAATTTCCGTAGCCCTGAGAATGGGACCAATGCCAGACTTTCCTCAGCATCTTCCCGACAGTATTTTTATAGATCAAGACCCTGGCCGACTAAATAAGACCATTACGACAGATTATACAAAACCATTCACGTATAGCGTTCCACTCGGAAACAATGAAGGGAAAAATAACATTATCTGGTACACGAAAATGCGGGACGAATCAATTGAATATTTAAAAACGACCAACGACAATTTAAGAATACATTATATCTGTTTTGGACCGAATATCCATCAGGAGTATATGATGTTTTTCCGGCATTCATTTCGACACCTGGGACAGATAAGGGAAGTAAAAGCACATCCAAAGTATCCAAAATAGTTAGCAATAAATGGACAAGAACTTACCAACTGTGAAACATTAAGAAACGACTGCCAAATCTCAACGCTCCAACCAAATGACATTGCGACTGTCTTCTAATCCTCAAGTTGAAATAAATTTCAAATAGAACTTGCGCAATTAAATAATTGCATTTATACTTGCAACTACTTGATTGCACATAAAAGTACAATGGAAACAAGACGTGACGTTTTTCAGGCAATAGCCGACCCTACACGAAGAGCGATTTTGCTTTTGCTGGCCGCCCAGGCCATGACGCCCAATGCCATGGCTGAAGAATTTCATACCAGCAGGCAAGCTGTTTCAAAACACATTCAAATTCTTACGGAATGTCAATTAGTGAGGCAAGAACAAAAGGGAAGGGAAATTTATTATCACGTCAATGCAACTAAAATGAAAGAGATT
>DASUGQ010000190.1:0-6887 GCA_036273935.1 Cyclobacteriaceae bacterium | reverse complement strand
TTCAATGCTCTTCGGAGCAAGGAATTGATTGTATAACACCATCAAAATTGTTGAAATTATTCCAATCCCGGCAATTACGTACCACATCATAGCCGGATTGGTTTCTAAATATGCCAGTCGAACGGCGTCGGCTACTGGTCCCGCAGCAAAAGATCCGATCGCTATAGGCAAGAATGCAAAACCCATAAACGTACCAATTTGATTTTTCGGTGCAAGGGATGCAACATATTCATAGAAACGTGGGGCCTGCATGGATTCACCAATGGCAAAAGCGGCGATGCCAATTACGCAGGCCGTCACCGTTGTTCCGATTCCGACAATGATCCAGGAAATACTGGCAAAAGTGAATCCCAACGCCATGGCGGTAATTGGTTTTAATTTCTTTACCAGGGCGGTCACCGGTATAGTAAGAATAATAATGCACCAAGCATCAACCGTTTCCAGTATTTCAAACTTGTCAAACTTAAGAACGTCAATTGCATAAAAGGGAAGGAGATAAAATATTTGCCAGAACATGATCCAAAAGCCTGAGAAAATAACAAGGAAACTCATAAACCTCACGTTAGTAAAGACGAGCAGCATATCCTGAAAGACTTTACCAAATGTCCTGACCTCTTCCGATTCCCCTTCACTTTTTGGTTCATTAAAAAAGAGAAACGTACCGATCAGCAGTAATAACGAAGTGATCGATGACATCACCAGCACGTACTCGATACCTAAATTTTCACGAACCTGCAGTGCCACCATGGGGCCAATTGCTCCGCCAAAATTCACAAGCGTATAATAAATAGAAAAACCCAACGCTCTGGCATCGGGTTTGGAAGTTTTGGCAACTGTTCCCACAATACAGGGCTTAATGAGGGAACCTCCTACCGCCGTAAGGAGAAGTACGATCAGCACATAGGATCTTTTCCCAATAACGTTGACGATATGTTCACCAAACTCAATTCCAGCCAGGCCAATAAGAAAATACCCAACGCAAAAAATAGCAAAGCACGACATCAAGGTTTTTCTGAAACCATATTTATCTACAAAAACGCCGGCAACAATCGGCAGTGAATAAATAACACCAGAAAAAATTCCTGCCAAGGTTCCTGCTTCTTTTTCAAGACCCACTTTCGAAGCCAAAAAAACCGTCAGTACTGCTTTTGACCCGTAGAATGCCAATCTTTCAAAAAGTTCTAAGGTGTTTGCGATCCAAAAGGTGGGCTGAAATCCGTAGCGGATTTCCTGATATCGGTCGGTTAGGCTCATCTATTTCTTTATCGTGTGACCTTCGCTCAGCAAATCGCAAAATAAATTTACAGCGAAAGAAAATTTCATTATTCAGCGTTATTCAAAATATCCTTCAGGCAAAATAAAATTTACCCAAAAAAGAATTTAAAATCGGTTCAAAGTAGACCTATAATTCCATTTTCGCAAGTCTCATTATACGGGGCAAAAGTGCAAAAAAATACCATTGCAAACGATTGAGCTAACACTTATTTGGTAACTTTGATCCGTTAACCTAAATGTTAAGCGCAATGCAAGAAATTGGCAGGAAGCCAGATGTTGACTCGTTGTCAACCCTCGGCATAACGGAGGGTATTGCCTATTGGAATCTTTCACCCGAACAGCTTAGTGAAAAAACAATTCAACTCGGACAGGGGAAACTTACTAGCTCAGGCGCTATTGCCGTTGATACAGGTGAGTTCACCGGCCGGTCACCGCGCGATCGATTCATTGTAAACGACAGTCTTACCGAAAGTGCAGTGTGGTGGAACAACACCAACATTCATTTCGACGCCCGGAAATTCAATACCCTTTTTAAAAAGGTCATTCACTATTTGAATGGTAAAGAAATATTCGTACGCGACGCATTTGCATGTGCCGATCAACGCTACAGAATCAACATTCGCGTACTGACGGAATATCCCTGGTCGAACTTGTTTGTTCATAACATGTTCATTCGTCCCAGTGAATTTGGTCTGAAATCTTTTTCTCCTGAATGGCTCGTCGTCTGCGCTCCCGGATTCAAGGCCGATCCAAAGGAAGATGGAACGCGGCAGCATAACTTCTCCATCATTAATTTCAATCGTAAAATCATTCTGGTTGGAGGAACAGCATATACCGGGGAAATCAAGAAAGGAATGTTTTCCGCACTGAACCTGGTGCTACCACGCTTTAAAAATGTTTTGCCAATGCATTGTTCGGCAAACATGGGTGAGAAAGGTGATGTTGCGCTTTTCTTTGGTTTGTCGGGAACAGGCAAGACGACCTTGTCAGCCGATCCAACCCGAAAACTCATAGGAGACGATGAGCATGGGTGGGCAGAGGATAACACGATCTTCAATTTTGAAGGGGGATGCTATGCTAAGGTGATCAACCTATCAAAGGAAAAAGAGCCTGATATTTACCATGCAATCAGGCAAGGGGCATTGTTAGAGAACGTCCAATTTAAAAACGGAACCAATGAAGTTGACTATACCAGCAAGCTGCGAACGGAAAATACACGGGTAAGCTACCCTATTGAGCACATCCAAAACATTGCCGTTCCCTCGATTGGCAGAAATCCCCGGCATATTTTCTTTTTGACCTGCGACGCGTTTGGTGTATTGCCACCGATCTCAAAATTGACACCAGGACAAGCCGCTTTTCATTTTATCTCGGGATACACTGCAAAGGTCGCGGGCACCGAGGCAGATGTAACCGAACCCACGATGACATTTTCCGCGTGCTTTGGAGCGCCGTTTATGCCATTGCATCCCACAGCCTATGCTGAAATGTTAAGTCGAAAAATAAAAGAGGCAAATGTATCGGTTTGGCTGGTCAACACCGGATGGTCCGGCGGCCCCTATGGTGAAGGAAAAAGAATGGGTCTCGATTATACCCGTGCTATAATCAAAGCGGCACTAGGGGGCCATTTAGATAATGTAGCATATAAAGAGCACGAAATATTTGGAGTTGCCGTCCCATCGAACTGCCCTTCAGTCCCCGATGAAATTCTTGACCCGAGAAATACGTGGCGTGACAAAGAAGCATACGATCAAAAGGCCGGCTATCTAGCCAATGCGTTTATGAAGAATTTTGAGAAATTTTCTGAATGTGCTGGCGAAGAATTAATTGCCGGAGGTCCGCGCCAATTAATGAAACATTGAGGTGCCGTTAGACAGCGGCAATCGCATCTTGCCTGACGCTAACTGATTTTTTTGTTTTTGATTGCCCGTTGATAAAAAAAACCAATCATCAGCAGGATCATCAGCGTGGGATTGATAATCATGCGATGAATTTGAGAAAGCAATGGAGATGATATTTCAGAGTCTCCTTCCAGGGAAAGTTTTATTATGAAATAGGTTGGCAGCAGCAGGCTGATTTCAAAAAGAAAAATATAGAATGCCACACGTAAGTATTTTTTTTCCTGAAATATAGCGTAGATCAAACCAAAACAGGCCAGGTCATTTAAGATAAGCCTGGTGGTTTTATTAAAAATGAAAACAGTGTTGGGGCGAAACGTGACGTTTAATCCCAGAACGTTTGTGAAGAACAGCAGGAAGTTGAACAGCTGAAAAAGGTATACCAATGCCAAAACGAGCACCGCAATAATTATTACGGTTACCCTGATTTCTTTACTCGCTTGCATTTGGCAATGGCTTAGAACGCACGTCCACAATCTTTAGCACCCAAAAGGTCCACAGGAGAAAGACAACGATGTAAATAATGGCGGTAAAGAAATATTTATGGAAAAGGTAAAAGTATTCCTCATAGCGCTGGGCCACGAAATATAAGAGTGAAATCCGGCCCAGGTTGAAAATGTGAATGATCAACAGGCCCGCCGGAATGAACCAAAGCATTTTTTTCACGGGGCCGCCGAATGCAACCATGAACGCGACAAAAACGATCATCACATTTAGCCCATTGCACCCTTCATAAACACCGAGCACAATCTCATTGTCTGTTTCAAGAAAAACCGTTGGCCCCTGGGTATTGTCGCGGGCTGTCGTGTCGAACCCAAAATTTTGAAGGCAGCGAGCGGTCTGGTAAGTAACCATGTGCGTTAAGGGATCCGGGTCGTCCCCGAAGGATTCGACATACAAGCCGTACAACAAGTTTCCTGCAACGTACACTCCCAGAAACCGAAGGAGGAAATAAATAGATGGTTTGAATTCTTTCAGTGACTCGAACATATCTTGCTAAGCGGGAGCTTGGGAGTATTACCCATGCAAAGATAGCGCTTCGCCATAAATAACATCATTTCATTCGCGCCGGCACTCCAACAAGGGTCAATCCATCTCCAAAACTTTTTGTGACCACAGCGCCGGCTCCTATTTTACAGTTTTTGCCTATTGTGCGATTCTGCAAAATCTTTGCTCCCGTGCCAATTAATGTGCATTCACCAATTTCAACATGACCTGAAATATTGCATCCCGGCATCACGGAACTGAAACTGCCAAGCTTGGCGTCATGCCCAATGGTAGATGCAAGATTAATGATGGTGAATTCACCTGTAACAATTCCAGTGGTAAGTACACATCCCGCGGTAATCAACGTGCCCCGTCCAAAAAAATTGGTCATGCTGCCCATTAATGCGTGTGGGTGCACAAGAACAGGAAAAGTAATATGAGAATTGGTGATTGAAGCCACTGCCTTGCTCCGCACAACAGGATCCGCAATGGCAATCACCAATGCCAACGGCTGGACGACAGCGTTGATATCAGAAAGGTCGCCCAGAACCACTAAACCATCTATTGTTGAATTCCGACTTATACTGTCATCATAAAATCCCAACAGGTTCCAACAAGGCTCCGATCGGTTAATCTGCTCGATCATCAGGGCCGTCTCGCGTCCGAAACCACCTGCTCCATAGATAGCAAGATCAGTCATGCATTGACATTAGGTAAAGGTATCGTCATTTCTGCCTTGTCGATAAACTTAAAGTTTATCGACAACATTTGAAACTAAATGGCTATTCCCCGCCACCATGTCCGCCTTTTGCCGCTACCTTCTCTCCCTTCATACCCGACAGGAACTCTACAAGATCTCTTATTTCGCGTTTTGAGAGCAATGTTCCCATGGGCGGCATCCCTGATGGCGTATTGTCGCGCTTGCTAATTCGGGATATGGGCACGCGCATTGGCTCAGCGTCTGAGGTTTTAATAAGCAGTTCCTGATCAGTCTCCTCCAGCAGGATACCCGAAACTGACTGGCCATCATTTAATGTAAGCGTAACTGATCCATATCCTGGTGCTAACCGCGCACTGGGTTCGACCATTGCCTCAACTAACTGCTCGCGCGAAAGCGTCGCCCCTATTTCAGAAAGATCCGGTCCAACTGTTCCGCCTTCGCCACGAATAGCATGGCAACGCACGCACTGAGCCGTAGAATTGGTATTAAATATCCTCCAACCCGCACCTGGGTCCCCTCCATACAGCGTCTCAGCAAAAGCTTCCACTGTAGCTCCAGTCGGATGAATCGAGGATACTCTGGCCATGAGCTTTTCTGACTTCGTCTCGTTCACTGCTTCAATAAGATCCAATGTAATAGGCGGAGGAAATTTGCCTGCCTCAAGTTGATCAACAAGATTGCTGAGTACTGTTTCTGTTTTTTCAAGGGGTATTTTGCCCAGAACACGAAGCAATTGTTGTTGTTCCCTGACCGTGCCCTTCTTAAAGATTGGATCGATGACACCCGGAAGATTTTCACGCGAGATGTCTAATTCATCCAGCAGGCCCAACGCAGTTGTTCTTACCGCGGCATCTCTGTCTGTCATTCCTCGCTTGATAACTGATTCCATATCTTCAACTTTCAACTGATTTAAGGCAGTTAACATGGCAGATCTTACCGCAGGTGACTCGTGCTGCTGCATAAGCTTTTTTAGTGCTTCGTTGAAGTCATGAATTCCTAAAGAACTTATCATTTGCGCGGAAGCGGCCAGCACGGAGCCATCCTTGCTTTGCAGAAATTTATTAATGTGTGGTTGTACTTTAGCTATTACTGGAGCTGGGTCGCGTTCAATCTTTCCCCGATAACGTCCATCTACACGATCCATCACCGATGGACTAGGCCACGAGCCTAACGTAGCAAGAGCCTCTGCGCGCAATGCAGCGGGTACATCGTTTCGCTCTGCAAAAGCAATTAATGTATTCAGCTCAGCATCTCCTCCAACCCTCAGGCAAGCATTAATTGCCCTTCTCAAAAGGGGTTCAGAAGTGAATCTCTTCTCACTCAATGTTGCGGCAAGAGCAGGGAGCGCTCCCTCTATGGATAAGTCGTCATTGATAGCCCGGGCCGCTTCGGTCACGATGTATTCATCACTATCAGTCAGGAAGAGTGCAACTTTATCACTATGCAGTCGTCTTAACACTAAAACGCCGGCAATTCTCAGTGAGCGACTGGCGCTAGTCGCCAATGCGGCAATTGGTTCAACTTTTCCGATTCGCGACAGCGCTACCACACCCGCGTGTCGAATGTAAACGTCTTCATCATTATTCTTTTCAATCATGTCAAGCAATGGATCAATCGCTTTGTCATAGGCTATGCGTCCTAACGCCTGCGCAGCAAAGAATTTTACTCTTGAATTATCATTAGTTAACAGCGGTATTAACTGATCTGCGGACTCCTTGTACCTTACATCGCCTAATATCTTTGATGCTTGCGCGATTATCTCAGGATCAGCGTCATTTAGCAAAGGAAGGAACAGCGATGCGTGAGCCTTATTGGCGCGGGCGAGTTGGCCTATTCCCCAGATACCATGGACACGTGCCAACTGATTATCCGTTTGTGCAATCGCCTTTTTGAAAACTTCAATTCCTTTTTCTCCGCGCTTCACCAATTCAAATTGTGCTTTTTGGCGGACTCGCATATCACCATATTGAAGCAGATTAAATAACTCTTCCTCGGTTTGTTCTTTA
>DASUGQ010000189.1:0-9178 GCA_036273935.1 Cyclobacteriaceae bacterium | reverse complement strand
CCCTCTACAGCGCTCACGTTTAGGTTAATAATGTTTAATTGAGCAGGACCTACCAACCGGGTAGGTCTTTTCTTTTTTGTATCTTCCATCTTCATTTGAGCAACTATTGATTTGATTGCAAACAATCGTTTGCTTTGAGTCCTCAATAAACATACAAAATTTTTTAAAAGCGAATAATGAAAGATTTCCCATGGGTAAAAAAGTATCCGTCAGGTATTCCTCCCGAAATCAAGATTGATGCTTATAACTCCGTTGTCGAATTGCTGGATGATAGTTTTAAAAAATATGCTGATCGGATAGCCTTTGAAAACATGGGCGTCTCGCTTTCCTATGGGGAGCTCGATAAACTTTCCGACCATTTTGCCGCGTATCTCCAAAATAATTTAGGGATGAAGAAGGGCGACCGCATCGCCATTCAGATGCCTAATATGCTCCAGTTTCCCGTCGCCTTTATTGGCGCACTTAAGGCGGGGCTTATTGCAGTCAATACGAATCCCCTCTACACGCCAAGGGAAATGGAGCATCAGTTCAGGGATTCCGGCGCTACTGCCATTGTAATTGTTTCCAACTTTGCATCGCATCTTCAACAAATAATTCATCACACCTCTATCCGTCATGTTATCATCACGGATATTGGAGACTTATTGGGTGGCCTCAAAGGATCGCTTGTCAACTTTGTCGTGAAGCGCATCAAAAAAATGGTACCGCCTTATGATCTGCCAGGCGCCGTTCGATTTAACGCTGCACTTAAAAAAGGCGCGGAGTCGAAGTACTCAAGGCCACCACTGGCGTTGGATGACCTGGCGGTGTTGCAATATACCGGTGGTACTACCGGTATATCAAAGGGCGCAATGCTCTCAAACCGAAACCTCGTGAATCACAACACGATGATCCTGCATTGGTTCAAGCCTTATCTGGCCAGCGGCGAACAGGAAATAATGATTACGGCCATTCCCATGTACCACATTTTCGCCCTGACGGTCAATGGCCTGCTCATGATGGCGGCAGGCGCGAAGAATGTGCTCATCACGAATCCCCGCGACCTGAAAGGCTTCGTGAAGGAATTGAAGAAACATAAGTTTACCATCATCACAGGTGTGAACACTCTTTTTAACGGGCTACTTCATTTCGATGGATTCAGCTCGGTCGACTTTAGTCACCTTAAGGGCGCAGTCGGCGGCGGAATGGCCGTTCAGGATGCCGTCGCGAAAAAATGGCGGGAGGTGACGGGAAAACCACTTGTTGAAGGGTACGGACTAAGTGAAACCTCCCCGGTGCTTTGCTGCAATCCATTGGATGGAACGCAAAAAATGGGAACGATTGGCCTCCCCATGCCAAGCACAGAAGTGGCGATTTTTGATGACAGCGGCAATCAACTTCCACAGGGAGAGATCGGTGAGATCTGCGCCCGCGGACCCCAGGTGATGTCCGGCTATTGGGAAAAGGACAATGACGGCGTTTTCTATCCTGGCGGCTGGTTTAAGACCGGTGACATTGGCTTAATGGATGAGGAGGGTTTTTTCAAAATTGTCGACCGCAAGAAAGACATGATCAAGGTTTCAGGTTTTAATGTATTCCCGAATGAGATCGAAAATGTAGTCGCCGGTAATAACAAGGTTCTTGAGGTCGCCGCCATTGGCGTCCCGGATGAACACTCGGGGGAAGTGATCAAGATTTTTGTTATCAGGAAAGATCCCAGCCTCACCCAAGAGGAACTCAGGAACTATTGCTATGAAAATCTTACCAAGTATAAGGTACCCAAGTACATTGAATTTCGGGACTCCCTGCCTAAGTCGAACGTAGGTAAAATACTTCGCCGCGCATTAAAGGAAGAGGAGGTTAAACCGGCAGCATGACAACGCTATTCGTTAAAGGTTAATCGCAATAATTCACCATTGGTGGCATTTAACCCATTAACCCATTAACGATTAGCCATTAACGATTAACTTTGATCCTATGATAGGTTTTTTTGAACATCAATACCTTACTTACAAGAAGAACCACATCAAGAACCTTCTTGCCCTGGCCAAGGCGGATGGCCATATGCATGAAAAGGAAGTGCAGCTGCTTTTCAAAATCGGCAAGCGATACGGGCTTAAAAACAGACAGATCCAGGAACTAATTGACTCAGACGAGAAATTTGAGATTGTCGTACCAGACAACCACAACGACAGGATGAATCTCTTGTACGACCTTATTCTCATGGTGTATGCGGATGATGTCGTAAAGAAAGATGAGGTGGAATTTTGTGAGGATATGGCCAATCGGTTTGGTATGAAGAAAGACCTCGTGGCATGGCTGATTAAGGAATTTAACCGGGGCACTCCGCCTCCACCGGAAGAATGGGAGAATCTCAAGGAAGAAGCGCTGATAAAATTTTCGCTCAACGAATAGTGCTATCAGCCCGTCCGTTCGGGATCAGCTTATTGTTGTGTGAAAATTTTTTTATGCTTTTGAATCAAACGATTGTGATTTTTCCGTTCTAAAAATGTTATGGAAACGGGAACCTTATTCTACCCGAATTGTATAAATTGTGCATGAGGGTAATGGAGCGATAACATGATGAACGATTTCAGAAAGCTTACGACGCAGGAAAAAGCGTTAAAGATCAATCTTTCCAAAGCCATCTATGGATCTTTTGCGGAGATTGGTGCAGGTCAGGAGGTTGCAGCAAATTTTTTTAAAGTAGGTGGGGCCTCGGGTACAATTGCCAAAACGATGTCGGCCTATGACATGAAATTCAGCGATGCCATCTATGGATTTTGTGACCGATATGTGTGCGAAGACCGGCTTATGCAAATGCTGGACCATGAATATCCCCTGCTTAAGGAACGCCTGCCCCACCGGATTGCAACAACCCGCTTCTTCTCGTTCGCCGATACGATCGAAACCTTGAATTACGAACAAACCAACCAGGGACATGGATGGATGGGATTGCGCTTTCAGCTGCGGCCCGAAAGCGAACCGAATGAATGCGTAATTCACGTTAAAATGTTTGACAACGATCCCCTGCTTCAACAAGTGGCCCTGGGCATCGTTGGGGTTAATTTGCTCCATGCCTGCATGTACCTGCAGGACGCCGAGGAAATTCTACTCTCCCTGGTCGACGGTGTTACGACACGCCGGATTGAAATTGATGTTTTCAGGATTAATGGCCCCGATTTCAAGCATGTTGATAACCGGCTAATGGCCCTTAAACTGGTCAAGAATGGGCTGTCAAAGGCCGCCATGTTTGGTCCGGACGGAAGTGTTCTTCAGCCATCTGAATATTTATACAAAAAGAACGTCCTCGTCCTGCGTGGCCGCTTCCGCCCTGTAACGCATGTAAACGTCGACATGCTCTTCACATCTAGGCGCCTTTTCAAGCGTGAACCTGACGTCGACCGGTCAAAAATTGTGATGGTTGCCGAATTGACGCTAAACGACCTTGGCCCCGATGGTCGAATTGACGAACGCGATTTTCTGCACCGTGCGGACATTATTTGTTCCCTGGGACAGAATGTAATGATTTCCAACTACTTCGAATATTATCGCCTCGTGGGTTACCTGTCCCGCATAACCAAAGGCAAGAAAATCGGGATCACGATGGGTATTTACGCCTTGCAAAAAGTGTTCGAAGAAAAGACTTATGAAAATATCCGCGGCGGAATTCTTGAATGTTTTGCGTCGCTGTTTGGCACCAACGTAAAGCTTTACATCTATCCCGCCCTCCGGAAGGATGAAACGCTTTTCACGCTGAAAGATTTTGAAGCTACACTGCCGGAAAATCTGAAAAGCCTCTTCCGTTATCTCATGGATAACGACAAGCTTGAAGACATCACCGATGCAGACACAAGCCTGCTTCATATTATCTCTGACAATGTGCTGGCCATGATCAAAAAAGGTGAAACAGGATGGGAAACTTTTGTGCCGCACAAAGTAGAAGAGGCAATCAAAGAACTTGGCCTGTTTGATTATCGCGAGCCGGGAAAGGTCTTAATGGAGAAATAGCGACCATTCGGTCAGTTAGCCAGAGGCTCTCCAAAAAAGAATCCTAAAAAAACGTTTTGCTTTGCGCCGAAGCCTCCTCCGATATCTTTGCAGCATTTTCCTTTCCAAGATATTGGTCGATCCAATAGTGTCCCAGGTAAATCAAAGGTGTAAGCAAAATGGCTACGGAAAATTTATAGATGTAATTGGTTATTCCAATCGCAACGATCTGCGCGTTGGTGAACAATCCGTAAAACGCCACAAAGAGTACAACAAAGCTGTCGACAAACTGTGATATAAGGGTTGACCCCGTTGCCCGCAACCACAACTTCTCACTCCCGGTGACCTTGCGCAACCGTTGGAAACTATAAACATCAACCAACTGACCGATCAGGAAAGCTGCAAGGGAGGCTACGATTATACGCATTCCCTGGCCAAATATCTTATTAAAGGCGTAGTGGATATTCAGATAGTTGCCTTTATCGTCGCGATTGTTGGCCTCCAGCCAGAAATCGGCGGGAGCGAGGTGCATCGTGATATAGATCGCGAAAAATGCGTACGCGATGAGCATTGCCGTCAGATAGGAGATTCGCTTGACGCCCGGCTTCCCGAAATATTCATTGATGAGATCGGTGGTGACAAAAACAAAGGGCCACAAAATGGCGCCGGCCGTGAGGTTAAAGCTCATGTCAAAACCCATTATATTGAGCTTCGCCGGAATCAGCCCAACGGTCGCCTCTGCTGAAAATATTTTTACCCCAATCATTTCGGCCAACAGTGCATTGGTTAAAAAGATCCCTGCCAATACAACAAACAGGCGTCCTTTCTTTTGCTCTAAGTTGCCATCACTAACCATAAGTGTAATGCGTTGAAATTTGAGATAATTTAATAACCTTCATTCCTCCACCACAAAAGTTTCTCCTTCCCGTGCGAGAAACGAGTTGGTAAACGTCACCCGTGCCTCCTGTAATAAAGTTTCCAGTTCCTTATAGCGTGCGGAGAAATGCCCGAGTAACAGTTTTTTGACATTCGCTTTTTCAGCAATGACAGCGGCATGGTGCGCCGTACTATGCAGCGTCTCCCGTGCCTTTGATTCTTCGTCAAGACTGAAAGTTGCTTCATGATAGAGCAGATCAATCCCTTTGATTACGGGTATTATGCGTTCATCATATCCTGTATCGGAGCAATACGCATAGGACCGCGAAGGCTTCGGATCAATGGTGAGGGTGTCGTTCTTATAAATCACATTGCCATCCCCGTCGGTTACGTCCAGGCCATGCTTCAGCCCGGCTAATTGCTGTATTGAAAGTCCCTCCGGGAGTTTTGTCTTGTCTATTCTCCGCGGTTTTATTTTTTCGCGAAACACAAACCCGGTACAGGGAATGTGATGGTCAAAAGGCAATGTTTCCACCGTCAATGCTTCATCATCGTAGATCGTAGCGCGTTGGTCTTTGTCCAATTCATGAAAATGTATTTTAAATCCCGGGGCTGACCGGGAATACCTGAACTGGGTCGTAATGATTTCGTCTAATCCGCGATGCCCAAAAATGTGCAGATCGTTGGTGCGGTGTTGAAGATGCATGGTAAAAATTAGCCCCATTAATCCGAGGTAGTGATCGCCATGCAGGTGACTGATGAAAATGTGACTGACCCGATGAAAATTCACCTGGTAACGCATCATTTGCATCTGGCAACCTTCTCCACAATCAACAAGGAAATTGCGATTTTGAATTTCAATGAGTTGGGAGGAAGGGAACCGACCGTATGCCGGCACTGCGCCGCTGGAGCCAAGTATGGTAACTTTGAACGACAAGGTATTTTCTTTTAAAACTCAAAGGCCTGTTTTTTTTCTGGTCAACATTAAATAAAATGACCAAAGCACTTTCATGCTCTGGTCATTTACATTACAGATAAAGGTTAGGTAAAGTAATTTCGATAGCAAATATTTAAAGGTTATTAATTCACTTCTCCGCTCTTAAGATCTTTCTCAATCTCATGCATAAACACCGTATCAACGCCTTCTTCGACAGTAGGAAGAATATTCAGTACACTATCCAGTTGGGAGATTCGGATCAGTTTGAGGGTGTGATCAGACAGGCAGGTTAAAACGAAGATACCGCCGTCTTCCTGAACAATGCGATTACCAACCAACAAGGCGCTCAACCCGGAGGAATCGGTATACTTAACCTCTGAAAGATCAAGAATAATATTCCTGACTCCCTCGGCGTGCAGTGTGATAAGCTCCGATTTAAGGTTTGGCGCAACGCTGGAATCCAGCTTTTCTTCATGAAGCCTTAACAAACTGTACTTTTCCTGTTTATCAATCGTGTATTTCATTCCTTGCGTTTATTACTTCTCCAAAAGTACCGTTTTTCTGGCACTCAACTTTGCGGTTCTAAATTAAAAGAATTTATTGAATTCACGATGTTTTGTTCTATCCTGCCCATTACAAGAGCATAATTGATGGGTGCCAGGGGCAATCCCTGCACTTTTTCATACAATTCCTTGTAACGGGTTGATATTAACCCGACAATATCATCGGTCATCTCGGGAACGACCTGTCCCTCCTTGCCCTGAAAACCATTCTCAATCAGCCATTGGCGAACAAATTCTTTGGAGAGCTGCTTCTGAGGCTCCCCGGTAGCCTGCCTTTCGTCATATCCATCGGCATAGAAGTATCGTGATGAATCCGGTGTATGTACTTCGTCAATCAGGTAGATGATGTCATGATGTTTCCCAAACTCATATTTTGTGTCTACCAGTATTAACCCCCTCCGTTTTGCAAGTTCACTGCCCCTTTGGAAAAGTTTGAACGTGTAGTCCTCTAGCTTGAGGTAATCATCTTCATTCACAATACCGCGGGCGATTATTTCCTCCCGCGAAATATCTTCGTCATGGCCAACGGCTGCCTTCGTGGTGGGTGTAATGATGGGTTTCGGAAGTTTATCATTTTCACGAAGCCCTTCAGGCAGCGATACACCGCACAATGTCCTTTTACCGGCGCGGTATTCACGCCAGGCGTGTCCTGCCAGGTATCCCCGTACAACCATTTCAACAGGGAAAGGTTTGCATCGATAACCAATCGTCACATTCGGGTCTGGCGTATCGATAACCCAGTTAGGGACAATGTCTTTTGTCGCTTTTAAGTTTGATGCAGCAATTTGATTCAAAACACGTCCTTTGTCGGGGATCGCTCTTGGAAGAATGACGTCAAATGCAGATATCCTGTCGGTGGCCACCATAACCATGATCTCACCGAAATAATAGACATCCCTCACTTTTCCACGGTAAAATCCAGTCTGCCCTTCAAACTTGTAATTGGTTTCTTTTATGGCTTGCATAATCTGAGGCAAGGTGCAAAATGAATTCAATAAGTAAAAGCAGAAAATGGAGCCTTATCCCCCGATGTCCTGTAGCAGGTTTTTTAGTGATTCCAGTGATTTTTCAAGACCGCCCTGGATCACTTCCAGATCATGTTTACGGTAGGCTTCCGGGTTCAATTCGGGTCCGGGAATTGAAATAATGGCTTTTCCGATGATGGGTTTTCTCCTTCCGTAACCAGGGGCTTTGAGAAGATCCAACACTTTCATTCGAACCCATTGCTCGTTAACGCGGCCCCTGAAGATAAGGGCGACGTCAAAGTCGATGAGATTTTCAATGTGTTTTTTCCTGACTTCCATAACATCTCCCTCAAATGCAGGCAAGAGCACCCTAAAGCCATTGGTTTCAATGAGTGATGCGAAATGTTTTGCTTCGTCGTGATCCACCCTGTCGTGCATGAGATAAATGGTCCGCTCATTCGGGCGTTGCACGGGGGACCTGTCCGCCCGCTCCATCAATTCTTCGTGCATGATCACTTTGAAATCCTCTATTGGCATTTGAAGAATTTCAGTGTTATCTAAAGATTCAACGTCTGCATTTATTCGTTCGACGAACATTCTCTGGCGTTCACTCAATGACAATGGGTTTGGCGATAACCAGACAAGCCGGGAGAAATGGGTATTCGATTCCCGGGCCATCTTGTTCCTTTCCGCCGCCAGGGTGAGTTGAAGTTCGGGTAGGGATTTATCTGATCCTTCCGGGATTTCCCCGTACGCGGCACCGATCAGGTGAATGGACAGATTGCACTCTTCAAGGTCCTTTCGGATGGTCGTCTCGATTTCTGAAACATTTCCAACCATCATCTGCTTCGGTAATACCACGTAGCCATGCCGTTGGAGCTCCCGCTTGATGATGTTCCGCTGTACCGTCATGTCATGTCCTGTCTCTGCAAGGTAAATGGTTTTTCGGTTGTAAAGTCGCGTACTGATGGGTAATGGATCTCCCTTGAGTTGAAGAAGCGCATCATAAATATCATAAGCAAGGTCTACCATCTTCATCCAGTATTGCTTCTCGGCTTCTGACGTGAAGTAGTCCGTATATTCACTGGTCTCACCAGAGTTCGGATCCAGCTGGTACATTTCAAAGCCCATCAACTCACGAAGGCGGGGAGGCTGTTCAATCTGTGACAGCGGACTTTTGAATACTTTAAATATCCGGTTAATTTTTCGTGATGTGCTGGCGGAGGCCTTAACGAACGTCTCCAGGTGATCAAGGCATTGGCCGGACTGAATAAAGTTTTTGGAAAGTATTGTGATCAGGGTGGCTGCATTGTCGAGGTTGGGTGAAGTAAGGGTATCAATCTCGTCCTTCAAAAGAACGTTAGGTTTTTCACCCAACACCTGCAAAAGCATTAGCTCAAGGAACCGTTTGAACTGGCTCACCCAACCTGATTCATTGTCACGGGAAGTAAATATTATAAGAACATCAATTTCAGACTTCATCTATGTCTAATGGGTTTTTTCGCGGGAGTTTTAGGAACAGTTTCCGATAGTGATGACCAGGGTTTCTTGCTCAATTCTTTGGTTGTTGTTAGGTTCATTTCCGGAGCCTGTCACTTGGAGTATTTGCCCCTGGTGAACCATAAAATGCTAAAATTCGGTATATTCGATTGAAAATCCTAAGCGGGTTAATGAATTGCTAATGAGGTTCGTAGGGGAAAAATAACTTCCCATTTTTTGCAATTACATTACGTGAGTGAATCAAACTGGTTTTTTTTGATCTATATTTTTTAAACGTGCATAATATTTGTAGTTCGGTCCTAACCTAAATAAACGTTTATGATGAAGTCATTTTTTGCGTTTACTCTTTTACTTTTTGCATTCCTTTC
>DASUGQ010000188.1:0-5185 GCA_036273935.1 Cyclobacteriaceae bacterium | reverse complement strand
TCCCTATTTGTCCGATTCACTGACGAAGAAATACCTCAGCACCAACAAGCCTCACACACGGATGAGTGAGCTGGTCATTGAACCGCAGTTGCTCACTGGTGTGGACATCGTTACCTCCAGTCACAACCACACGGATCACCTGGATGCCGAAACGCTGATACCCTTGTTGAAAGTAAATCCCAACATCAAATTTATCATTCCCGAAGCGAACCGCGCCTTCGTTGCCGATCGTGTGAAGTGCGATTTGAATTTTCCGATTGGATTAAATGATGGCGAAACATTTCATTACCTGGGCTTTACCTTTCATGGTGTGCCCGCTGCCCATAATGAACTGGAGCGCGATGAGGAGGGACGCTGCAAATTCATGGGTTATGTGGTCAAGTTTGGCCACTGGACTGTATATCACAGTGGTGATACACTTTGGTATGATTCAATAGTTGATGTACTAAAACCTTTTCAAATCGATGTAGCCTTCCTGCCCATTAACGGCAACGATCCTTCACGGGGAGTAGCGGGAAATCTTAATGTGGTGGAAGCTGCTCAACTGGGTAAGGAGATTGGCGCTAAAGTGGTGATCCCGCATCATTATGATATGTTTACTTTCAACACAGCTGATCCGAAAGATTTTGTGAGAGAGGCGGAGGGAAGAGGGCAGGGGTATTGTGTGCTGAGGTTGGGGGAGAGGTCGCGGAGTTCTACGGTTGGTTAACGTTGAGCGTCACTGTGCTGATTGGTTGCTTAGCTTAGGGCTGATCAAACCTTACTAAAATGTACCTATCGTTCTTCCTGTGATAATAACCATATATGCAGCTATTGCCGTAGCCGAATATTACTTCGTTTAATATCGCACCACTAAGTGTTTTAGCTTCATCGCCAAGTTCATTTTTGTACTTTTCAATTCTTTCAAGATTATTTTCAGAAATCTGACCATCCTTTTCATGTTCAAATGTGGATGCATTCAGTAGACTTTTGAAGGTTATCGATTTTGTAAAAGTGCCGGAAGGGCCAAAATTGACTGGAGGGGGAAAGCCGGGTCCTGATGGGCCGGCTGCCGAAGCGAATGACTTTTCGATTACTCCGCCGAGTGTAACAATGATTCCACTAGGAACTTGGTAAGCAGAAACAATTCCATTCTTTTGGATAACCTTTCTAAGAAATTGTTTGGTTTTCGAAAATTCCCTTTCTCCGTCACTGTAAATAGCACCACCGTCCAACTGAACAATTTCGCCGTTTTTAAATTCAATCTCATCATTCTCGGTTACGCTGAATTCTTTTACCTTTTCGCCAGCTTCGAGGTTTGAGATCTTGAAAACCATTTTTTCAGCACAATAAACTACCTGGTATAAGAATCCATTGTAGATGTAGGAATTTGATCTACTGTATAGCTCATTACATTTCGTCGCGTCTTGTGGATAAACGGTAAAATCAGCTTCCAGAGTAGTGAGATCTACTGTCATCATCGTGGTTCTACTCACTTGGTTGTCAAACGTGATGACTATGCTATTATTGTAACAGTAAATCTTATTCTTTCTGGATGCAATACTTAGGGAACCCGGTATATTACTTGCTATAAAAGTTAACTGATCTTTGCGAAGCACACTAGAGAATCTCTGTGAATCAGGTCCAAAGTCCTCGTCAGTAAACTTATAGGTGCGTGTTTCATAGTTTTTATTATTATCGAATATATACATTTTCAACGTCGACGAAGATTTCATGGCACTAAAAAGATAGAGCTTGCCGTTATGGCTCACTGATCCGGCAAATTGTTCGTTCTTAAGCGGCAGTTCTATAATTTGATTTGTGACTTTCTTGCTTTCATAGTCATAACTCAGTACCTCGAACGTGTGATAATAAGATGAGGCAAAAAACAAACTTAATACCCCGTGGCTATAGGTGTGTCCTATTTGTTGAGGGAAGTCTATTTCAGATGACAATTCGCCATCTAAGCTAGTTAGCACTCTGAAATTCTTGTCAAGATGAAATCCTTTAATTTTGCGATTAGTCTTGAAAAAAAGGGAAGTTTCTTGGTTAGTAGGGTTGACTACAGCAAAGAGTTCGGTTCCATTTTTACGTTCTGCAGCCTCTTCGAATATTACCTCCTGCCCGTAGGTGGTAGACGTTATGCTGATCATGGCAAAGGTCATGATAATGTAGTTCAATTTTAAGACTTTCATCAAATAACTAACGTTGGAACTAAAAGGCAAGGCAATACCTTTGTCAATTATCATTCACACAAACGGTTAAATTCAAGATCTCTTGCCAATATAATTTTCGTATTTTTTTTTACCAAATTTTTCTTTGATCTTTTTTGTACCATAGTGCTGATTACCAAAGGGCTATGTTTCATTTCCAATCCTCACAGGTTTGCTGGTGCCCTTTTCCTTTTTACCAAGGAAACTTGGAGGATGTGATTGAGCGTAGTTGACATGCCCATTATGATTTCCATATCGCTGATCATTTACATCATTGCCTTTAAACTCGGTGCGTTCAAAAATCACTACAAAGAAAAGTTGCAGAAAGATCTGGATGAATGGAAGGAGTTGAAGGCACTGGCGGGAGAGATGGGGTAGTCGCCTCACACCATCCATTTTTCTGCAACCTGATAATTGTGAAAGCCCCTCTCCTAAAGGGCGAGGTTGTCGACATGACGGCTTCGTAGGGGTCTTACCTCGCTTAAAGCCGGCGAAGTAAATTGACGCCACTGACTGGTACAACTCGATGGATTATGGCTACATTTAACCATACTGATCCACAAGATTGAGCAAAGCGGGAGTTAGACGACAAACTTACTTCCTCCTTAAATTGTCAGGCGTGGAAGCATAGCGAATGAAGTTAGCTTATGATTGATGGCCGTAGTCCTTCAAAAAACAAATTGCCCTGGTGGACCTGGGTTGTACCACTTTTTATTTTTCAACTGGGTACCCAAATGTCTTTTTGGTCACAGGTCACTACAGGTTCATCGTTATTTTATTTTCCAATGCCGTTTGCATTGATTTTGTGCTGTTGGTGGGGCCTCCGCGTATTGCCAGCCTTCTATCTTAATGCCACAGTCAGCGCAGGCGTTTGGGGACTCGAATACCCATGGCTATATCCTGTATACGCCTTTCCGGAAACACTTTTCATTTTTATTTCATGGCTGCTGTTCATTAAGGTAGCCAGGGGAAAGAGTTGGCTGCCGGATGCGAAAGAGATTCTCAATTTTTTGACAATGGGAATTTGCGTCCCGTTGATTATTTACAAACCGTTATTGGAAGGAATTTTCGCATGGACAGGCCAGATACCTGCTAAACAGTTTTGGCCACTTACGATAACTACGAGTTTGGGTGATTTCATATCCATCTTTGGAATAACGATACCTGTTTTGTATTTCGCAACAGGGAGGATGCAGCGCATGGGGCTTACTAAAATTCAGCAAGTGTTGCCCTCACGATCAAATCATTTAAAAGAAAAGTTTAAGAGCCATGTGATTAAAATTGAATTCTTAATTCTTTCTTTTGCTGTACTTGTGGCCAGTCAGACCATTGCCTTCTCAGACTATTGGTTCTTATACGGGGTCATGTCTCTTTATACTGCTATCCGTTATGGATTTGGCGTAACGGTTCTTGTTAATTCCTTTATTCTTCTGCTCACCTATGTTATGCCTGCGGCAACCGATTATCGGTTTATGGAAGAGATGATCATGGGTAATGAGATGGTGCGCGTTCAAATTGGTACCGGACTTCTCTACGTGTTTAGCACGATAACAGGACGTGTCATGTCCGACGCATCCTTTTATCAAAGCCAGTTGTTAGACCAAAAGATGGAGCTCGAGCATACCAATAAAGAATTGGATCGGTTCGTGTACAGTGTTTCACATGATCTGAGTGCACCCTTAAAATCCATTCGGGGCCTGGTGACGTTAGGGCGGTTGGAACCCATGAACCAGCAATTGAACACCTACATTAATCACATCGAGACAAGTGTAAATAAACTGGATGACTTCATTGCAGAGATATTGGATTACTCCCGTAGCGAGCGACGCGCTGTTGTTTACGAACCAGTCAATTTGAAAAGCCTTTGCGATGAAGTTCTGGATGACCTGAAGTTTTTACCCGGTTACAATAAAATTCAAATTGATGATGGCGAATTGGCCACTGAACCGGTTGTCACCGATCAGATGAGGCTTAAGATCATCCTCACTAACCTGTTATCGAACTCGATTAAGTTTCATCGAACACAGATCGGCAATTCCTGCTACATCAGGATCAAATCACATCTCACACAAGAACATCTTGTAATTAAAGTACAGGACAATGGTGAAGGCATAAAGCCAGAGTTACAAGACAAAATATTTGACATGTTTTTCCGGGCTTCTTCAACTTCAAAAGGTTCTGGGCTGGGTTTGTACATTGTTAAGGAAACTGTACAGCGCCTTGGTGGGATTATATCCGTGGAGTCAAAATATGGTGAAGGTTCAACCTTTACGATTAAGCTTCCATTGCACCCCAAAGCGCCTGACGCGACACCTGAAGCGACAGAGAAGTTTAATGATTGAGTTTCATCAGGATGCTTTCTGAGGACGTCATGCTGCGCCAGGGAGATGACTATGATCCACTATCGCATGACGACTTCGATGGTGCCTCACTAATCCAGACATTTAGAAAATTCTCCGTTAATCAATTAAACCTTTGCCGATCACCTCCATCTAAAGAACATGTTAAATAAGGTTATCCATTTTCAGCGAAGAATGGGATTTGGGGAGCCGTTGGGACTTCAGAAGACTTCAGAGCAGTCAAAGGTTTCATTCGATAGTCTCGTTGATCATAATGCGAAGGAGAAAGCAATCCACGTGGTGGAGAAACCTGAGCTGGATCCCACGCAAATGAGGAACTCAGAAGAGAGCCTCAAGAAAGTTTTTCAAAAATCAAGGCAGGAGACCTTGAAACTGAATTATGCCTGGATGGAGCAAATGATCAAACCTGAATTCTCCATTCGCGAAAAGATGACTTTTTTCTGGCACGACCACTTTGCCTGCCGGTCGCGTGTAGCCTACCTGGCACAGCAACAAAACAACACCATCCGGAAAAATGCACTCGGATCATTTGCCGATCTGTTGATGGCAGTTTCGAAAGACCCGGCGATGATCCAGTTCCTCAACAATCAGCAGAATAAGAAAGATAGTCCTAATGAAAATTTTGCCCGCGAA
>DASUGQ010000187.1:0-5111 GCA_036273935.1 Cyclobacteriaceae bacterium | reverse complement strand
CGAATTGAAAAAAAATGATAAGGGCTGGGAAGTTGTCGTTCCTGATCACTACAAGACCGGTCATGAGGCACACTTCGCGCAGGTGACGGAGAAATTCCTGGAATACCTTAAGAACAAAAACCTGCCCGACTGGGAAGTACCGAATATGTTGTCAAAGTATTTTATCACAACAAAGGCTCTCGAAATGGCAAAGTGAAAGGAGCTGACTTTTTTTATTCTTTTTGTTTCCATAAAAATTATATTAACTGCTAATTATTAACGGATAACTTACCTATTATTGCCTTAGTTCGAAGGCATCATGTTGAAAAATATTCACACTATTATCTTTGATCTTGGCGGCGTTATCATCGATCTGGATGTTGAGAAGACTATCAGGGGATTTTCCACCCTTTCAAATTTTTCGGAGGAAAAGGTCAGGGAAATTTATGCAACCCATCCTGTTTTCCATGACTTTGAAAAGGGACTTGTGACCGATGAAGTCTTTCGCGACACCGTTAGGGGCTTGTTTAATTCGAATGGCGTCAGTGATAAAGATCTTGACGAAGCGTGGAATGCGATGTTGCTGGGTATACCCAAACCCAAACTTGATTTGCTGGTGACGCTAAGGGAAAGATATCGCGTTTTGATCCTCAGCAATACAAACAGTATTCACGTTCAGGTCATGAACAATATCATCCTGCCGGATGTTGCTGGAGTTAAGTCCTTTGATCCTTTTGTACATAAGGCATACTTTTCTCACGATTTAAGAATGAGAAAGCCTGACGCAGAGATCTATCAGCATGTGCTGGATGACGCTGACCTCAGGCCGGAGGAGACTCTTTTTCTTGACGACAATGTCGATAATTTGCAAGGGGCAGCAAAACTTGGTATCAGGGTGAAACACGTTACGGGGGCGAGGCAGGTGCTTGATTTATTTGACTAGTTATGGAAACCGAGAGGAGAAGATTTTTTATTAATGGTCTATTGTTTGTACTTACTTTTATAACCACAACGCTCTCAGGGACGGAGTGGGCCTATGGCAAATCAATTTTCTTCACTGACTTTACCTGGAGTGATTTTAAAAGCGGAATGCAATTTTCAATTCCCTTTCTTCTCATTCTCACCGTCCACGAATTCGGGCATTATTTTACCGCGATGTATCACAAAGTGCGTTCATCTCTTCCATATTATATTCCGATTCCACCGATTTTTCTATCCATTGGAACACTGGGTGCGATCATTCGAATCCGGAGCAAAGTTTATTCAAATATTCAACATTTCGACATCGGGCTGGCCGGTCCGTTGTCCGGTTTCATCATAGCATTTTTTGTGTTGTATTATGGCTTCATCACCCTTCCTCCTCCGGAATACATTTTTCAATTTCACCCGGAATATGAGCAGTATGGGTTGAACTATGCAGATCATGTTTATTCGGCAGAATACTTGAAGGATAAAAGCGTGCTGGATGTGCAGTTCGGGTCAAATCTTCTATTTGTATTCTTCCAGAAATTTGTTGCCGATCCGAGCCGGGTTCCCAATCCTCATGAATTAATGCACTATCCGGTTTTAATGGCCGGTTTCATTGCGCTCTTTTTTACGAGCCTCAATCTGCTCCCGATCGGCCAGTTGGACGGAGGTCATGTTGTTTATGGATTGTTTGGAAGAAAAGGTCATGATATTATAGCTGCCGTCTTTTTTATTCTGCTCTTAATCTACTCTGGGTTAGGCTATGCGGATATTCACGCTGACAAGGAACAGCTCAGTTGGCTCGTACCTTTGGGCGTACTATTCTATTTTATATGCCTTCAAGGCTTGGGTTTACCCATTCTTGAGACACTGATGTATGCCCTCCTGATCGTTGTTTTTCTTCTGGGCATGGCCTGGTTTTTTCCGAATGTGAAAGGTTATTCCGGGTGGCTGTTCTTCGGTCTCCTTGTTGGACGCCTTCTCGGAGTTCGACATCCTCCGAGTGAAATTGAACAACCGCTGGACACCCGGCGCCAAATATTGGGATGGATTTGTTTACTTATTTTTATTTTAAGCTTTAGCCCCCAGCCCCTGATCCTGACTGAGTTTAATCTGGCGAAGTAGGATTCACTCTAATAATAAAAACGGGAGATCGCTGACTTGCCGGCCATGACGATGTGACTTCTGTGCACAAAGGATTTTTAAATCACATGGCCCAGGTTCTTAATCCTATCCATCCGGCGTCAAGTAACAATAAGGTGATACAGGCAAATGATAGGCCCATGAGCAAAAGATACCAGGCAAACCAGCGACTTCTTATCTTTTTAAATTCTCGAATTACAAAAACCAGATTTACTAAAGACAGCACTCCAAACAGCGTCGTCCCTACAAAGATCGTGAGCGTGCGTGCATTTACTGTGTTTAATTCATATAGCAGATAGGTGTGCTCCTGTACCTGCAATAGTTTGGTAACGGCCAGCATCAGCACGATCAGGGCAATCATTGGTGTGAATCGAAAAATTAATTCCGTCCATTTTACTTTACCAGATATCGCACCAATTGTTGAGATGATCGCGTAGACTAAGGATGATAGCGCCAATAAGATAGCAACGAGCACGGCGACTTTTTTAGCGATTGCCCAGGAGTAAGATACCTTCTCATAATAGGTTCCACCAATACACATTACAGCCTTGCCACCTTCATTCCTCGTGAAGACAATCATGGGCGTATTGGCATCGGGCCACCTGAATGTGCGAGCAGATGTTTGTACTAACTTTGTAGCCCTTCCAAACAATGGTTGGCTGTAGAGGTCCCCGTTTTCAATGTATATTCTTTGGAGATTACCAATTTTGTCAAGGATCGCTGCAATCTCGTTCCGTGGACTTTCAAATTGATAAGCACCAAGAAATGGTTTCATTTCGCCCTCATCTAAGGCTTGGGATATTTGTTTTCGTTCAGGTGCCTGCCGTAACAAAAACGAAAGAACAAGATTTTCAATTTTAAAATTGTTGTAATCACTATTTGATGCGATCACAAATCCGATATTTAATTCGCGGTTGTAATACAACCCTGAGTGACAGGTGCCCACCATTCCGCGATGACCCTGGAAAGGATATTTTGCATTTAGGAATGCGATGGAATTGCCAAGTCCATATCCGAGTTTCAGTCCTGATCGAGCCCCCAGTGAACTGTGCGCAGTTTCCATGTCGCTAATCGTTTGCGCTGTGAAAAGTGGAGCGCCATCCCGAAGAAAAAGCTGGAGAAACCTGACCATATCATGCGACGATGACCATAGTGATCCTTGCGGTCCGCCTAAAAGGACGACGGACGGGACATGCTTAATTTTGCCATTATCAAAAATATATTCCTGTACGTTGTCAGAGGTTTTGCTCCTGACATTGAAATTTGACTCTTTCATCTGCAGGGGATTGAGAATAATGTCACTCAGGTACTGATCGTAGGTCATACCTGATAGTTTCTCGATAATGTACCCGAGGATGGTATAGTTTGGATTTGAATAAGCCGTTCGTTCACCTGGTCTCCATCGGCAGACCAAAGAATTCCTATGAACGAGCATCATCTCTCTGCCATGATTTTCAAGTGGTGACAGGGAATACATGGCATTGAGCTTTATATCGTCAAAACCGCTGGTATGTTCAAGCAGATGAATGATTCGCACGGGATGTGTTGCTTCCCATTTATTTTGGAAATGAACTTCGGGTGCAACTATTTTTAGTTCGTCATTGAGACTTAGTCTACCCTGTTCAACGAGGCGACTGATGCCGAGGGACACAAACATCTTCGTGATCGACCCCATTCGAAACAGGGTGTGCTCGTCGACGGTTATTTTGTTTTCCAGGTCGGCGTAACCAAATCCACCCGTGAAAATCACAGAGTCCTTACTGGCAATGCCGAGCATAACGCCGACAACATGGTCTTTGTCCAATATTGTCTGGATAGAGTCCGTGAGTTCCGCCAATGTCCCTACCAATCCTTTTTTCTGACCGGACGAGCCGATAAAGGTGAATGCGATAATTAACAAAGTGAGCAGAGGCCTCATAGGTTGAGACCAATTAGTAGAGGGCAGCCTTTATGAATTACAGGATTGAGCTTCAATATTGGAACAATGCCGATACAATAAGATATACGCCTGCGATCAGCCTAACAATGTTTCGAGCCGCAGGTAGGCATGAAGAAATCCTTTTCGTTTAATGTTCCTCCTGAATATCCATCCAAAGACTATTAAAAATAGAGAGCCCGAGATGAAGTTAAAGAAGTCCATTGTTTGTGAATGATATAAAATAAAGATATCGAAAAATTCTAACTTAAACGGATAATGATTTTCTTAAACTGTTGCCAAGTCGTTTCCATTTGATCAACTTATCTTGATCAACTTATCATGTCTGACCTCAAACAAAAGCTTATGAATCGATATTTTTTACTGGTAGTTTCTGTGGTCATATTCCAACAGGCTACCGCCCAAACGGATTCTATAATTTTCAAGAATGGAAATTTTATCGTTGGAGAAATAAAGGACCTCGACAAGGGAGTTTTCACAATTGAAACAGACTACAGCGATGACGACTTTAAGATAAAATGGAACGACGTAAAAGAAATCTATACTGACACCTATTTCCTGATAACCCTTTCTGATGGTCGCCGATATAATGGAAAACTCAGTACGATTTCGCCAGGGCGAGACTTAATTATTGCCACTAGCAATGAGGAGGTAGAAATTGAGCATGAAAGTCTTGTATTTCTTAAAGCTGTCGAAGGAGGATTCTGGAGTAAGTTTCATGCGTCCGTGGATTTGGGATTTAGTTATACAAAGGCCAATAATCTTAGGCAGCTAAGCTTTGCGAGTAATATTGGTTATGTGGCGGAGAAATGGTCGATTGACTTTTCATCAAATTCGGTTAACTCAACCCAGGATGAAGTTGAACCCATCAAGAGAACCGACATGATTGTCACGTATCGATATTTTCTACCTAACGATTGGTTTGCCTTTGGCGACATATCCTTGCTATCTAACACAGAACAAAAGCTCGACTTGCGGACAAATGGCAAGGGTGGTTTGGGAAAATATATTGTTCACACCAATTCGAAGTATTGGGCTGTTTACACGGGACTTTCATTTAACAATGAAAAATTCTCCACGGAGTCAA
>DASUGQ010000186.1:0-4416 GCA_036273935.1 Cyclobacteriaceae bacterium | reverse complement strand
TCCTTCACTTGTCATCGCGGGCAATATCGAATTGTAGGTATTGATGAAAAGTTCAGACAGATCAGGTCTTTCGGAAGCATCCAGGTCCATGCAAAGAAATGCGACTTCGTTGAGAACATCTATTTCTCGGTAATCATCATTAAATTCAATGCAGTCAAAGATCACGGGCCTGGGCAATAAAAAAATATTTCGCGTATGAAGATCACCGTGGCAATCCCTGAACCAACCCAACCGCAACCTGGATTGCAGCAGGCTTAAATGCCGGGCCAGGAAACCATCTGACTTACTAATCGCCTTCTCAATCATATCGTTGCAATAATGACCTAACGCCGTTTGCAGAAAGTCTTTTTCGTTGATAAGATCATTAAATTTCTTGCCCACATCAGCCACTTCTTTCTTGTCGATTATTTTCGTCTGTTTGTGAAATTCCGCTATGTGTCCGGCGAGGTTTATGATATCAGACCGGTAGACTTTGTTGTCTCGCAACAATACATCCATCTGCTGACGGCTTTCCAGTCTCTTCATTCGGACCGCGTAGTCCAGGATCTCTCCTTCCTTCCCCCCAATAGCCCACGAATTCTCTTTTTTCCGTACAGGCAGGACATCAACATACAAGTCGGCCGCAAGACGGTTATTCAGCTCAACTTCCCGATCACAATAAAATCTTCGTTGTTCCAGGGTAGAGAAATCCAGGAACGGATAATGAATTGGCTTCTTGATTTTAAAAACAAATTCTTCACAAAGGACCACCCACGATATATGCGTCTCGACAAGCCTCGGCTGAATGCACCGTCCTGGAAATGTGCCATGGGTCACCAGTTTGTATATTTCAATTCCGGTCATCAGGATTACTAAGGTAGTGTAGTGCCGCCGTTAACATCATCTCAAGATTCTCATTGGTGGACACCAGGACAAGGTGTTCTTCTTCCATGGGCTCCCATTGTTCTTTCAGTCTCAGGTAAATATTGTAGTCCGCCTCACTTTCAATGCGTGTCTTTTTCAACCTTTCCTTCACCAACTGTTCATTCGCCCTTACTTCAATCCACTTTACTGCTCCACCTTGCTCAATTTTATCGAAGACTTTCTCCCTTAAACTTTTCCGGCTGAAAGTGGCATCGACCACAACATCCCTGTTGTTTTTTAAAGCCTCCAATGCTTTCTCAAGCATTACGCGGTAAACGGTTTCCTTTTCATCATCCGTGTAAGTCCTGACCTGAAAAAGTTCTCTCCGCAATTTGTCGCTGCTTATGTAGTCGCATTTAATTCGTTCCGCCAGCGCAGAAGCAAAATAACTCTTGCCCGATCCCGGAAGTCCAAAAACAATAACGGTCATTAACTACAGTCCTTTCAGTGCCTTTTTTAGATGAGTGTAGGTCAATCGGATCTCGTCGCGAAAATCCTCATACCGATCCTTTCCAGCTTCGACCTTCTCATTTATCGACGTCCTTAATTCATTGATATGATTTCGCGCGTGCTCCATCCTCACCCTGAAATCATTTCTGACTTCCAGTTTCTTTAATGTGAGCTTTAGCCGGAGTATTTCCAGTTTCAGCTTGAACTTTTGCACTTCCAGGTTGAAGCGCTGCAGTTCCTCCGCCAAAATGTTCTTCTTCTTCAGAGCCCGTTCGAGCGAAGAAATGATCTTGAGAAGATTTTCCTTTTGAATGTCGAAAGCCGCCCTTGTTCTAACCTGACTCTCGTTCAGGGATCTTTCAAGTTCGTCGATTTTTGCGCTTATAGCGGAATCCTCTACATCTAATTGAACAGTTGCAAAGAAGTTCTTCAACTCACGGACACTTTCTCTAAAATCGTTCTTCACGTCGATGAACTTGTCCATCGCTTCGGCCTTTCCTAAGGCAAGCTGTACAGCTAATTCGTCAATTTCCTGTTGTGCCTCAAGCAGTTTATCAGCAATTGAAGCCAGGATTCCTTTGGTTGATTCTATACCAGTTTCCATAATATTTTCTTATAAACTTAACTGCGCTGCGAATCGATCAATAGGATTAGCATCAGGCCAATGAAGTGATATTCATCAGTATTCGTTGTATAACAATCGTTTGTTTCAAAAAAGGTTAGAGGGAATGCCTTCCTCTCCAGGTTATCGTTAATGACCCAAATCGAGACTAACAAGTTAATTTATCCTAATAATGGAAATTATTCAAGCCGCATCAAGCCCCAATCAGCGGATAAAAACCTCATTCTAAGGCCAATAGCGTAATACCATCGGGAAATTCTACAAATGGGTACACGCATTGCGCGACATATAAAAATTCGTGTAAGAAATTTATGAAATTGTTTAGTTCAAACTGGTCATTTTTTCGCTTGGGGACGGAGGTACTTGTTAGAGCGGTCACCGTCATTTTTTGTCCTGCTATTAATCCTTTGCTTGAAACTGTGCGCGTGATGTCCTTCAACTCAATGCGGTAACAAGACCAGTAACCTTAAGCCTACAACTGAGACCATGAAAAAGCTACGACAACCTGTCCCGGCTGGGACGAAATGCGGGCAAAAAAAACTGCCGCATTTTAATGTCATGTTTTGGCTGGCAATGTTTATTTTTTTGATTTGTAATGTAGCATATGGCCAGGTTCCGGGATATTCCTACCGGGTTAAAATTACGATAGATGGTTCGCAGGTATGTGGCGCGAGTAACCTGATCAACTTTCCAATACTAATACAGCATACTGCTCCGTTTCTGCGGCCGACTCCAAATGGTTTAATCAGCAACGTTAACGGATATGACATTGTATTTACAGCCGCCGACGGATCTACATTACTCAGTCATCAGATTGATCATTACACTTACAATGCTACCGATGGAACGTATGCGGCGTGGGTGAAGATACCATCCCTGGCGCCCGGAGCCGACACAGACATTTACATGTACTACGGCAATAGTTCAGTTGTGACCAATACATCAACAACGGCAACGTGGGATGCCAACTATCGTACCGTCTATCACCTTCAAAGCAGCAGCTTCTCAGACGCAACGGCAAATTCAATTAATAGTACCAACAACGGAACAACCACCTTTGCAGCGTCTAAAATCGGAGAGGGAAGAGATTTTGGTGGAAACGATTATATTCAAACAAACAGCAACGATCTCAAGACTGCCAATAACTTCACTGTGTCAGCCTGGTTTAAGGCGGATGTAACTTCAATCGGGCACCTTTTGTGGGAAGGTATTTCCTCGGAGAATGGTTGGGGAGACGGCGGTGCAGTTAACACTACCACCGGCCAGGAAATGAATCTCTCCGTCGGATATTGTTGCCCACCGCCGTCAGGAAACGCTCAGGGTGGATATCTCTCTGCTTACCTGGGTCACACAGAAGAACAAGTGGAAGCAAATGGATTGACCGCCGAGATGGTCTTCACGGATGTTACGAATTGGCACTATGTCACTGCTACGTACAGCAACCTAAATACCACGCCTCAAGTCTCCTTGTATCTTGATGGAGTTCTAATTGACACTGACAACGGATCCACGGCTTCAAATGCCGTGGCAAGAAATCTTTGGGACACTAATCTTCGCATCGGGAGGCCAGGAGCCAACCAGCGTCAGTTTAACGGTCAGATGGATGAGGTCAGGATTTCCAATATCGCGCGAAGTGCTGATTGGCAATGCACCGAGTACAATAACCAGAATAATCCTGGCGGCGGCTTGACGCTTACTAACGATGCCCCTGACCTTTCCAGCATTGAGGGCACTACCCTCAATTTTACGGAAGGAGATCCTGCGACAAGCATCACCTCAGCAATTACAATTACTGACGAAAATGACGGTTTTCTATCAAGTGCAACCGTGCAGATTACTGGAAATTATATAAGCACCGAAGATGTATTGGCATTTACCAATGCTTTTGGGATTACCGGCTCATGGAATTCCGGAACGGGGACATTGACGCTTACCGGTACGGCAACACTCGCTAACTATCAAAGTGCTTTGAGATCTGTAACCTATCAGAATACAAGCGCTAATAACCCTTCAACCTTGACACGAACTGTAAGTTTTAAGGTAAACGATGGTGTTTCCGACAGTAACATCGTGACACGAAATATTTCTGTTGCTGGCACGAACGATGCGCCAGTACTCGCTGCCATTGAAGGTGCTGCTCTGGCTTACTCAGAAAGTCAGGCTGCCACAGCCATTACGGCAACAACAACTGTCAGTGATGTAGATAATGCCAACATTGCAAGCGCTACCATCCAGATCACCGGCAACTACCTCGGTAGCGAAGATGTTCTTGCTTTCACCAACGCATTCGGAATCACTGGATCGTGGAATGTAGGTACAGGTTTACTGACATTGACTGGTTCTACTACATTAGCTAACTATCAAACCGCGCTACGTTCAGTCACTTATCAAAACACGAACAACAATAATCCTTCTACCTTAACAAGGACGATAAGCTTCCA
>DASUGQ010000185.1:0-12619 GCA_036273935.1 Cyclobacteriaceae bacterium | reverse complement strand
AAAAGACAAAATTTTTGAAAGGAAAGATTGACCCCTTGCTTAATGATAAAATAACTTACCATTACTTTGAGGTACCCGTTCTATTTACAATGCATTTCAAAGGTCATCTCGGAGAGAATCGGGAATTTAAATGGTATATGGGCATCGGTCCCAATGTCAGTTATTGGCTGGGTGGGAAAGGTGTTGCAAAATCGAGTGATCTTCAGGAGAACTTTGTCGATCAGTTTAAATATTCCATAGCGTTTAGCAGTCGTAAAGACACGCAGCACCCGGAAGTTGTCTATTATGATCGGGCCAATCGTTTTCAATTTGGATTGAATGTGGGTGCCGGGCTTATGTTTGAGCCGGGAGAGCGGAATAAGATGATGATTGATTTCCGATATGGGTTTGATCAAACCCGGCTGGGAAAAGGGCTGGCCGATTACCAGGTTCCTGCTGATTTCAATGACAACCTGAGAGTAAGGTATCGCAGTTTCAAAGTCTCGGTAATCTATCTTACTGAGTTCAATCTCGACAAGAAGTCCAGGAATAAAGGTAAGAGCACGCTTAAAGTAAAATGATCTCATCCACGATATTCAAGCCTTTAACATTCCACAATCTCATTCCTTTTTCAGTTATTAGCAGTTAGAATTAACTGTAGATGGCGGCCGCTGATCAACCCCTTTTTCTAAGAAATCTTTGGTATTTCGTTGCACATGGAAATGCTTTGAAGAAAGGTAAACTCGTGCAGAAAACAGTTTTGGGAGAGCGGATTGTTTTTGGTCGTGATGAGACTGGGAACCCTTTTGCCCTGAAAGACAACTGCCCGCATCGCGGAGTGCCTTTGTCACATGGTTGGTTTGACGGCAAAACGATTGCCTGTTGTTATCATGGCTGGGAGTTCGACTGCACCGGAACCTGTCAAAAGATCCCGGCGCTGGCGGACGATAAAATGGATGTCAGCAAGATAAAAGTGTTTCGATATCCGTGTAAAGAAATCAACGGGACAGTCTGGGTCTACATTCCAAAAAATAAATTGCTCTTACAGGATGCCGAGAATTATGTTCCGGATCTGCTTCTTCAGGCTGATAAAAAGTTTCTCCACGTTGAGACGGTCACTCTTCCGACGAACATAGATCATGCGGTAATAGGACTGATCGATCCGGCACACGTGACGTTTGTCCATCAGTCGTGGTTTTGGCGTTCAGCAAAGAATTTGAAACTGAAGGAGAAAAATTTTGAACCGGATGGACTAGGTTTTAAAATGGTTCGGCACAAGCCGTCTTCCAATTCAAAGGGATATTCAGTTTTGAAAGGGGGTACTTCAACCGAAATTAATTTTCAAATCCCCGGCGTTCGCCTGGAACATATTCGCGTAGGAGATAAGAATGAAATCATTTCGATCACAACGTTAACGCCCATTGATGATAACAATACCGAACTGAATCATATTTTCTACACGTCACTGGTTGTTGCAAATGTTTTATGGGCGCCCCTAAAACGGCTCGGCAAGAAATTTATCGGACAGGATCTTGGTGTATTTATGAAATTACGCGAAGGGCTTGATTCTAATCCAACGCTGATGCTTTTGGGGGATCCTGACACGCAGGCGAAGTGGTACTATGAGCTGAAAAAACAGTGGAACGTAGCGTTGGAGAACAAGACTCCATTTGTGAATACATTAAAACCTGCACAGTTACATTGGGTGACATAATTTAATTTCAATTCTTCGCGCAACGGAACCCTACATGAGACATTCCACTGCCTAATACTGTGCGTGGGCCGCGTAATTTGATTTTGTGGACAGTTGGCAAAAAAATCTTGAAACAAAAAAATCAATCTTCAAAGAAGATCCCGTTTGAGTTTGAACCGACGAACAACATTAAACCGGAGATTTCCGGTATGTAACGAGAATATTTCTTCGTTTGAATTCGCGCCGATGTTGGCCGTATCGTTTGTCCAACTGACGGTAATGGCCCAATGCTCGGAATTATATCCAGCCGCCGTTTTGATGCTGAAGTCAGGAATGAAAGACGATGATTTGGACTGATCCGATCCCTCTATTTTGTTATAGCCGTAAGAAATAGCAACGGTGCCGGATCCCATGAAAAAAAAATTTTTCTTTACGACTAAAGTGTAAGCATAACCTATGCTTGGTCCTGTTTTAATGAAACTGAGTTTCTGAACCTGTGCCTCGGCAGGAATATTACTTAGTTTGGAGGGAACAATGGTACTATCGGCTTTCCCGTCGCCGAGAATTAATTGCCAACCGAGCAAAAATGTACCTGCTGATTTTTTTTGCCAGTCATTTTGAAGAAAACCCGCGCGATAAGAAAATTTCTTATTGTTGACAATGAATTGTGCCGATGCACCCACTTCTCGGATTTTGATATCCGAACGGTTGTAGTAGTCTCCATCGGCGTCTCGTAAATCATCATTTGTAAGGTGAAGGCCATTGTAAAATTGACCTAACAGATCGATGATTATTTTTCTTCTGTAAATGTGACATTGAAGGTCAAGATAGTCGGTTTCATTTTTCTTCTTATCCGGGTTCAGAAAATTGAACCCGTATGCGAGATTCACAGTAGCCCATTTATAAGTTGCACCAATCCCCATGTTAAGGGTTGTGTTGGGCACGTATCTAAGGGTAAGATCATCAACCCTGTCAAAATAAGTGAACGAAGTGTACTTTTGCGAGAAATAAAAGCGCGACGTCAGGAGATCTTCATATGAAACAAAATAGCCATCATTTTGTTGTTGAGCCGAAGCAGCACGGGCTGATAGGAGAAAGGACACCACAAACCAGAATCGCGTCATCAATGAAAAATAGTCATTCTTATTTATTGGGTGTTCCAAACCGTTGTGGATTTTGCTAACTTTTCACAATATCAATAAAAGAAGATTGACTTAACGTGAAATAATAAACAAAGGGGAGAATAAAGTCCATTAACTTATTTCGTTAAAGGAATGATCAAATTTAACAAACGTATCACTCATGGGATCAAAACTGAAAATTTTATTAGCCATAGCGGGCTTGATTTTAGTAACAGCAGGCGTCTTTGCGCAAGGAAAAAAGCGGCTCTTGCCGGGAAAGCTTTATGAGCCAGGGGAGAAGATTTATGCGCCACGATATGGTTTTGACAGTGTGATTCCTGAGGGATGGGATGGAACGTTACCGCGCGAATCTGAAATTTTCCTGTTAATGCCAAGAACTCCGATCGGAGGGGAAATATTCACGTTTGCCAGCGTAGCTACTAATCTTGAATCAATGCGCGAAGGTTGGATGAAGGGAGTCAACCTAAGTGAGACAATTGTAATGCAAGCAAAGGAAACTCCAACGATAAATGACGACATGATTTCAGCCGAAGTGGTGGCCAGGGGGTCAAGTGTTAATACCGGCTATAAAGGCTATGCAGTAGCGCGGTGTGGTCCTTTCGGTCCATGCATTACCTGCCTTGGCATAGGACCGGTTCAGTTTTATGATCAGGTCAAAACTGCAGTGACCAGCTTTATGAGTTCGGCAAAATTCACCGAGCCAGCAAACATTTCTATTTATGCCGATTTTGACTGGAAGGAATTTCTTGCGGATAAGATGTTGATATCATTTATGGCAATGGAGAGTGGGTCCCAGAGCGGATCGAAGGAAAACACTGTTCATCTCTGTGCCAATGGAACATTCACTGCCGATTTGCACAAGCGGGGAATTGTTAAGGACTATAATCCTCAGTACAAAGGAAGGCAGTCCGGGACGTGGACCGCTGAAGGCATTGGAGAACAGGGTGTGTTGAAACTCAAGTTTAAAAAGCTACCAGAGGCCGAAGTTAATTTGATGATAAAGGATGAAAAGATCACGGCGAATGGTGAACGATACTTTGCTGCCGAGTCGGATAAATGCAAGTAATTTCTGATCTCACTTGATTTTCGCAAAAAGCGCCTCCATTCCTTGAGCAATATTTTTCTTTGATGATTCGTCACTCTTCACGAGGATGCTGGAAGCAACTCCTTCCCATATCATTTCATTTTTCATTCGGTCCACTAAATCGATTGTGACGGTACCTTCTTCATAGGTGCCCACCGCGACCTCCTGACTTTGCCATGAATAATTTCGTTGTCCGGTATACATTGGCGCATCCCGTATTGTCGTCTCTCTTGTCTGAACTTTCTCTTCGATCACAACACCGATATTAACCAATAGATCGGGGTTATCAGAAGACTGACTGAGTCCGCGGGCATTGAGTTGCTTGGCAATCTCATCCTTTAGCCACCCGGTGCGCAGGTTAAAAGTAGGAGAGGGTACAACCTCCGTGTTAAATTGATAGAAGTCAAAAGTTTTATAATTATTCAGCGATGTGCCTTCTGCGGGCTTGGTCCCAACAATTTTTACCTGGGGAGCGCAACTGCAGATGAAAATCACCAGAGACATCGGTAAACAAAACCTGGTTTTCATAAATGATCTGTTTAATAAGCTTAAGTTAGAAAATTGTCATCATAAAATGTGCAACTTGAATCATTCGGAATAGTTCTTTTAATTGAGGGGATTTTGGGATTAATAACGGAGAGATGCCAGAGCGGCCGATCGGGGCGGTCTCGAAAACCGTTGTCCGTCGTAAGGCGGACCGAGGGTTCGAATCCCTCTCTCTCCGCGTTCAGCATTTTTGGCGAAGATTAACTTCGGCGGGTAATGTCCTGGCGTAGGGAAATTCGCGCATTTCGAAAAACTAGTTAATAAAAGTCGTCCTCCCCGCTATGGATAGAAACAAAATGATTGACTTGCTCAGGAACGGGAAAGTAGAAACCTGGGATGTATTGGTAATTGGCGGAGGGGCAACAGGGTTGGGTACCGCGCTCGAATCGGTGACCCGCGGCTACCGCACAGTTCTTGTTGAACGGCATGACTTCGCAAAGGCAACCTCGAGCAGGAGCACCAAACTTATTCACGGTGGTGTCCGGTATCTTCAACAAGGAGATATCGGTCTTGTGTTTGAGGCACTGCATGAGCGAGGACTTCTTCGATTGAATGCCCCGCACCTGGTGCACAACCAGGCTTTTATCATTCCGAACTATGATTGGTGGGATGGGCCGTTTTACACGATTGGCTTGAAGGTGTATGATACGATGGCGGGGCGGTTTGGACTCGGCCCTTCCGTTCACATCACGAAGGAAGAAACCATGAAGGCTATTCCCAATCTAAAAGAGGAAGGACTTCGCGGTGGGGTTATTTACTACGACGGTCAGTTTGACGACGCGAGGCTTGCTGTGAACCTTGCGCAGACGGTGGCCGACTACGGTGGTATTATTTCCAATTATATGAAGGTGACCTCACTCATTAAGAATGATGAGAAACTCGTCAGTGGTGCCCACATTGTTGATATGGAAACGGGAGAAAATCATGCGTTGCTTGCGAGGTCTGTGATCAATTGTACTGGCGTGTTTGCGGACGATATTTTGCAGATGGATGACCCCTCCGTTCCAAAATCAATCGTACCAAGCCAGGGGGTTCATCTTATCCTGGATCGGGAATTTCTCCAGGGGGATTTTGCCATCATGATTCCGAAAACTTCTGACGGCCGCGTCTTATTTGCTGTGCCCTGGTATGACAAGGTAATTGTAGGTACAACAGATACGCTAGTTGATGAGGCTACACTTGAGCCAAAAGCCCTGGATGAGGAAATCAAATTTATACTTGACACGGCTGCGCAATACCTTACAAAAAAACCCAGCCGGGAAGATGTTAAAAGCATCTTTGCGGGACTTAGACCCTTAGCTGCTTCTGGTCAGGGTAAGAGTACAAAAGAAATCTCAAGAGGGCATAGGATCATCGTTTCGCTTTCGGGATTGATCACGACGGTGGGAGGAAAATGGACAACCTATCGGAAGATGGGTGAGGAAACAATTGACAAGGCTGTTTTGGTTGCCGGATTACCGGAGCGCGATTCGGTTACAAAAAGTCTCCCGATTCACGGTGCTGACAACGACCCGGTGATACCAGACACTCTGCAGCATTATGGAACAGACCGGCATCTCATAAGAGAGCTAATTAATGATCAACCCGCGCTTGCGGAAAAACTTCACCCTGACTTTAACTTTATTGCTGCCGAGGTTGTATGGGCAGTGCGGTCTGAAATGGCGCGCACGGTAGAGGATGTATTAGCCCGCAGAGTACGCGCACTTTTTCTCGATGCAAAAGCCAGTATAGCAATGGCGCCTGTAGTGGCACAGCTTATGGCGAAAGAACTTGATAAAGATGAAGCCTGGAAAGAAAATCAAATTGCCGAGTTTGAAAAGCTGGCGCAATGCTACATTTAGTTTTATAGCTTCATTTCGGGTTAAAACCTTAATCGCAGATTACCTTTATCGGCCCAGGGTTGTGAGACATCCGGAGGTGTTTCATGTCGTCAGCGTGTGCATAGCAACGCAATAAAATTTGGCAATTAACCTTTCTTTTTCCATTAAGTCTTTTAACTTTCCAATTACAAAAATCTAACAAGTCTGGTACAACTTTGGACAGATCAGCGAAGGAACAAAGGACATTATGAATCAATCTAATTTATGGGGCATCGATCTTGGCGGAACGAAAATAGAAGGTGCCATTCTTGAGTCAGCGAGTAATCCAAAAGTTCTTTTTAGAGAACGGGTTCCGACCGAAGCAGAGCAGGGCTATCAACACATAGTGGATCAGCTAGGGAAGATGGTTAAGCTGATGACCGATTTTGCGGGATACTCCCCCGAAAGGATTGGTTTTGCGACACCTGGCGCTTTGGATCCTCAGCTCCAGGTAATGAAGAATTGCAATACCACCGATCTGAATGGGAAACCACTCAAGAAAGATCTTGAAAAATTGATTGGGACTGGAATTTACATGGCCAATGATGCCAACTGCTTTGCATTGGCAGAAACTAAACTGGGGGTTGTGAAAGAGAAATTTCCAAACGCTAATGTTGTCTTTGGTGTAATTATGGGTACCGGTGTCGGCGGAGGACTTGTTGTCAACGGTGAAGTCATTAATGGGCTGCATGGCATCGGTGGCGAATGGGGACACAATTTTCTTGATGAATCGGGCGGTCCTTGTTATTGTGGGAAATCGGGATGTGTGGAAAAAGTCCTGGCCGGGCCTGCACTCGAAAGATTTTATTTGAGTAAATCCGGAGCGGCGCGATCATTGAAAGAAATCGTTTCAATGGCGCGAAATAATACGGATAAATTCGCCGGGGAAACAATGACGCGACTCGTCTCCTTTTTCGGAAAAGCCCTAAGCGTAATCATCAATATCGTTGATCCGGATGTTATTGTAATCGGAGGGGGCGTTGGAAATATTGACTTGCTTTATTCTGAAGGAAGGGATGCTGTACGAGAAAATATCTTTAACCTCCGATTGGAAACTCCAATTGTGAGACCCATGCTGGGCGATAGTGCAGGTGTTTTTGGTGCGGCATTTTTGACCGAGCGCAAAAGTGAAGTTGTACATTGAAGGATAGACTATGAAGCGAATTGCCATCTTGGGTCCGATCCCGCGAGATCATATCGTTACCCATAACGGAGACCTGATTCAGAAGTGGGGTTGTGTTACGCACCCGGTAATTGCCCTGTCGATCATGGCGGGTGATCAAATTGAAATTTGCCCCGTATGTCACGTTCGCCAGGTTGACGTCGACAACGTGAGAGAAGTTTTTCATGGATACGCCGGCATAAACCTGAAGTACATTACAGCAAAAAACGACCAGGGCGACATTATCAGTTTAAGATTTGTCGACATGAATAACCGGCTTGAAAGGCAAACTGGTTTCATGGACCCCATTCTTCCTGCTGATGTTAGGAATCTTCTTGACTGTAAGGTTTTCGTTTTTATTCCCATCAGTGATTATGAAATCTCACTCGACACATTAAAATATCTGAAGGGGAACAGCAAGGGCACCATAATTTTTGACGCCCATGGTCCAACAACTGCTTGCCTCATCAACGGAGAGCGGCAACGTAAATTTTGGGTGGATCGCGATCAATGGCTTCCCTACATTGACGTATTAAAAATGAATCACGAAGAGGCCCATGCGTCGTGGTTTAAGAAAGAGTATGAGACCGTCGATTTTGAGAATGATGAGGTGAACTTTGATGAACTGCGAAATTTTGCCCAGCATTGCCTTGGCCTCGGCGTGAAATGTGTTTACATAACGCTTGACTCGCGCGGGTGTATGGTCTACTCTATTGAGGGAAAGAAATTAAGGGAAGAAATGGTTCCCGCTGTCAGAGTTGAGAATGTTATAGACACCACTGGCTGTGGAGACTCTTTCGCAGGAGGACTTGGCTTTGGACTCCTGCAAAAATCCAGGGATTATATTGGAGCAGCGCAGTATGGTAATACTCTTGGCGCTTTGAGAACGCAGGGAAAAACATTCAACGTATTTAAATCATTGGAAGAAACGAACCAAATTATTAAGGAGACTTATTTCTGATTTTCTTGTGTCGATAGAATTAAAAAAATAACTCTCAAACCCTTTAACGTAACCATTCTTGATCCGAGCTTGCATATTTGATTTGGACGGTGTGATCGTTGATACAGCTCATTATCACTACCTGGCCTGGAAACGATTGGCCAATGAACTTGGTTTTGATTTAACCAAGGAACAAAATGAAAATTTAAAAGGCGTCTCCCGGAGAAAGTCGCTGGAGATTCTTCTTGCGATTGGAGGCTTGACCGTCAGCGAGTCCGAAAAGGAACGATTGGCCTTCAAAAAAAATGAATGGTTCAATGATTTTATTGAACGCATGCTTCCGGAAGAAATTTTTCCCGGTGTGCGTCCCCTCATCGACCGGTTGAAATTCAAAGGTATCAAAGTGGCGCTTGCGTCCAGCAGTAAAAATGCACGGACAGTGATCAGACGTCTGCAGATTGAAAATATGTTTGAGGTCATTGTTGATGGAAACATGATCAATCACACCAAACCTGATCCGGAGATTTTTTTACGAACGGCGCAGCTCATTGAAGTGCTGCCACCGGAATGTCTTGTATTTGAAGATGCGGAAGCAGGGGTCGAGGCTGCCCTCGCTGCGGGAATGAAATGCGTAGGTGTGGGATCCATCGATCGCCTTGGCAAAGCAAATATGGTGATCGATAAAACCGGAGACTTCAGGGTTGAAATGCTGATCGGATTTTAGACAAAATTAAGAACGCCAGAATAACATGAAGAATTACATCAAACACGACGACTGGAAAATCATTGAAGAGGGTTTTGATCCCCATTATCACGAAGTGTCCGAAAGTCTCTTTAGCATCGGTAATGGGCACATGGGGCAACGTGCAAATTTTGAGGAGGAATATTCCGGCAAAACGCTGCGGGGAAGTTATGTGGCCGGTGTTTATTATCCTGATAAAACCCGAGTAGGCTGGTGGAAGAATGGGTATCCCGAATATTTTGCCAAGGTTTTGAATGCACCCAACTGGATCGGAATACACATCAGCGTTGAGGGGAAAAAACTTGACCTCGCAAAATGTAAAGTGGAGAACTTCCGGCGGGAATTGGATATGAAGACAGGGTTGCTTTCGCGCACTTTCGTCGCTTCGTTTTCGGATGGCAGGAAGGTGAAGGTTTTTTCTCAGCGCTTTTGCAGTATGGCTAACGGAGAGGTTGGTGCCATTCGATATGCTATTACACCACTGAATTTTTCATCCCCATGCGCACTGGTAATTTACGTTGATGCGGATGTGGTGAACAAAGACTCGAACTACGACGAAAAATTTTGGGAGGAAGTGTATAAAGAGGTCTCCGAGGGAAAAGCAATCGTAACCGCCCAGACCAAAAAGACATTTTTCCATGTGACAACGGGAATGCAATATCACATCCGGTCCGACGGAAAGAAGGCTGACATACGGGTTAATTTTGAACAACGGGAGAAGTATGTGGGTAATGTCGTCCAGCTGGAAATGAAAGAGGGTGAGGACATCGTGATCTATAAATATGGGGCTGTCCTCTCTTCTGAAAATCATGCGAAGGACAAACTCGTCGTCAATTGCAGCAAAGTTTTAAGTGAAGCCGCAAACAAGGGGTTTGATAAGCTTTTCGAAGAACATGCAAAAGTCTGGGAACATAAATGGAACGAATGCGACGTAACGATCGAAGGAGATTCTGCTGCCCAGCAGGGAATTCGATTTAATATCTTTCAGCTCATGCAGACTTATACGGGCGACGATGAAAGACTAAACATCGGACCGAAGGGATTTACGGGCGAAAAGTATGGGGGAAGCACTTATTGGGATACCGAAGCCTATTGCCTTCCGTTCTTCTTAAGTACCGCTGCACCCCAAGTCGCCAGGAATCTTTTGGTCTATCGCTACAAGCATCTGAAAAGGGCCATTGAAAACGGGGCGAAGCTCGGATTCACGGATGGCGCTGCGTTATACCCGATGGTCACCATGAATGGTGAAGAGTGTCACAATGAATGGGAAATTACTTTTGAAGAGATTCATCGGAACGGCGCCATAGCTTTTGCCATTTATGATTACATAAGGTATACCGGCGATGAGAATTACCTGGCGGAATACGGATTGGAAGTATTGATCGGAATATCACGCTTCTGGGCGCAACGCGTAAACTGGTCGGCCGATAAGAAGAAATTTGTAATGCTTGGTGTTACCGGCCCCAACGAATACGAGAACAACGTCAACAATAATTGGTACACCAACACCTTTGCTGCGTGGACCCTTGCCTACACCATGGAAGCGATCGACAAGGTTAAGAAAAATTCATCCGATAGATTTAAAGAAATTGCAACGAACATCAGCTTTGACGAGACGAGTGAAACGGGAAAATGGAAGAGTATTGTCACTGATATGTATTACCCGGAGGACAAGGAGCGGGGAGTCTTCCTGCAACAGGATGGATTCCTTGACAAACATTTGATGCCCGTCAGTGACCTTCGCCCTGAAGACAGACCATTAAACCAAAAATGGTCATGGGATCGAATCCTGCGTTCATGTTTCATCAAGCAGGCAGATGTGCTACAAGGAATTTATTTTTTTGAAGAACGATTTGACATCCACACCATTAAACGCAACTTCGATTTCTATGAACCGATGACGGTGCATGAGTCTTCGTTATCGCCTTGTGTTCATGTAATTCTTGCATCAAAACTAGGTTACAAGGAAAAGGCTTATGAACTCTATCTGCGAACAGCACGCCTCGATCTTGATGATTATAACAATGACACGGAAGATGGTTGTCACATTACGAGTATGGCCGGAACGTGGATGAGTGTTGTGAAAGGATTCGGTGGAATGCGCGTGAAAGAAGGGAAGTTGCACTTTACTCCATTCATCCCTGATCAATGGAAGTCTTATTCCTTCAGAATTGAATTCAGGGGAAGAGTGATTAAGATAAAGGTGTCAAAAGAAAAAACAGAAACAATTCTTGAGTCAGGGGAGTCGATTGAGATTGTACTCAATGGAAAAAGTATTCAGTTAAAGTGACGGGGTTGATCACCTGTCATTCATTGCCCACTTAATCCCGCCCAGCAGATGTTTTAGAAAAGTTGGGTCTTGATAGAACTTAGGATCATGTCCAAGTGCCGTATAAAATTGTCGGCCGCCATCAAATTCATGACACCATGAGAGTGGAAAGTAATTCCCGAATGTCTCCCCGGGGTACTCCACTTTCTTTTCATCCTGAATTGTTGTTAAATCCGCCGCGAGCAAAACATGTATATCAGGATTAAGCTGATTGGTAAAGTAACATTCATCTTCCCATTGCCAGGTATTGCCTAAAAAACCTGTTGCCGGATGTTTGGGATCAATAATTTTTATCGTAAAAGGCTGAAACTTGGGATGTCGAACAAACTTACCACCCAACATTGCCCAGAACCATGGCCATTGCCGTTCCGAACCGGAAGCTGAGTGTATGCCTACAAAACTTCCGCCACTTCGTATGTAACTCACGAAGGCTTGTTTCTGATCTTCGGTGTCAAATGCCTCGTTGTTTGTATTGGAAAAAATGATGCACTGAACACCTGCGAGTTTTTCCTTTGTAAAGACCGAAGGATCATCGGTAGCGGTAGCTTCATAGCCATTTTCTCTGCAAATTTTTTTTAATGCCTCGACACTGGCAGCAATGTTCTCATGGACATAGCCTTTCCCATTGTGTGTATAAATTAAAACTTTTTTCTGAGCGACAACCGAAAATGCTGTGCATGCAAACAATATAAATATGAGCCTCTTCATAAAATAAATATAAAAATTTCGCTAATACTTCCATTCTCTCACCAGTTCAAATACACCACCCCCTGTCTCAAAGTCATTTTATGTTCATCGGGTTTGAATTCAAATTTCAAGCCATCGGTATCATTCTCTCAGTTCTGTTTTTTACCGACAAGATAAGAAAGAACCTATATTATTTAATCTCGTTTTATAAGCATCACATGTTTAAATTTAAGTTGATTGCATACCCATGAATTTCAGTTTAGAAAAGTCAATTGAGATACTTGAACGAACTCCAGACGTTCTTAATGTTATGTTGAAAAATATTTCCTCCGACTGGACTGCTCCCAATGAAGGGGGACAATCGTGGAGTGCGTATGATATTGTTGGGCATCTTATCCATGGTGAAAAGACAGACTGGATTCCACGAACTGAAATTATTCTCTCCGATAAGCAGGA
>DASUGQ010000184.1:0-4771 GCA_036273935.1 Cyclobacteriaceae bacterium | reverse complement strand
ATAACCCAACCGAAGGACGAGTTGATTCGATCCCTCGGGGAGTTGGGCTTTGATTCGCGCAGGGAGGACCAACCTCCCCTTGGAATCGAGCTTCGACTCAAATTTACTGGTGAAAAATGTCATGACGTAGTGGTTGTCAGTCCTGCAAATGCAGTTTCTCTAAACAAACATAGGTATTTTTATTCCACTTTCAACCACTTTTAACCACTTTTTAACATTTTGAGGGAAAATCGTCCACTTTTTACCATGAAGTGACACCGCAGCCTGCCAGGTGGACTAAATATTATTAAAGAAAAATGTTGTTATGTGTGATTTCATCCTCAATCAGGCGTTTCTTCTTGCTCGTTAGGGGCGACACAAATAATAAGTCAGGTGGGTGAAAGTGGGACTCAGGAAAAGATCAGTGACAAAGTTGAGTTGGAAATTTTTGGATGAAAATTCTGCGCCGTACACGGTTGCAATGGAGAGCTACTGGCCTCGCTGGGAATTAACCCTCCGATGAACCTGTTTATGTCCTGATTCTAATTCAATTGTTGCATTTTTGTATCCCAATCGAAGGTAATGATGAGATTTTTTCCAAAGTTCTTAGTGCTCGCCGCGTTGATAGGAGGTTGTTCCGGACAAAAAGTAAATCAGGAACTAATGGAAGGTGTCTGGCGGGGAGTCCTTGATGTGCAAGGGCATGACCTTGCATTCAATTTTGCTGTGAAGAAAGACTCTGTCAATAATTATAATGTATTCATAAAGAATGCGTCGGAGAATCTCTTGCTCGATGAGATCTCATTTGCCAATGATTCTGTTAACATGACCCTTCACATATTTGATGCCGTCTTAAGAGCAAAAGTCAGCGGTGACAGCTTGAAGGGATATTTCATCAAGAACTTTGCGAAGAATTACAAGATTCCATTTCGAGCCGCTTATAATCAGGATTACCGATTTGCCGCAGATGACAACCGGTTTCCGGATCAGCGCTTTGAAGGCAAATACAAGGTCACTTTTGTAAATGAATCTGATACAACACCTGCCATTGGAATTTTTGCACATAAGGCGGGTAATGTTATTGAAGGCACTTTCCTCACTCCGACAGGAGACTATCGTTTCCTGGAAGGGAATGTTGTGGACGACAAGCTTTACCTCAGCACGTTTGATGGAAACTATGCCTATTTATTTACGGCTGAAAAGACCAGTGATACAACCTTGCGTGGAGACTATTGGTCAGGTCTGAGCTGGCATCAGACCTGGACGGCATCACGCAATGACAATGTCACGCTTCCTGATGCAGAATCCATGACGTACCTGAAAGACGGCTACGACAAAATTGATTTCAAGTTCCCGGATGTAAACGGGAACATCATCAGTCCCTCAGATGAAAAATACAAAAACAAGGTCCTCATTCTGCAACTGTTCGGAACATGGTGTCCAAATTGTATGGATGAAACTAAATTCCTTGCCCCCTGGTATAAAGAAAACAGAGATCGCGGCGTCGAAATTATTGGATTGGCATATGAGTCAAAACCCGAATTCGAATATGCCAGTGAACGCGTGAAGAAAATGATTGCTAAGATGGACGTTGACTACGACTTTGTTATTGGCGGCACCCGCGATAAGGCCGAAGCGTCAAAAACATTACCGATGCTGAATAGAGTTGTCGCCTTTCCAACAACGATATACATTGGCAAGGACGGTAAGGTAAAAAAGATCCACACCGGATTTTCAGGACCTGGAACAGGAATTTATTACCAGAGGTTCATTGAACGTTTTAACGAAACCGTGAATGAACTTTTAAATGAAAATCTTGCGTTCGATGAATAGCCGGAAATTCGTAGAAATACAAGAATGAAAAAAAGAGTTGTTGTTGGCCTTTCAGGCGGTGTTGATTCGAGCGTAGCGGCTTACTTATTAAAAGAACAGGGCTACGAAGTAATCGGCATGTTCATGAAAAACTGGCACGATGACTCAGTAACCATTAGCAAAGAATGTCCCTGGCTGGATGACAGCAATGATGCTATGATTGTTGCTCAACATCTGGGAATGCCTTTTCAGGCTATTGACCTTAGCGCTGAATACAAGGAAAGAATTGTAGACTATATGTTCGCGGAATATCAACTAGGGCGAACACCTAACCCCGATGTTTTGTGCAATCGGGAAATCAAATTCGATATCTTTCTCAACAATGCGCTGAAACTTGGTGCCGACTATGTGGCCACGGGGCACTATGTTCGAAAAGGTGAAACCGAAACAAATGGCCAGAAGGTTTACCGGCTTCTCGCAGGAAAAGACACCAATAAGGACCAAAGCTATTTTCTTTGTCAACTTACGCAAGCACAATTGTCGAGGTCTCTTTTCCCGATCGGTGAATTAAATAAGCCGGAAGTCAGAGATATTGCAAAGAAGATAGGGTTGGTGACAGCTGATAAAAAAGATTCGCAAGGATTATGCTTTGTCGGAAAAGTTCATCTGCCTGAATTCTTGCAGCAACGACTGGAACCGAAGAAGGGTACAGTAGTTGAGGTTCCCGCGGATTCAATTGCTTTCAAAAATGGATTTAGTGAAAATGACCTGGTCAGTCTTACGAAACCTTACGCTCTCGATCCGAAGCTTGGAAAGGTTGCTGGTGAACACAATGGAGCTCACTACTATACAATAGGTCAGCGAAGGGGATTAAACATCGGTGGATACCCGGAACCCTTATTCGTCATTGGAACCGACACCGAGAAAAATATTATTTATACAGGTATGGGCGAAGACCATCCGGGGTTGTACAGAAGAGGATTATTTATTCCAAACGCAGATGTGCATTGGATCAGGGAGGACTTTGCTTTAACGATTGGAGAGTCTCGCGGGTATGCTGCGCGAATTCGGTATCGTCAACCCCTTGAAAAATGCACGCTTCACTATGAAGCCGACGGATTGTACATGATCTTCGAAAGACCACAACGCGGTGTCACACCAGGGCAATTTGCTGCCTGGTACCATGAAGACGAGCTTATAGGATCAGGGGTGATCAGTTAGCGCGTGATCAGAACGGGTATCCGATTGCAAAGTTCAAAATGAGATTCTCATTGCGCCATTCGCTACTGCCAAAATCAATTTCATCAAACACCCAACGGTCTCCTTCAGGCAGGTATGGCTTTCTTACGGGGAATGCAAGGTCAAAGCGGAGAATAAAAAAGTTAAAATCAAAACGAATACCTATACCAGTACCGACTGCAAGTTCTTTAAGGAATGTCTTGGTGCTAAATGTAGCACCGGCACGTTGTCCATCATCGTTCCATAACCAGATATTTCCAGCATCAACAAAGACCGCTCCCTTGATCGTTTTAAAAATATCGTAGCGATATTCAACATTGCCCTCGACCTTGATGTCTCCACGCTGGTCTACAAAATAGGTGTCATCATAATTCGGGTCATCATAAACATTGTAGGTACCAGGACCGATAGACCTGGCGGGAAAAGCCCGGACACTGCTCGATCCACCACTGGCGAACTGCTTGATATACGGCAATGTCGCAGAGTTTCCGTAGGCATAGCCGGCGCCGAGGGCAATTCGGGATACAAGTTTGTTGTGACGATCGATTTGCCAGTAGTGTCGAAAATCGACGTCGCTCAAAATAAACTGCGAATATGGCTGCCCCAGAAAATTATACGGCGGTTCTTCACCAGATGCATGCGTTTTGTTCTTGATCAGGTGAAGGAGGTTGCCCGATAAGTTGAAATTGCCGTGAAAGTAAAAATTCGACACTGAAATTTTTTTTTTGTTGAATACTCCAGCGTCCTGTTCTTTCAATTGTGAATTCAATGTGAATGAATAGTGCATGGCCGGGATGAATTGATCCTGGAATGAATTTTCCAATGCCGGATTGTTGTTAAGCAATTCTTCAAAATCCGCGGTCGTTCGGCTCACCTTAACATAGTTAATATCTATGGGATCAAACTCGTGGCTCTTCGTTGTCGTTTCGCGCCAGACATAACCATAACCCACGTTGAAGGAGTTCATCTGGAAGTACCCAATGCGTCGTTGAAAATCAAGTCCAACTTTAAAATTTGTTCTCGGTAGGTATTTACGCGAGTAGGTATTAATCTCCACGGGAAGTATCATTCTCGGGACAGACAAACTGGCCTCTGCGGAAAACTGTAACGCATTGATCGATGATGTTTGCTTATTGCTAATCTGCCATTCGTATGACCCATTTAACATCAATTCAAATCGTTCCGCGCCGCGTAAGAAATTTCGATTCGTGAATGTTATACCGACACCAGGCCCTACAAAATTGTTGGATTTTGACACGCCCTGTGCTTCGAACCGTAGTGATTTTTTTTTCAGAGGTGTCAAAAATATATTGGCGTCAATCGTGTTTGCAGAGTCTTTTGCTTCATTGTATTTGATGTTGACAAATTTGAATGTACCCAATCCCATTAAATGGGCGATGGAATAGTCATGATCATCTCTTCGGTAGAGTGCTCCCGTTTTCAGATTAACAACATTCGTTACAATTTTTGGCCGGAGGCTTTCCCTGGAACTAACATATCGGTATCCATTAATATTAATCGTGTCCGCTTGCAGGCGTGATGTATCGTTCTGCAGATTGTAGTCATTTGTAATAGTTATATTTCCAAGTGCGTATTTTTGTTTCACTTTTTCGGGAACCCCGGGAACAACAGTGAGGGTGAGATCGACCTTACGATGACCTATAGTACTATCTGCTTCAAATAACAGGTAGCGATCATCAAAATAATAGTAACCAAAGTTCTCAAGGACCATTTCAATTCT
>DASUGQ010000183.1:0-3820 GCA_036273935.1 Cyclobacteriaceae bacterium | reverse complement strand
GCCCAAAAAGTTAAATTGTTGTTACTTCACCAACTCCGGCACCGAGGCAAATGAAGGAGCGCTTAAACTGGCGAAACGATATACCGGTAGGACAGAAATTATTTCCTTTCATAAATCCTATCACGGAAGCACGCATGGATCTTTAAGTGTTTCGGGAAATGAAAAGAAGAAAAATGCATTTCGCCCATTGCTGCCTGATGTACGCTTCATCAATTTTAATGAAGTAAGCGAACTCTCTTGGATCACTGAACGAACGGCCTGCGTCATCATGGAGACCATTCAGGGAGATGCCGGTGTTCGAATCCCGTCTCCAGTCTACATGCAGGCGTTGCGTAAGCGATGCAATGAAACCGGCGCACTGCTTGTTCTCGATGAAATTCAATGTGGTATGGGACGCACCGGGACGCTATTTGCCTTCGAACAGTTCAACATCATACCCGACATCCTGACGCTGGCCAAAGCGCTCGGCGGAGGGTTGCCAATCGGTACTTTCATTTCCAGCCAGTCTATCATGGAGTGCCTTACCCACGATCCAATGCTTGGTCATATTACGACTTTTGGAGGTAACCCCGTTTGTTGTGCATCCGCGCTCGCGGTATTAGAGGTGATGGACGAGGAAAATGTTCTTCTTGATGTGGAAGAAAAGGGAAGGTTATTTGAACAGCTTCTGGTGCATCCGCGAATAAAGGCAATAAGAAGAATCGGATTAATGTTTGCAATTGATTTTGAAACTGAAGCTGAGGTCTCGCAAATTGTTAATCATTTATTAGAAGATGGCGTGATTACATTTTGGTTTCTATCGTACCCCAATAGTTTTCGAATCTCTCCCCCTCTCACGATAACCCTTGAAGAAGTCAGGTTGAGTTGCGAAAAAATCATTTCAGCCGTCGATGCCCTTTAGCAACTCAGCACCATGTTGGGTTCAGAGAGATGCAACATCCGGTTAATGCCCACCAAATGTTGCACACTCCTGAAATCTTTTTGGTTATGGATTGAATTTTCGTCTCAGGCAATTTGAACAAATGCTTCCTCGAACGATTTCATCTCATCCATAGTGCCAATACTTACCCGACACCAATCCTTGTCATTGAATTTCCAAAAACGAACACTCACGCCACGTTTCATCATCTCATCAGTGAAACGCTTGCCGTCCATCTTTATAGGAAACAAAACAAAGTTTGTGTACGAGGGTATGTAGTCATATCCTGCCTTCTTGAGTATTGAATAAAGAAATTGTTTTGACTCTTCGGTTTTCTCAAGTGCCTCCTTTAAGAATTCTTTGTCCTGGTAGGCCGCCATGGCCGCATTAGCCGTCGTGGCAGAAATCGACCTCGCTCCTTTCAGATACGGCGCCAGCTTATCGATTACGTCCGGTTGTGCTATCATGTACCCCATACGTAAGCCTGCGAATCCATAAAGTTTAGAAAACGTCCGCGCCACGATTACATTCTGACCCTTTTTAACACAGTCGATTAAGGTTGTCGCGTTCGGATTGTCTGTGTAATCAATATAGGCTTCATCCACGAAAACCGGAACTCTTTTCGATACACGTTCACAGAAGGCTTTCAATTTCTCGCTATCCAGGACCGTTCCTGTTGGATTGTTTGGGTTGCAGACATACACCAAAACAGTTGTGTTATCAATCGCCTTTTCCATCGCATCAAGATCGTGCTTATAGTCTGGTGTGAGCGGTATCTTCACCCATTTTGATTGATAAAAGCCTTCTGCATCTTCGGGAATATTATCATAGGTAGGATCGGCACTTATGATCGATCCTCCTGTCAACCCAAAATAGCAGGCAGCGGCCGACAAAACCGGACCCGAACCAGCACTGAGAACAATTTGCGCAGCGCTAATGCCTTCATAAGACGCAATCTTCTCGGCCAAATCCCGAACATACGCGCGCGGATAGCGGAAACTCCCATCAATCGCTTCCTCAAGGGCTTTCTTTGCTTTTGCTGAAGGTCCAAACGGATTTTCGTTTGAGGACAATCGGGCTTTTAATATGGGTGGCGCATTGCGTAACAGCTCGTCTTCCGGCATGGTGAACGTTTTACTCCCATAGTTTGCATGATTGGGAGCGGCAATTAAAGAGGACAGATTGCTACCAAGAAGTGCCACTGTTCCTGACGCCAGGGTGCTGGTTTTCAGCCACTGACGTCTGCTTAGGGTATTTGTTTTCATGTATAGGGTATTAGTTGTTAGGATTCATTGTTTAAATATTTCCGGATTCGAGCAGCCCTCCTCCTTAAGTAAGGAAGAGGGCTCCACTCCACCAAGATCCCGAATTTTAACTATGACTACTTTTTGATCCTGAAAGTCACTCCCTTGTAGGTACCAGCATACTCATTTGGCTTAACCCCTGCGTACTCTACCAGTATTGCTCCGCTCCCGTCAGTTGTGAAAATTCCAACAGATGCACCGGAAGCAAATACTTCGATGGCCAGATTAGGCACTGCAATCGAATCAATGCCTACTGTATAGTCAAGAATTCCGCTCTTGTCCAGTTCGAAAAATGTAGCCTCAACCTGGGAAGAAGTAACATCCTTCGTTTCTATAACTACTGGAGATACTACACGCTTTATCGCCATGTCCGACTCCTCCGAACAGCGTATCATTAGGGAGACCAGCATACCAACAAGAAATAATTTATAGATTGTTTTCATACTCGTTCGTTTAATAGTTTAAATCATTTCATTCCACCCACCACATTTCAGTTTTCATGTCATCAGCGCCGCCATTCAATGTGGTTGACTCAGCTACTTTTGTGCCGTTCAATGAATACTCTGTTGAAGGATACACCAGCCGTGTTGGAAGAACGCCATCGTTCAGGAACAGTGACTGCGGATCGTGTGGAGGCATAACCGGATAGCCTGTCCTCCTTAATTCAGTCCATGCCTCAATCCCCTGACCAAAAAGGGCAATCCATTTTTGCGTCATGATATTTTCCTTATCTGCTACACCAAGACTTGTTAAATAGTCGGGTGGAACCGTAAGGCCATATTGCTCGAACGACGCCGTGACGGCAGCCTCGAACAGCCCTTGGGGATCGCCTGAAATATCGCCGTCAAAGGCAGCTTCGGCTTTTATAAAAAGCAACTCTGAATAGCTCATTAAAACAGCAGGCGAAGTCGCAGCCGCAAATATTGTTGGATTGACCGTGGCACTATAGCCCACATAGGCAACGGCAACGCTACCAGGCAGGCCGTTGGGATGACCTTTAATCTCACCGCCTGCATCCTCACCTGGAATCGCATAAACCTCCAGTCGCGGATCATCCAGAGATTTTAGCTTGTCGACAATTGTACTGCTTATGTTCCAGTCTGTTCTTCCCTGGATGATCAGGATATCATTCCATGGATTTTGAGTTCCGAGAGTTGGACCGTAAACGAACGATGCAATTTCTGCATTGCTTTCAATCATTGGATAGGTATCAGGATCATCGATCATCTCTTGCATAATCGCCGCGGAGCCCGCGACCTTATGCGCCTGCCGGTTCAGAAGTTTAAAACGAAGGGAGTTGAAAAACTTTTTCCATTTTAGTGCACTTCCTTTGAACATGATGTCTCCGCCAATTGAAGCAATCGAGGCATCCAGTTTTTCATTGGCGACTCTTAGTTCTTCAATCAAACCTGCGTACACTTCTTCCTGCGAATCGTAGCCTGGAGAATAGATGGGAGTCTCAGCCGTTCCGGCCAGCGCTTCGGAATAAGGAATTGCGCCCCAAACATCGGTTAACATGGAGAATACCCAGGCTCTCATTCCGATGCCAATAGCCTCATATGTTGGACTGGGCTGAACCCCGTCAGGCGCCGATATT
>DASUGQ010000182.1:0-4313 GCA_036273935.1 Cyclobacteriaceae bacterium | reverse complement strand
TATTATTACTTTACTTTTCACAGGCATTATTCTCACGCTTGTATTTGTTTCCATCGCATTTCTTTCTTCTGTTTTGACGCGGGATAAAGCAAAAGCAATTGGCATTGCCTTGCTGTTCTGGTTTTACTTTTCGTTGATTTACGACGGACTGGTTTTGTGGGTGATCTACAGGTTTGGTGATTATCCTTTGGAAAAGATCACCATGGCCCTTATAGCATTAAATCCTGTTGACCTTGCCCGCATCATCCTTCTCTTGAAATTGGATGTGTCAGCGTTAATGGGATATACCGGTGCGTTCTACAAAGATTTTTTTGGCAGCAACATGGGAGTCCTGTTCTCAATCTCCATGTTGGCTGTCTGGGTAATTCTGCCGTTATGGATTGCCATGCGTATTTTCTCAAGAAAAGATCTTTAACAGGATTTCAAGATTCAAATTCGATTTCACGTTTCTTTCGTGTCTGGGTATGTTACCGCAGTTGAAGTGAACACGGTAAATGGTGTCGAGAATGTTTTCAACGACAGGATCATGTTTAGACTTCTCCATAACTTTTTTTGTCAAAAATTAATTCTTGATATGTCGTCAGACTATGATCATAATCATAGCTCATTGAAAAGGAAATTGGCAGTTTTGAATAAAATCACATTAAACAAAAACAGATATGACAATTGCAAGTGATCGATTGGATATGGAACAAGTTTCAGTGGCTGATGTAGCGCTGACGTTCCCACAGGCATTGGAGATTTTCAATCGCTATGGCCTGGATTATTGCTGCGGAGGAAAGAAACTTTTTACAAGTGCTTGTGAGAAAGCAGGATTGGACGCTGGATCTGTTTGGCAGGAAATACAATCTGCAGCGGCCAATCGAGGTGCGGATAGCCGGGTCCGCTTTGATACCTGGGATGCTCCGCTTTTAATCAGCTTCATCGTTCAGCATCATCATCAATATGTACGCACTGCAATACCACAGATTCAGGAACTGCTGGATAAAGTTTGCAGCGTTCATAGAGAAGACAGCCCGTTTCTATTGACAGTGCGTGAAAATTTTAACGATCTGGCCGAAGAATTATTAAACCATATGCCAAAAGAAGAACAAGTACTTTTTCCTGCTATTCAAAAAATGTTTGGTGGGAATTCTTTTGCATCTGATTCGGTTATACTGAACAACCTTAATATGCCGATAGAGGTAATGGAGGATGAACATGAGCGCGCAGGCGATTTAATAAAGTCCATACGCTCACTAACAAATCAATACATTCCGCCGGTATATGCATGCCCCACTTTCAAAATGACCTATATCATGCTGGAACAATTTGACAATGATCTCATGCAGCATATTCATTTAGAGAACAACATTCTTTTTCCAAAGGCAAAAAGCATGGCCTCAACCTATCTTTAGTACAAACCCGTTTAACTGCCGACGCGATGGAACTTAATCAACAAATTCTCAGTGATCTGATTGTTCATATGAAGTATTCCCGATATCTCCCGGATATGAGGCGAAGAGAGTCGTGGGCAGAAATCTGCAAGCGGTATGAGGACATGATGATTGAGAAGTATCCTTCACTAAAAGAAGAGATTAATCACTGGATGCAATTCGTGTACAAAAGGAAAGTTTTGCCTTCTATGCGGGCCATGCAGTTTGCCGGACCAGCCATTGCAAGAAATCATAGTCGCATTTACAATTGCGCCTATCTTCCGGTGGATGATATCCGTGCATTTTCGGAGACAATGTTTCTTTTACTGGGAGGTACCGGCGTTGGTTACTCTGTTCAATATCATCACGTCGAGAAACTACCTGCAATTCACAAAGCAAAAAAGTCGAGAAAATTTCTCATAGGTGACAGTCTTGAAGGGTGGGCTGATTCCGTAAAGGTATTACTGAAAGCATATTTCGGATTGAGTCAATACTTGCCTGAATTTGATTATTCTGATATCCGTCCGAAAGGTGCGCGACTGGTTACGGCCGGAGGGAAAGCTCCGGGACCTGAACCTCTGAAGATATGTATAGCTCATGTACAGGCTGTGCTTGAAAGGAAGAATGATGGTGAAAAACTTTCACCATTAGAGTGTCATGATATTATGTGTTATCTCGCCAATGCTGTCTTAGCGGGAGGCATAAGAAGGTCGGCAATGATATCACTCTTTTCTGCTGAGGATGAGGAAATGCTTACCTGCAAGTATGGAAATTGGTGGGAGTTGAATGAACAACGCGGCCGCGCGAACAACTCAGTTGTGCTACCGCGTGCGACAACAACACGGGAACAATTTTTTAATTTATGGAAGAAGGTTGAATTATCCGGATCGGGTGAACCAGGATTTTACTTCACGAATGATTTGGATTGGGGAACAAATCCATGCTGTGAAATTGCATTGCGACCATTTCAATTCTGCAATCTCTGCGAGGTTAATGTTTCAGATATCACAAGCCAGGAAGATTTAAATGAGAGAGCGCGTGCAGCGGCCTTCCTTGGAACATTGCAGGCGGGCTTTACAAACTTTCATTACCTGCGGGAGGTATGGAAAACCACAACAATGCAGGATGCTTTAATTGGTGTTGGGATGACCGGGATTGCCAGTGGGAAGATATTTGCCTATGACTTGCGTGAAGCGGCCGAAGAAACCAAACGGATGAATATAAAAACATCCGCCAAAATCGATATTCAATTTGCGGCACGTTGCACTACAATCAAACCGTCAGGAACGACATCGCTTGTCTTGGGCACCTCATCCGGAATTCATGCGTGGCACAATGACTTCTACCTGAGGAGAGTGCGCATCGGCAAGAATGAAGCGCTCTATAATTATCTGCACGACCAACACCCCGAATTACTCGAACAGGACCTGTTAAGCAGCAAGCAAGCCATCATATGTATTCCACAAAAAGCTCCGGAGGGAAGCATCCTGCGTAATGAGGATGTGATGAGTCTGTTAGAACGAATTAAGAAATTCAACACGCAATGGATTCGCAATGGATTCAGACGGGGAAGTAACGCGAACAATGTATCAGCAACAGTTTCAATTCCAGAGCATGATTGGCAACGCGTTGGCGAATGGATGTGGGAGAATAAGGCATCCTATAACGGGTTGAGCGTTCTTCCATTTGACAATGGCAACTACAAACAGGCTCCTTTTGAAGATATCACTGAGGACCAATTTAAATCCATGGAAAAAAATCTTAAGGCGATAGACCTTAACCAGGTTCTTGAGTTGGATGACGAAACGGATCACAAGGCCGAAGCTGCATGTGCCGGCGGGGCTTGCACAATTGTTTAACGCTCACATTTTGTAGATGCCAGGCACTGGTAGGTTCTTCCAGCGCATTTTGTTCACACAAACATGGAATCACTATGGCATATCCCATCGATTTGTCTAATTTTCTTGTAAAAAGGAGAAGAAAATTGATTCCGGCAGAATTATTTGAGAAGTACAAGGCCCGCCTGATGAAGGTAAAAAAAGATCAGGTTTTATTTGAAGAGGGAGACCCCGCACGCGACTTTTTCCAGGTGGAGGAGGGACAGGTAAAAATGTACATTATTAATCCGGATGGACAGGAGTTTACCCAAGGGATATTTAATCCCGGTGAAAGTTTTGGTGAGCCTGCTTTGCTGGGGGGCTTTGGTTACCCCAGTAGTGCCATGGCTATTGAACCGGGAAAAGTCTGGCGGTTGCCCAAGCCGGAGTTTCTCCAGTTGTTAAAGGAAAATTTTGATATACACATCAAGCTTAGCCAGGTACTTTGCAAACGCCTGCAATACAAATCAATGATCCTTACTGAAGTCTCTTCTTATGATCCCGAGCACAGACTTTATACATTGTTAAAATATTTCAAATCAAAGCTTGCCGCAAAAGTAGCTGAAGAAAAAATCATCATACCCTTCACCCGGCAACAACTGGCGGACATGACTGGCCTTCGGGTAGAAACTGTGATCAGGACGATAAAGAAAATGGAGAAAGCAAATAAATTAAAACTCCAGGGACATAAGATTCTGTTTTGATTATTTCACGATGAGTCCACGTTCTTCGTGAATCATCTTGTGTTCAACCGAAATAAGGCGCTTCAGTGCATCTTCTTGCTCTTTGAGATTCATAATGAAAATGTTTCTTCGGTTTTCATCTTCTTCAATCGCCTCAGCCATGTTCAGGTAATATGCGATCCCCTGAATCAGAGAGCTTGCATAGTTGTGAGCATCCTTAACAACTTTTGCATCTTCGGTTTCAAGTTTTTCTTTCAGGTATTCAATGTTCAATTGCAGTTCCTTGACAAACATATGTGGCCTGTCGTTGTGTCGGATAATGTTTGACCGGCCATAGA
>DASUGQ010000181.1:0-15885 GCA_036273935.1 Cyclobacteriaceae bacterium | reverse complement strand
GAGCCACGACCGATTCGAAGAACCGATTTTGAAAGAAAACAAAGACCGCTTTGTTCTCTTCCCTATTCGACACCACGATATCTGGAAGTTTTATAAACAGGCTGAAGCAAGCTTTTGGACCGCTGAGGAAATAGACCTTGGCCACGACCTTCGCGACTGGCAGAACCTTAACGATGGCGAAAGATTTTTCATCACACACGTGCTGGCATTCTTTGCAGCAAGTGACGGCATCGTTAACGAAAACCTTGCTGAACATTTCGTGTCCGAAGTGCAGTACACTGAAGCCAAATTTTTCTATGGGTTTCAAATCGCCATTGAAAACATTCATTCAGAGACGTACTCATTGCTGATTGATACCTATGTAAAAGACCCCAAGGAAAAAGATAAGTTGTTTCATGCCATTGAAACGATGGATTGCGTTAAGAAAAAAGCAGATTGGGCTTTGCGTTGGATTGATAAAGGAAACTTTCAGGAAAGGCTTATTGCCTTTGCGGCAGTTGAGGGAATTTTCTTTTCTGGTTCATTCTGCTCGATTTTCTGGCTGAAGAAACGTGGCCTTATGCCAGGATTAAGTTTCTCCAATGAACTCATTTCTCGGGATGAAGGCCTGCATTGTGATTTTGCATGTCACCTGTATACACAACATGTAGTCCGCAAACTTCCTGATGAAACGGTCATAGCAATTATTAAGGACGCTGTGGAAATCGAAAAAGAATTTGTGACTGATGCCTTGCCGGTTAACCTCATCGGAATGAATGCCGAACAAATGCGACAATACATTGAATTTGTTGCTGACCGCCTGACTAATGAACTGGTGGGGAAAAAAATTTACAATGCAACAAACCCGTTCGACTTCATGGAGATGATTTCGCTTCGCGGTAAAACCAATTTCTTTGAGAAACGTGTAGCTGAATATCAGAAGGCCGGTGTGATGAAGAGCACAGAGAAAGAAACTGCTCCGAAGTTTTCACTGAACGAAGATTTTTAATTACATTGAAATCACAATGCAGTGCGTCGCCCTAAGAGAGATGATAATCGGCATGGAGATTTCTTGTGTCCATTAAAAATTAATTGATAACACATGAAATACATTTTTTAATCTATTCTTCAACCCATAACAACCCCTATCAAGAATGCTTGTACTCAAACGCGACGGACGAAGAGAGTCCGTAAAATTTGACAAGATCACCGCACGAATTGAAAAGCTTTGCTACGGTCTGGATCCCAAGCACATCAATCCTGTAGAAGTTGCCATGAAAGTAATCAATGGCCTTTACGATGGTGTGACGACTGTGGAACTTGATAACCTGGCTGCAGAGATTGCTGCAACAATGACAACGCGCCACCCGGACTTTGCGAAACTGGCCGCGCGAATTGCGATCTCCAATCTTCACAAGGTAACGAGCAAGTCGTTCTCCAATACGATGAAACGCTTGTACACCTATGTTGACGCAAAGACCGGTCAAAATGCACCGCTCATTTCCAAAGACACCTGGAAAGTGATTAAGGAACACGCCGCAGAACTGGATGAGGCAATCATTTATGACCGCGACTTTAGTTATGACTATTTCGGTTTCAGAACGCTTGAGCGCTCCTACCTGATGAAGGTGGATGGAAAAACCGTTGAGCGACCTCAACACATGCTTATGCGTGTTGCCGTAGGTATTCACGGAGCAGACATTGCCGCTGCCATTGAAACCTATAATCTCTTATCGGAAAAGTGGTTCACTCATGCAACTCCGACGCTTTTCAATGCGGGAACACCCAAACCACAACTTTCCTCTTGCTTCCTCCTCACCATGAAGGATGACAGCATTGACGGAATTTATGATACGCTGAAGCAGTGCGCCAAAATTTCTCAGTCCGCCGGAGGTATCGGTTTAAGCATTCATAATGTACGGGCCAAAGGGAGCTATATAAAAGGAACCGGAGGAACATCGAATGGCATTGTTCCGATGTTGAGAAATTTTGATATGACCGCCCGATATGTTGATCAGGGTGGTGGAAAACGTAAAGGCAGTTTCGCTATCTACCTCGAACCCTGGCATGCTGATATCTTTGAATTTTTAGATCTGAAGAAAAACCACGGAAAGGAAGAATTGCGTGCACGTGATCTTTTCTATGCGCTGTGGATACCCGATCTTTTTATGAAACGCGTGGAAGACAACGACATGTGGTCACTGTTCTGCCCCAATGAGGCTCCGGGTCTTGCAGAAGTCTACGGTGAAGAATTTGAGCGTCTGTATGAGAAATATGAAAAGGAAGGAAAGTTCCGCAAACAGGTGAAGGCGCAGGACCTTTGGTTTGAAGTGCTGGAAGCACAGATTGAGACCGGAACTCCTTACATGTTGTACAAAGACGCAGCAAATAAAAAATCGAATCAGAAAAATCTCGGAACAATAAAGTCAAGCAACCTTTGCACTGAGATCATGGAGTACACTTCGTCAGATGAAGTGGCTGTATGCAATCTCGCTTCAATTGCTTTACCAAAATTCATTAAGGATGATGGAACATTCGATCATCACAGGTTATACGAGATCACCAAAGTTGTAACGCGCAACCTGAACAAAGTAATTGATGTTAATTACTATCCCGTTGCAGAAGCTCGTAATTCAAATCTCCGCCACCGTCCAATTGGTATTGGTATTCAGGGTTTGGCAGATGCTTTCATCATGTTGCGAATGCCGTTCGACTCCGAGGAAGCGCGCCTGTTGAACGAAGATGTTTTTGAAACGATCTATTACGGCGCCATGGAAGCATCTATGGAAATTGCCAAAGAACAGGGCCCGTATGAATCGTTCAAGGGATCACCGGTTTCAAAAGGTATCTTCCAATTTGACATGTGGGGAGTCACACCGAAGAGCGGACGTTGGAATTGGGAACAATTGAAGCGTGACGTCAAACAATTTGGTGTGAGAAACTCCCTGTTGCTTGCTCCAATGCCTACTGCGTCAACTTCTCAGATACTTGGAAACAATGAGTGTTTTGAGCCTTACACTTCGAATATCTATACAAGAAGAACATTGTCCGGTGAATTCATTGTGGTAAATAAACACCTGATGAAAGATCTGATGCAATCAGGGCTGTGGAATGACACGATGCGTCAGAAACTCATCGCTTCCAATGGTTCAGTGTTAAACATTCCTGAAATTCCGCAAAACATTAAGGAGATTTATAAAACCGTTTGGGAAATTTCTCAAAAAGCTATTATCGACATGTCTGCTGATCGCGGCGCCTACATTTGCCAGTCACAAAGTCTGAACATACACATCACCAATCCAAACTTTGGTAAGCTGACTTCCATGCACTTTTATGCCTGGAAGAAAGGGCTTAAGACCGGTATGTACTATTTGCGCTCGACAGCCGCAGCAGATGCAATCAAGTTCACGTTGGATAAAGCCACCATTCAGCAACAACCAACTGTTGAAAGCAAGGTAGCTGAACCAGTTGTCGCCTTTCAAACGGAGAGCCAGAAAGAGATTCAATATGAGTCATCCACCGCGGTTGACTATGATCAGAAGCGCGCCGACATGGCTTGTTCGCTTGACAATCCCGATGCTTGCGAAGCTTGCGGTAGTTAGTCATACAATTCCAACCACATTGAAAACCCTGGTCAAATTGGCCGGGGTTTTTTCATTTCACCTCGACTCCTGCGGAACTTAATTTCGCCAGCGCAAACGCCCCTATCGCCATCACAATGTCTCTGACGGCTACATCAAGGTAATGACCGCCTGCAATTAAGGTTAATGAAATCAGCAGCAGCCAGGCCATGACAATCCACGCACCAAAATGGGGTTTAGCCAACACAAGAACTCCGGCTATGATTTCAATAACACCCACGACCATCATAAACACTGACGGGCTCATGGGAAGCATCGAAGAAATACCAGGACTTAAATAATCGGTCCAATCTGTAAGGAGATTTGTGAATTTATCCAGTCCGGCCACAATAGGTACAAGTCCGTAGGTATATTTCAAAACCATGCAGACCTGTTGCACAACAGAGGTGCGCGTTGTTGTTATTGAAGATGTATTCATAAAATAAAATATTTGTTTCTACATTGGATAAACCTGAAGGTAAAAGGTTACAAGGGCCGTCTTTTCGAAACGATTCCGCAACTTTTAGGTGTAGAAAATTGTAACCATTTAAGGAATCCATAATCTAATCGACAACAACATGGCCATCGTTATTGACAAAAATCTCTCCGATGGGGAATTGGTCACCAGGATCCTTTCTGGAGAGAAGCATCTCTTTGAGTGGATAATGACGAAATACAATCAACGTCTTTATCGCATCGGTGTGGCCATTCTGCACGACGATGCTGAAGTAGAAGAAGTCATGCAATCTGCTTACATCAAGGCCTATGAGAACATGAGACAATTTGAAGGAAAGTCAAGCTTTGCGACATGGCTTACCAGAATACTAATCAATGAGGCGCTAATGACGCTTAAGAAAAGAAGAGCCTTCGAGTCGATCGACAATATCGTTGGTGAACCCCGGATCGAATCACAACATCCTATGAAAACGATTCTCAACGACGAGTTAAGCATCATGCTTAAAAATGCGATCGCGCAACTCCCCACAAAATACAGGATCGTTTTCATGATGCGAGAAATCGAGGGTATGAGCATTGCGGAAACAACCCAGTGCCTTCTATTGTCAGAAGCCAATGTGAAGGTACGTCTAAACCGTGCAAAAGAAATGTTACGGAACCAACTAAGCCATTATGTCTCGCCTGACCTTTATGACTTTCATTTGGATCGCTGTGAAAGAATCAGGAAAAACGTGATGGCAATGATCTCCTGATTCAGCTATGAAGTGATTCTTGATATTCCTATTTTAGGGAGATTCAATCCATCCTATGAAGATCACCTTCTTTGGAACAAAACCATATGACAAGGACTCGTTCTTAAAACACAATACAGCGTTTCAGTTCGAACTCATCTTCCTGGAAGAAAAATTAAATGAGCGGACCGTTTCATTGGCCAGGGGAAGCGATGCCATTTGTGTTTTTGTAAATGACACCGTCAATGAATCCATCATTAATGAATTGTCCGAACTACACATCGGCCTCATTGCCCTGCGGTGCGCCGGATTTAACAATGTGGATCTGAAGGCAGCGAGTGAAAAAAATATTAAAGTGGCTCGCGTGCCGGCATATTCACCACACGCTGTTGCCGAACATGCACTGGCCATGATCATGACCTTAAACCGAAAAACGCACAAGGCCTACAATCGAATTCGCGAACAGGATTTTTCACTGAATGGATTGCTGGGCTTTGATCTTTTTAAAAAAACAGTGGGTGTAATCGGCACCGGCAATATAGGAGCAGTATTTTGTCAAATCATGCACGGACTGGGTTGTCAGGTAATTGCTTTCGATCCTCATAAAAATCCGGCTGTTGAAAAAATTGGTGTGCCCTATCTTTCAATTGACGACCTCCTCCATCAATCGGATATTATTTCCCTCCACTGTCCTTTGACCGAAAAAACCCGCTACCTGATAAACAAAAATACGATAAGGCAAATGAAAGATGGTGTTATGCTGATCAACACAAGTCGCGGAGGATTGATTGACACCAAGGCTGTTATAGCAGGTTTAAAAATCGGAAAGATCAGATCGCTTGGCATTGATGTATACGAACAGGAAGAGAATCTCTTCTTTCAAAACTTATCCGAAGAAATTATTCTTGATGATACCATTGGAAGGTTGGTAAGTTTCCCTAACGTCTTGATTACAGCTCACCAGGGTTTCTTCACGCAGGAAGCGCTCGATCAAATTGCGGAGACAACACTTTCCAATGTGAAAAGTTTCGGCAAAGGGGAAACGCTTGTCAATGAGGTGAAAATGTAATTACCTAAAGTGCTCCCTCTTTTATTTCCTCAACGACCGCCGGATCGAGCAATGTTGAGATGTCACCAAGATTTGTAATATCCCCCTCTGCAACCTTTCTTAAAATACGGCGCATGATTTTTCCTGAACGGGTCTTTGGCAATCCGCTTACGAATTGAATTTTATCCGGTTTAGCAATCGGGCCGATTATTTTGGAGACGGTTTCCGTGATCTCTTTTCGCAGCTTGTTTTCTTCACTGGGTTTATCATAACAAATCACAAAAGCATAAACACCCTGGCCCTTTATATCATGAGGATAACCTACCACTGCTGATTCGCACACTGCAGAATGTTCATCAATAGCACTCTCAATCTCAGCTGTTCCAAGGTTATGACCAGATACAATAATAATATCATCCACCCGGCCCGTAATGCGGTAGTACCCTTCATCATCCCGTTTGCATCCATCGCCCGTAAAATATTTTCCGGGAAACGTCGAGAAGTAGGTATCTCTGAAGCGCTGATGATCTCCATAAATGGTTCTAGCCATTGAGGGCCAGGGAAATTTAATGGTTAATTTCCCTTCTATATGATTGCCCTGAATCTCCAGGCCGCTTTCATTCATCACAGCCGGTTGAATTCCAGGGAGTGGAAGTGTTGCATGAGCCGGCTTCAATTTTGTGACATTCGCTATTGGCGAAATCATAAATCCACCGGTTTCAGTTTGCCACCAGGTATCAATGATGGGACATTTTCCTTTGCCTATATTTTTGTCGTACCAGTGCCACGCCTCTTCATTGATGGGCTCGCCTACGGTCCCAAGCACTTTCAGGGAGCTCAAATCATATTTCTCGACAAAGCTTAACGGTGCTTTTTCCAAAGCCCGAATCGCTGTCGGGGCGGTGTAGAAAATATTCACTTTATGTTTTTCCGCGACTTGCCAGAATCTCCCCATGTCGGGCCAGGAAGGAATTCCCTCAAACATTAATGTCGTTGCTCCATTCGACAACGGACCATATATTATATAGGAATGCCCTGTAATCCATCCTACATCGGCCGTACACCAATAGGTCTGTCCCTCGCGAAACTGGAACGCCGTGCGAAAAGTATAGCTGGTGTATACCATATAACCCGCGCAGGTATGAACCATGCCTTTAGGTTTACCGGTAGATCCTGAGGTATAGAGGATGAACAGGAGGTCCTCCGAATCCATTTCCTCGGCGACGCATGTTGAACTCATTCCCTGGATTGCATCATGCCACCAGGAGTCACGACCGTCTTTCATGGTTATGGCCGAATTGATATGCTTCAGAACAATCACTCGTTCAACATCAGGGCATTTCTCCAGTGCATCATCCATTATTCCCTTCAGGTTAATGGTTTTTTCTCCACGATATGAGCCGTCCGATGTGATCACAATTTTGCAGCCTGCGTCAGTAATTCTATCAACGAGGGATCTTGCCGAGAATCCAGCAAACACCACAGAATGAATAGCGCCAATTCTGGCACATGCCAGCACGGCGTAGGCCAACTCAGGGACCATCGGTAAGTATATGCAAACCCGGTCGCCTTTTTTTACGCCCTGTTGCTTCAACATGTTTGCGGTCTTGCAAACCTCGTCGTGCAATTCCTGGTAGGTAATGTGCCGGGCAGGACGATTTGGATCATTTGGCTCCCAAATAATAGCGGTCTGATTGGCCCGCGTTGGCAGATGGCGATCAAGGCAATTTTCTGTGATGTTCAACTTACCTCCCATGAACCACTTAACCTCCGGTTTATGAAAGTCCCATTGAAGCACACTATCCCATTTTTTCCGCCATGTAAATTGCTCGGCTACTTCTGACCAAAATTTTTCAGGTTCCTCTACACTTTTCTTATAAACATTCAGATAATCTTCTTCGGTGCGAATTTCCAGCATACGGTGTACTTGTGTCTGAGGGATTAAAATTCATTTCTTTTTTTCTTTTTTTCAAACGTGTGTGGCAACACATGGAGGTTTTTTTTTGTATTTTTCTACTATACTCCTGTTGTTTGGTATGCGTGATCTGACTGCCTCCATAGTTACATACAAGAATTCTGCTCCGATTTTATCGAGGGCAATACGAAGCTTTCTTGATGCCGCTCCACAATCAACGCTCTATTTGATCGATAATTCTCCTGATGATCGTTTGCGCAATCTCGTCGATGACTCCAGGGTTGTTTATGTGTTCAATAATAAGAATGTAGGGTTCGGAGCGGGCCATAATCAAATACTCTCCAAAATTCTTGATCATTCAAAGTATCACATAGTCCTCAATCCTGATGTTTATTTTGACGAGCAGGTCATTCAAACACTTTACGACTTTATGGAGCAAAATAATGCGGTGGGGCAATTGATGCCTAAAGTCCTGTATCCAGACGGCAGACTTCAGTATCTGTGTAAACTACTTCCCACGCCAAAAATATTATTGCTGCGAAGGTTTCTCAACATTTTGAAAGATGTCGTTGAGAGAGAAAATTTTCAATACCAGCTGCAATTCACTGAATATGATCAAATCATGGACGTTCCTTTTTTGTCTGGATGTTTCATGTTTCTGCGCACGGAATCACTGAAGGAAGTTGGTTTATTTGATGAACGTTTTTTTCTCTATACAGAAGATACCGATTTAACCAGGAGGTTGCACAGTCGATTCAGAACCGTCTATTTCCCTGACGTTTCTATTTATCACTATCACGCACGCGGATCGTATAAAGACTTCCGGTTAATGCTCCACAATATTCAAAGCGCAATACGTTATTTCAACAAGTGGGGGTGGGTAAATGATCCTGAACGCGAACGAATCAATAAGTTGACCTTGCGAAAGTACTCAGTGTGAAACATACGGCCAGGATACTCGAGAAAAAACTACCATTGATTTTCCTTTCAATGGCTGTTTTTTTTCTACCCTTCTCTCTTATAGCCTGTCACATCGCCCTGATATTTTTTCTCATCATTTCGGTCATGCAAGGCAGAACGATTTTCAAAGTCAGATCATTGCAGGATTTACCAGTTATATTACTGATCGCACTTTTTTGCATCCTGGTGGCAGGAATGTTTTACACTGATAATCTTGACAGTGGATGGAAACAACTTGAAAAAAAAATATTCTTTTTTTCAGTCCCGATAACCATTGCGTTCCTGTTGAAACCTGAACGAGAAGAGGTGATCATTATCCTCTCCACGTTCGTAATCAGTTGTCTTGTCGCGAGTGTATTTTGTTTGGTCAATTTCGTTCACCAAATGAGCCTATTGACCGATGGAACTATCTCGTTGTCCGATTTTAATTACCTCAGCACTACGCCTTATAAACAATTAAACCCGGCGTCTTCAGATCATTGGATGCTGTTATCGTATCGCTCACTCGCATCCGGAATCGCGATGCACCCGACGTACCTTTCACTTTACCTTGCGTTTTCGGTCATTATAATTATTCATTTTTTTGATACCAGCCGGATTCAATCCGGTCGTGCGCGATTGATCGGCCTTTTGTTGATTGCTTACTTCAGCATCTTTATCATTTTTCTTTCCTCCAGAATCATTATCGTTGCACTTTCCTCCTTGCTAATCTTCACGATTCTACGAAATGACAAAGTTCAGGGTGTAGGGCGAAGACTGGTATATGCATTCATGGTCACCATCGTCCTTGTGGCCCTCATCCTCGTTAACCCGGTGACCCGCTACCGATGCTACCAGGAATTTCTTGTGTCATCAATCAGCATTAAGCCAGGTCAACTTTATAAAAATTCAACAGAAATAAGAGCGTCTTTATGGTGGGTCGGACTAAAGTCCATTCGAAATATCAATTGGGTCTGGGGTTCCGGGACAGGGAAATCGCAGGACATCATGAAGGAGACAAGTGACCGGTACCAGGTGAAAAATATCCTGATGTCAGACAACCCTCACAGCCAATTTGTGTGTACTGTACTTCAACATGGTATAATTGGCTTGTTAGTTTTGATTGCTATCCTTGTTATTCCGATGGTATCAGCCTTATCCAGGAAGGAGTATTTGATTTTCGGTTTTTGCTCCCTTGTGGTGTTGAGTTGTCTGACTGAAACTGTTTTGGAACGTCAGAAGGGCATCGACTTCTTTGCTGTTTTTTATCCAGTATTGTTGTTTTATCCCCAAACTTCTCAAAATAAAAAAAAGCCTGATGCTCATGAATAAAGAACTTCTCCATCAGAGTATTGTGAAGACCCTTCTCTACTACGATATCTTTAACTATCCTTTGAGAGCGAATGAGGTTTTTCGTTTTCTTCCCACCAACTCTGTGAAGGTAAACGACGTTGAACATGCCCTTGAGAATCTTTCAGACAACAAATTGATCTATCGTTTCGGAGAATATTTCAGCATACAGAATTCTGAACAAAACGTCGTGCGTAGAAGGAAGGGAAACAACCTTGCTGAAAAATATGCGTCAATTGCGCACCAACGTGCAAAACTAATCGCTCGTTTTCCTTTTGTAAGGGCTGTATTTGCGTCTGGATCATTTTCAAAGGGCTACATGGACGAGAAAAGTGATCTTGATTTTTTTATTATCACTGCCCCGGGAAGATTGTGGATGGCGCGTACGTTGATCGTTATGTTCAAACGCCTGTTTTTTTTCAACTCTCACAAATATTTTTGTTGCAACTATTTTATTGACTCCGAGCACCTGGAAATTGAAGAGAAGAATCTTTTTACTGCAACAGAACTTGCGACGTTGGTTCCACTCTGTGGTTCGCGGCTTTATAGCCGAATGATTAACAACAACTCGTGGGTGATGGATTTCTTCCCCAATTATGAGGTCAATTCTGTTGAAAATAGTATTTCCAGTAAACCATCATTCTTGAAAATCTCCGTCGAAAACATTTTGAATACAAAGCTTTTTGATCGCATTGAAAAGTTTTTTATGCGGATAACATTAGCTCGCTGGAAACGGCTGTACGAAAGGAAATACAATGCTAAAGATTTTAATATTGCTTTCAAGAGCAGCCAACATGTTTCCAAAAATCATCCCAATCATTACCAGCAAAAAGTGATGAGATGTTATGATGAGAAAATCAGAAATTACAATCAGCTACATGAGTCTCACCTTGCTCACCTGGCATAAGCACAGAACTTATGGCTGAGATTCTTTTCACGCATTCCTATTTTTATAAGTTCGATCAGAAGCAATGGAGAACTAAACAGCCCTATCCCCCACTGGGCACGATACAGGCGGCTGCATATTTGCGCAAAAATGGTTTTGATGTTGACCTTTTCGATACAAATCTAAGGGACGATCCGAGGGAGATTGGTCCGTACCTTCAGTCCAATCCTCCAAAATACCTTGTGATTTACGATGACGGTTTTAATTACCTTTCTAAAATGTGCCTGACAAAAATGCGCGACGCTGCGATGGTAATGGCAAAAGAAGGCAAGGAAGCGGGATGTATTGTGATGATCTCCAGTTCAGATGCAACAGACCATTACGAAAAGTATTTGAACCATGATGCTGATTACATCATAAGAGGTGAAGGTGAGCAAACGCTGCTTGAACTTATCCTTGCACTAAAATCAAATACGGATGAATCGACTGTTCAGGGATTGGCGCTCATCAAGAATCAAAACATTATCGTAACCCCTAATCGATCCGTCAAGCAGAATTTGGATGAATTCCCTCTCGCGGCCTGGGATCTTGTGGACATTTCTTCGTACGAAAAAATCTGGCGGGAACATCATAAATATTTTTCAATTAATCTCGCCACCACGCGTGGTTGTCCATTTAAGTGTAACTGGTGTGCTAAACCCATCTACGGAAACAGGTACAACTCCCGGTCTCCCCGGCACGTTGTCGAAGAGATCAAATTACTCCTCGGTCGCTATAATCCCGATCACTTCTGGATGGCCGATGATATTTTCGGATTGAAACCAGGATGGGTGCAGGAGTTTCGAGACCTTGTCGTTGAAAGCAAGTTGAAATTCAGGTACAAGATTCAATCACGAGTAGACCTCTTGCTCCAGGAAGACACCGTTGATGCCCTTAAGCAATCCGGCGCAGAGACCGTTTGGGTTGGTGCCGAATCCGGTTCCCAGAAAATTCTAAACGACATGGACAAGGGAACAACCGTTGAACAAATATATGCAGCAACCAGGCTCCTCCAGCAAAAGGGAATCAAAGTTGGATTCTTTCTGCAATTCGGCTATCTGGGCGAAACTCAGAAAGACATAGACGCTACCATCAAAATGTTATTGGACCTGATGCCTGATGAAGCCGGAATATCAGTTTCGTATCCGCTGCCCGGAACCAAATTTTACGATAAGGTCAGGGATCAGCTAGAAGAGAAGCAAAACTGGACAGATTCCGCTGATTTAGCCATGATGTTCCACGGCACTTTTCACGGAGATTACTACAGGATGCTCCACCAGTATGTTCACAGTCTATACCGTTCCCGCCGGGGAATAAAGATGTTTGAAAAACTCTGGCACACTCCCCTCCAAATAACTTCCAAAGATTTAAAATCTGGCCTGGCCTCATTTTATTTTACCGCACGCTCGTTCACTCTTAATAAAAAGCTTAGTAAATTAAGGCAACCAACATAATTTAAAAACGGGTGCGAGGCGGAGAGAGCATACACCTGCCAATTTGATGGCTGTTCCATTTGACCATATTGCAGCATTTTACGATTTGTCCTTCACAAATACTGTGATTGGCCAATTGCAACGCAAACGCGTTTGGCGATACCTTGAAGAAATTATACCTGATTTAAATGGACTTGAAATCCTCGAGTTGAACGGTGGAACAGGCGAGGATGCGGTGCTTTTTGGGGATCGCGGATTTAACATTGTGGCGACTGATGTCTCCGAAGAAATGCTGAAAGTGACTCAGCAAAAAGTGCGTCAATATTCCCTGCAACACAAAATAAGTTCGCACTATCTTGATCTCGATGCATTCGACGAAACGATTTTCAACAAAAAGTTTGACCTGATCTTCTCTAATTTTGGCGGCATCAATTGCATCAATCCCGAAGCCCTTCAGAAACTCCTTACCAAAATTCCGTCCATACTTGAACCCGGAGGACGATTTGTGGCCATCGTTATGCCAAGATATTGCTTGTGGGAAAGCATTTACTTTCTCTTAAAATTTCAATTCAAAAATGCATTCCGCCGCTGGACCAAAAAGGAAGTTCCCGTTGACCTAAATGGAGTAACGCTAAAAACCTGGTATTATCAGCCCCGACAAATCAAGCGTTGGTCAGCATCGGCGTTTACACTCGTGCGTAAAATGCCGGTCGGCATATCGATCCCTCCCGGCTATCTTGAAAAATTTTTCAGCCGGAGAAAGCGATGGCTCTTCTGGCATTACTCGATGGAGAAAAAAATTAGTGGCGGCTCTTTTCTGGCAGGATTCGCCGATCATTTCATTATTGATCTTCGCGTTAAATGACGGCAGCCACGGATCTCGATCAGGAGCAAGTTTCTTACCAGTCAGTCAACGATGCCTTTAGTAAGCAATCCCGATACTTCGATGATGAGGACGATAGAAACCCGGTATTGCAATACATGAGAGCGCAGGTCTACAAAAATGTTGACAAATACATCAGGCCTAACAGCAATATCCTGGAAATTAATGCCGGGACCGGAATCGACGCCCTCCGCTTTGTGCAATGCGGTCACACTGTTCTCGCAACCGATCTGTCTGATGGAATGATTCAACAGATAGAAAGAAAAAAAGAACTGCTGCAACTAAAGAATAAATTACGATGCACTCAGCTCTCCTATGAAAACCTCGGACAACTAAAGGGTCAAAAATTTGATTTTGTTTTTTCAAACATGGGCGGACTCAATTGCCTGGATGACCTGACAAAAGTTACCCGTCACCTTCCGGCGCTTCTAAAACCATCGGCACGCATTACCTGGGTGGTTATGCCGCCAACATATCTCTGGGAACTGATTGGGTTGCTAAAGGGGAATTTAAAGAGCGCTTTCAGACGCTTCCATACAAAAGGAACCATTGCTCACCTTGAAGGAGAATACTTCAAGACATACTATCACTCATTGTCCGCAATCAAACGTGCGTTTGACCCTTCATTCAGGTTAATAGGTATTCAGGGGTTGTGCGCGCTTGTTCCCCCGCCTCATCTCGGAAATTTTCCCGTGAAGTATCCTCGCTTATTCAACATCCTTAAGAAAATTGATGAATGCGTTCACAATTCGTTTCCATTCAATCGCTGGGCTGATCACATAATTGTGACCTTTGAGTATAATGGAAAATAATTTCAGGTCTTTCTTTGAAAGGAAGAGATTTGATTTAAAAAATGGAATCTTTTATCAAGGTAGTTTTACTCAAATCGATTTTGAACAAAAATACCTGACGCTTCGAAAAGAGGAAGGTAGATTATATGCCGATGAATTAGTAAAAAATTTACCATTCGTACCTTTTGATCATCCCTTAATGAACGAATGGAAAATCAGGCGCCGAACAACCAACAAGCTGATATCTTATTTGAAAGAAAAAAAATTTCAGGATGTTATGGAAATAGGTTGTGGAAATGGGTGGCTTATTAGTCGAATAAATAGATCTCTGCAGAATAATTGTTGTGGGATTGATGTTAACGAATATGAATTATTACAGGCCTCGAAAATATTTTCGAATGATATGATAACCTTTGCGCATGCAGATATTTTATCGCAAGACTTTGATGAGCCGATTGCCGATGTCATTATCCTGGCGAGTGTCATTCAGTATTTCCCCGATCTCGAGAAGCTGCTTAATAAAATAAAGGGTTTGTTAAAACCGTTTGGCGAGATTCATATTCTGGATAGTCCCCTGTACTCAGAAGGCGCAGTACGAAGTGCCAAAGAACGATCCATGAACTATTTTAGCAGGGCGAACCAGGAAGGTATGAATTCGTATTATCACCATCATACCTGGGATAGCCTTTCCGGAACTGGTTATAATGTTCTTTATGATCCGGAATCCGGATGGGAAAGGCTTAAACAAGTCTTCATAAAGGACTCACCATTCCCATGGCTTAAATTAATCGCATAGATCCCATAAGAAATGAAGATTGACTTTCTGAGGAATGCCTACCGATTGATCCATCCCTTACTGCGTAAAAAGGGAATTGGAATCGTGTTATTGCTGGTCGCAAGTTCTGTTCTCGATTTTTTCAGTCTTGCATTTTTTCTCCCCCTGATATTTCTTCTGATCGATCCGACAACACTACAGACCAATGCTATTTTCCAACGCGTTTACTTTTTTTTCGGGTCTCCTGAATTAACGTTGTTTGCGGCAATTTTCACTTTCTTTGTTTTTGTCTTTATTGTTTTGAAAGTCATTGTTAATTCGTGGATCATTCTAAAAAAAGCGCAATATGCTTACCGGATCGGAAGGGACATGGCGAGCCTTGCCACGAACAGATTTTTAAACCTGCCTTACGAGGAATTCACGCATGCAGACCTCTCCAATGAAGTGAATCTCATTTCAAACATGCCTCTCGTTTTTGCCAACAACATTATCATTCCAATGGGCACATTACTTTCAGAAACACTTCTTTTCACTTTTCTATTACTTCTCGTTGCCCTTTATAACATTCAGGCCTTCGCGCTTCTCCTGGCTTTGCTGGTGCCGGTATTCGTGATCTATCAATTGAGGAGAAAAAAAATCAAACATATTGCCTCGTCATTTCGTGACTCATATCCTTCGATTCTTAAGCACACGATCCAGATCACGGAAGGATTACCTGATATCCGATCTTATGTGAAGGAAGCATCTTTCAAGTATAAGCTTGAAAAAGCCAGTAAACGTCTGTTTGAGATCCTGGCACTTGATCACACACTCAATGCGAGCATACCGCGCCTCATTGAAGTGGCGGCAGCGGGAGTAGTATGTACCATCATAGGCTATACGCTGTTAACAAAACATAGTCAGCAGGAATCACTAATGCTTCTAAGTCTTTATGCGGGCGCCAGTTTTCGATTGGTTCCTTCGATCAACAGAATACTGGCGAGTATCCAACAAATTAAAGTGCATGAATACAGCGTCAAGGAGTTCATGAGAATTCTTAA